>JABDEK010000024.1 GCA_013287135.1 Acidobacteriota bacterium | reverse complement strand
TTCAAAAGCGCACGCGAACGCTTCCAAGGCAATCGAGCTGGACCCCAATATTGCGGAGGGGCACGCGGCGCTGGCGCTGGTGGAGTTTTATTACGATTGGAACTGGAAGCAGTCGGAGGAAGAATTTCGTCGCGCGATCGAACTGAATCCGAATTATGCGACGGCGCACCAGTGGTACAGCTACTTTCTGACGGCGATGTTGCGCTTTCCTGAATCGGTGGAGCAGGCCGCAGCGGCGCAGCAGATCGATCCTTTATCACTGGCAATTAATACGACGCTGGCGTCACGGTACCGGCATGCCGGCAGGCTGGATGACGCGATGCGGCTTGATCAGCGTACGCTGGAAATGGATCCCAACTTTATCCCGGCCCATATTTCGTTGGCCGGAGTGTACGAAAACCAACGGAACTGGCCGCAAGCGCTCGAGGAGTACAAAAAAGTGATCGCTGTTTCGCCGAGCGATCCTACTGGACTGGCGGGAGCGGCTTTCATTTATGCGCGCCTAGGACAGAACGAAGAAGCTCGCAAGTTAATCGTCCAATTGACGGAATTATCGAAGAAACATTATGTATCTTCATTTGAAATGGCTTCTGTTTTCGCCGGATTGGACGACGCGACTAACGCCATGCTTTGGCTGGAAACGGCGTATCAACAACGCGAGAGCCAAATGCCGTTCCTAAGTTCGGATGACCATTTCGATTCGCTCCACGAGGACGCAAGATTTCAAAATCTAGTGAAGCGGCTGAACCTGCCTTCTCCTTCCAACTAGTTCCCCCACGCTGTTTCAAGTAGCAATCTGGTGCGCCGCGCGCGTTGATAACCCGGTTGGCGGAATTGTGACAGGCTTGTTACAATGGGAATCGCCGGCGAACTAATCCTCCGGCTGTTCGATTCGGGGCGGTATCCCCGCAGGCGGAAAAACCAACCGTATGGCAGCTCGCACTCTCTACGAAAAGATATGGGAAGCGCACACCGTCCGCGAAGAACCTGGACAACCCACTTTAATTTACATCGACCGTCACCTGATTCATGAAGGCACCTCTCCGCAAGCATTTGCGGGATTGAAGGCCGCGGGACGCAAAGTTCGGCAGCCACAGCTTACTTTCGCGGTGATGGACCATTCCGTTTCGACAAAAAACCGTTTACTGCCGGTGCTGGACGCGGATGCGCTGGGCCAGTTTGAGGCGCTCGCACGAAATTGCGAAGAGCACGGCGTGCATCTGTTTGACATGCACAGCAAGAATCAAGGGATCGTTCACATTATCGGGCCGGAGCTTGGCATCACGCAGCCGGGGCAAACGATTGTCTGCGGGGATAGCCACACTTCGACGCATGGCGCGTTTGGGGCGCTGGCGTTTGGCATTGGGACCAGCGAGATCGAACACGTTCTGGCCACGCAGTGCCTGACGCAGTTCAAATCCAAAACGATGAAGATTGAAATCAACGGGAAGCGCCCGCGCGGCGTTACCGCGAAAGACTTCATTCTCGCGGTGATTGGCAAGATCGGAATTGCGGGCGGGACCGGGTACGTTTTCGAATATACGGGCGAAGCGGTGCGCGGATTGTCGATGGAAGGGCGCATGACGATGTGCAACATGACCATCGAAGGCGGAGCGCGGGCCGGGATGGTTTCGCCGGACGAAACTACATTTGCATATCTGGAGGGCCGGCCGTTCGTTCCGCGCGGAGGGGATTTTCAAGTTGCGGTGGACCACTGGCGTTCGCTTGCCACTGATCCTGGTGCGAGGTTTGATGACAGTTTGACGCTGAACGCGAATGAACTGGCGCCCATGGTTACTTGGGGGACGAATCCGGGGATGGTTACGCAAGTGACGGATCGGGTGCCTGACCCTTCGTCGTTCAACGATCCGGTTGACCGCGAGGCGGCTTCGCGCGCGTTGGTTTACATGGGACTGAAAGCCGGAACGCCGATTGAAGATATTTCGGTGGACCGCGTGTTCATTGGGTCGTGCACGAATTCGCGCATTGAGGATTTGCGCGCGGCGGCGAAGGTGGTGGCCGGAAAGCATGTCTCGAAAGATTTGAAACAGGCGCTGGTAGTGCCGGGGTCACGGCGCGTTAAGGTGGAAGCGGAAACTGAAGGGTTGGACAAAATATTTCGCGACGCGGGATTTGAATGGCGCGACGCCGGTTGCAGCATGTGCATCGGGATGAATGATGATGTGCTGCCGAGCGGCGAGCGTTCCGCGAGCACGTCAAATCGAAATTTCGAAGGGCGGCAGGGCAAGGGCGGGCGGACTCATTTGGTGAGCCCTATGATGGCGGCGGCCGCGGCGATCGAAGGGCATTTTGTGGATATTCGCGACTGGAAGAATGCGGATGGAGCGGAATAGATGGAACCATTCATAAAACACACGGGGCTGGCTGGGCCGCTCGATCGCGTGAACGTTGATACGGACCAGATGGTGCCGAAGCAATTTTTGAAATTCCTTACGCGCGAAGGATATGGGCGCGTGTTGTTTTATGATTGGCGCTATTTGCCGGGTGAGAATCCGAATCCAGAGTTTGTTTTGAACCAGCCGCGATATAAAGGCGCGTCTGTGTTGCTGGCGCGCGCGAACTTCGGGTGCGGGTCGAGCCGCGAGCATGCGCCTTGGGCGATTCTGGATTATGGATTCCGTGCGATTCTGGCTCCAAGTTATGCAGACATTTTTTATAACAACTGCTTCAAGAACGGGATTTTGCCGGTCACGCTGTCCAACGAGCAGATGGACGAACTCTTCAAGAGAGCCGAGAAAGAGGGCTATCGGCTGACCGTGGATCTGCAGCAGCAAGTTGTGACCGACGATAGCGGGTTACGGTATTCGTTCGAGATCGATCCATTTCGTCGCGATTGTTTGTTGCGCGGCCTAGACGATATCGGGCTCACGCTGGTGCACGACCAACACATCTCGAATTTTGAAAGGAAGAATCTGAAACAGCCGGTGATGTACGACCCTGTTGACGTGAAGTTCCACAAGCAGCCACATCTGCAGCGCAACTAACGCCTACGGTAAACCCGCCGGCCTGAAGGCCGCCGCTACAAAGGCACATCCTGGATCGATCCTGCTGACGTGAGATTCCGCACAGCTTCGATCAGCATTCGCTCTTGCTGCTAGGAATCTTCGCCGTCACTGATGGCGGGTTCCAGCGACTCCGGGGCGATTGCGGGGGCGTGGCCTTTAAGCTCGGCTAGCAAAATACCTACAAGAATTAAGGCCGCACCTAGCAGCACGCGGCCTCCCAGATGTTCCCGCGCAAGAAGCCAGGAAGTGATTGCCGCGAAAACGGGCTCCAAGCTAATCAGGATTGCGGTGTGACTTGGGGAAGCATATTGCTGCGCCCAGGTTTGAAACGAAAAGCCGATGGCGGTGGAGCCGATGGCGGTGACGAGAACGGCAAAGATTAAATGGCCGGTCCAGACAAGACGCGGCGGTTCCAAACCGGTGACGGCTAAAAACGGGAGCGCTACGGTGGCAAGAATTGCAGAGGTGGCGACCTGCACAACAGCCAGGGCTCCCACGGAGTGGTGCTCGACGTGTCGGCTGATCAGAATCATGTGGACCGCAAACATCACGGCGCAGCCGAACACGATGGGATCGCCCCGATTTAGTCCGCTGAAACCTTCTGGTGGCACGGTGAGAAAATACAGGCCGACTAACGCTGCGAGGGCGCCAGCCCAAATCCAGACATTTATCCTACGGCGACCAAAAACGGCCAGGAGCAGCGGAACGATCACGACGCTCGAGCCAGTGATGAAGGCGGCTTTCGAAGCCGTGGTGTACTTCAGTCCGGCGGTTTGAAACACGTAGGCGGTAAACATGCAGAAGCCGATTTGAGCGCCGGCCCACACGGCTTTGCCGGTTATCCCGCGCAGGGAGCGCCGGAAGAAAATCGCCATGGCTGCTGCGGCTAGCGCGAAGCGCACGGCGATGTAAACAATTACGGATACATCGGCGAGGGCGTCTTTCACCGCGACGAATGTGGCGCCCCAAATCAGCGCGCAGAAACCCAAAGCAAGATCGGCGCGCAAGCGTTTGCTGAGCATGGAGCAGAGAGTGTAAGCGGCGCGTGCGGCAGTGGCAAGACGGCAAAACGGCCAGCGACGACTCGAATTTGACGTGATGAAACAGATTCAGCAATAATCTCGACGCGTATGTCGAAGTTACTTCTAATTGGTGCTATCAGCGCGTTTGTTTTCGCGCTTCCCTTTTCAGGCGCGCGAGTCCCGATCAATCCAGTTTCCGCGGAGCACGTGAAGATCGATGCGGAGGGGCCCGTGGACGACGTGGCTTGTTCGGGCGTTGAACTGACGCTGAAGATTTCGGCTAATAATGGCAGATTCAAATTGCATGCGCGCGACTATACCCGCGTGGAAATCTCGGAAGATGTCCCTTTTGAGGCCGGCGAATTCCGACCCTGCACAGATCTGAACGGAAAGACGGCAAAAATCACTTTCGTAACCGTCGATCGCAAGAACTATGACGGCGAAATACAATCGATCGAAGTAGAGAAGTAAATCCCACGGAAATAAATTGATAACTACGGCTTAGCTTGCTGGTAGACGATTTCGCCTCCGGCGATCGTCATAACTACCGGAATTTCGAAGAGGTCTTCCAGCTGCGCTTCGTTCAGGTCCTTGGGATAAACGACGATGTCCGCCAACATGCCGGGCGCGATGATTCCCTTCCGCCGTTCTTCGAACTCGGCGTAGGCGGAGCCCACGGTGTACGCGCGGAAACAATCTTTCGAGTGCAAGTGTTCTTGCGGCTGCCAGCCACGCTTGGGCGTGCCGTCGATCATGCGGCGCGACACGCAGGCATAAATTCCGCGAAGCGGATTGATCGGGATCACCGGGTAATCCGTGCCAAAGGCGAGCCGCCCGCCATTTTTTTCCATCGTGCGCCAGGCATAAGCACCGCGCGAACGCTCTGGACCAAGGCGGTCAGCGGCCCAACGCGCGTCATCTAGAAGATGCGCGGGCTGCATGGAAGCGATGATGCTAAGTTTTCCGAAGAGCTCGAAATCGCCGGCTTCGACGACTTGGGCGTGCTCGATGCGATCGCGGCGGTCTCGCGGGCCATTCGCTTCCAGGACGGCCGCAAAAGTATCAAGCGCCACGCGATTTGCGCGATCGCCGATGGCGTGAAAGCCAAGTTGAAATCCTGCGCGGTCGCGCTCGATGGCCATTTGTTTCAGCCGGTCGGGATCGATTTCAAGAATTCCAGAGGTGCGGGGGTCATCCGAGTATGGTGCGAGCATCGCGGCAGTTCGCGAACCGAGCGAACCATCCATAATTAGCTTCACTTGTCCGGTCTTGAGCCAGGGGTCACCCGGATTTTCCGGAGTGGAGCTGCCACCGAAGCGCCTCATTTCTTCCAAACGCGAAACCGGAGCGAGGAATGGAAGCCACTCAGTAATATGGAATTTCAACTTCCCTTCCCGCTTGAGCTGGTCCAGAATCAAAAAATTCTGCCAGCCATAATTCGCGCGGTCATCTGCATCCATCACGGAATTGTCCTGCACGGAAGTGACGCCGTATTGCACAGCCTCGTCCATGGCGAGTTGAAACGCGCGACGCCGCTGCTCCGTGGAGTAACTAGGGATGCGCGCGTAAACCAGTGACATCGCGGCGGATTCTTCGAGTATTCCGGTGGGCCCGGATTTTGTGTCGCCTTCAATATGGCCGCCGGGAGGATCTGGAGTGTTGCGCGTGACGCCCGCGATTTTAAGGGCACGCGAATTTGCGACGGCCACGTGGCCGTCGAGTCGACCGAAAACCATGGGGTGATCCGGAGACACGGCGTCGAGGTCCTGGCGCGTGGGAAATTTCTTTTCGGGCCACAGAGTGTGATCCCATCCGCCTCCGAGAATCCATTCACCGCGCTTGTAATCCTTCAAGTGCGCGCGAATGCGGTCTTGAAATTCGGCTATCGATCGCACGCCGGTGAAATCAATCTGCAACTTCGCGTAGGCGCCCGAAAAAAGATGAATGTGGGCATCGTTGAAACCGGGCATGACGAATTGTTTGTGGAGATCGATTACGCGCGTGTTTGGACCGATCAGGGCTTCCACGTCGGCGGTTTGTTCGGACTTGATGGCGTCGCTGATGTTGTAGGCGACGGCCACAATCTTTTCGCCGCGAATTGCAATCATACTGGCGCGGGGATGATTTTCGTCGAAGGTGGCGACGATGGCGTTTTCTATAACCAGATCTGCCGGAGGTTGAGCCGCCGGAGGCGATGGAACCCGTTTGAAAGGGAGTCCTTCAGCGTTCGCGTGAATAGGGCGACGCGACACAAATACCAACGAAAGCACGGGCACGATAAGGATTGCGGCAAGGTTTCGAATCTTTTCGAACATCAGGGCTGGGTCCCGGCGAGGGCGACCGTAATTAGGAAGAGGCGTTTAAGTCCGGCTTCGCGTCCGGTTGCGTCATACCATTCCGCGGGGGTGTGTGAGCCGCCGCCTTTTCCACCACCACCGATCGATACTGCTGGGATGCCGAGCGAAAGAGGAATATTTGCGTCGGTGGAACTACTTTCCAGGCGTGAGCGGCTGCCGAGAAAAGCGTCAACGCTGCGAATGGTATCGAGCAGAGGGGAATTATCGGGAAGTTTGCCGGAGGGGCGCACGCCCAGCGAGCGGAGAGTTGCTTTCAGCGGGTCGCTATTTGCTCGCGCAACAGCATTTTCTTCTCTCACTCCGGATTGCACCGCCTCTTTCAGCGCCGACTCCATCACTCTTACTTGCGATTCCTGTTCCGAGCGCAGATCGACTTTGACGGAGGCGCTGGTGGGAATGGAATTCACGGAAGTACCACCTTCGATGACGCCGAAATTGTAGGAGCTGCGCGGACTCTCCGGAACCGGCACGGAAGAAAACTTCACCATGGCGCGAGCGAGCGCGGTGATCGGATTGGGTGCACCGAAATCAGACCAACTGTGTCCGCCGGGGCCGACGATTTCCACCTCGACGCGCTGCGAGGCTATTCCTTGCGTGGTGACATGTTCCATTGAAGCGCCATCGATAGCGATGACGGCCGCAAGACGCTGGCCGTAATCCTCGACTAACGCGCGAATCCCGCGGAGATTGCCTTCGCCTTCTTCGCCGACGTCGGCAGCCAGCACGATTGTTTTCGTCGTGCGGATGCGCGATTCGGAAAGCGCACGCGCCAGACCCACGAGTGCGGCGAGGCCAGCGCCGTTGTCGGCAATACCGGGCGCGTTCAGGCGATTGCCGTCGTGCTTTACTTTCACGTCGGTTGATGCTGGGAAAACGGTGTCGAGATGCGCGGCAAGAAGGATTACTGACTTCGATTCTGAGCCGGGACGTTCGGCAATCAGGTTGCCGGTTTTGTCGATACGAGCCTTGAGTCCAGCGGATTCCAGGAGTTTTTTGACGAATTCGGCGCGCTGGCCTTCGCTAAATTCAGGAGCGGGAATTTCGGTGAGCTGGATTTGCTGCTGGGTGACCCAGTCGGCATTTTTGCCGATCCAGTCGAGTCCGCGGGCGCAATCCGGCGCAACGGCAAGCTTTTCGATCGAGTCATCGGCAGCGCGCGCGGACAGTGTGACCATCAAAAGAAAGATACAGGAGATGTGCGAGAGTTTCACGCGTTTCGTGCACAAATTTTAGCAGCGCGGCAACAATGCGGCAAGGCCACTGACGCCTCCGCAAAAATTAGAATTGGAGACGCGCGGCGAACTGGATCACCCGCGGGCCGCCTCCACCAAGACCTGGATTACCCTGCGCGACGTCGGGCGTGGAAGTCGAGGAACAGCCTGGACAGGCAGCCAAGGCTTGTGGAAGTGTCATTCCCGGTAAGGGCGGCGCAACCGTACCGCCGGGAAGCGCGAATTGTGGATGATTGAATATGTTAAAGAACTCGGCGCGGAGTTGGAGATTCAATCGCTCAGTAAGCTTCGTATCTTTGGTTACGGAGAAATCAATGTTCCAGAATCCAGGTCCATACACAGCGTCGCGGCCCAGATCGCCGAAGTTGCCGGCAGGCAAGGCGAAGGCAAACGGGTTGATGTAACCGTTCGCGGGATTGCCGCCAAGAATCTGGTTAACACCGGGAACCACGTCAGGCCGCTGATGAAAATTGTCCGAGCTATCGGCGTTGAATATGCCATTCGGTGTAATGATCCCAATCGGTTGACCAGACATAACGGTGACGATCGTGTTCCAGCCCCATCCCTGCGCAAGGCGAGAAGGTAACCTGCTCCAGATCGGAACGGAGTAGTTGAGCGCGGTGGTCCAGCGATGCCTGGCGTCGAATGTCGACGGGCCCTTCTCAGCTTGCAAGTCGTCTGAGTTTTGCGGGAATGCGGCGCTTGAGAAATTGAAATCGATACCATCGGAAGCGCCATCGAGCGATTTGGAAAAAACGTAGGCGGAGAAACCGGAGAAGCGATGCCAGTTGTTGAAGCGCGCCTGAACCTGGAGAGCGTTATAGGTGGAAGCGGAGTTAGTGGCAAACGTGTCGATCTCGCCGTAATTCGTGTTGATGTCGTCCTGGTTCGCGTCGTACAGGCGGACGAGGCGCGTTCCTTTGCTTCCTACATAGCCGATTTCAATCGCTGCGCCTTTGGAGATTTGCTGCTGAATGTTGAGATTCCATTCACCAGCGTAGGGCGTAGCCAAATCGTGAGTTGTGACGAAAATCGGGAATGGACCGCTCGTGACGGAGGAGAAAACGGGGCCAGTTGCGGTTCCATTCCAGGCGGCCGAGTTGAATGCGAGCGGCAGCACCGCCCGGGGACCTGCTGGATTCGTGGCGATGCCGGCGACGGTCGTGAAATTCGCGATCATGAGATCTTGCGGGATGTAATCGTAATAGATGCCGTACCCAGCACGGACCACGGTGTTTTGGAATGGGCTCCATGCCACGGCGAGGCGCGGGCCGAAGTTATTCAGATCGCGCTTATAGGCGCCGCTTAAGCCGTCGGTACCGACTCTTACAAGCTGAGAGTCGGCGGAAAAAGGGCCGGAAAAATTGTAAAGGAGATTATTTTTTTCGCTGATGGGGCCGAAATACTCCCAACGCAGGCCGTAAGTGATCGTGAGATTCGAGCGCACGCGAAATTCGTCTTGGGCGAAGAAGGCCAAGCCATTGTTGTAAGTGGTGCGCTGCGTGTTTCCGATATTTCCTTCCGCGAATCCGGGGCAATTCGTGCCCGTATTCATCATGTCGCAAAAATATCCCAGATAAAAGTTTGCCAGGGTGTCGATGATGGGGTCCGTGGGGTCGAGACCGGTAGGCCCGAACTCGATCAGGCCGCGTCCGAGATTGTCGTTGAAGGCGCTGACCCAAGTCCGGCGATATTCTCCGCCAAACTTTAGCGTGTGAGCGCCTTTGATCCACGTGAAATTATCGAGAATCTGATAATTTTGGCTGATACGCGCACGCGGAACGCTGAACGCTGTGGCGCCGAGATTTTCCATTAAACCACCGAAATCTATTTCCGGGATACCAGGGAGCCCGGTTCCAAAATCGGGGAGGCCGGAAATCGGACTGACTGCGTCCTGCGAAGTAAACGAATTGCGCAAGCGCGTGTAACCGAAGCGCAACTCGTTGATGTGCGTGGCACTGAGAGCGGAGAGGAAGCTTGCTGAAACGACCTGCACGCGCGTGGGAGAAATTTGTTGGAAGCCCGGCAAGCGCGAGCCGCTGCCGAAGCCGCCTAGCGAGCCGAGCGGAAATTTCTGGTCACTTTGTCCGAAAGCATAGCGCACGGCGAAAGAATTGATGGCGTTGAAACGGTGATCGAGTTTCAGGATGAAATTGTCCAAGTCGTTGAAGTCCTTCACCGAGCCTGGAACGGTATTCACACTTGTATTGTTCACAGGAAAATAGCTGAGGATGGCATCGAGCGGTGCGGTATTGATGGCTGGATTTTTGCTGAGCGCGAGAGCGCGAGCAGAGTTTATTTCCGAGACGGTGGGCAGGGTGAAATCAAAGTCCGAGCCGACACGTTCGCGCTGGCCCTCATAGGCGCCGAAGAAAAACGTCTTATCGTGAATAATTGGGCCGCCGAAAGATCCGCCAAACTGATTGTTGATGAATTGCGTATGCGGAGTGCCGACAGGGTCAAAGTAATTTCGCGCATCCCAAAAGGAGTTGCGGGCGTATTCAAATGCGGAACCATGGAAGTCGTTGGTGCCGGATTTTGTGATGATGTTAACGACGCCGCCTGTATTGCGTCCGTATTCCGCGGGAAACTGCGATTGCAGATTGAATTCCTGAATCGCATCGATGGGAAGCAACGTTGCGGGTGCGCCGGTGATGCCTACCTGATTTAGCGCGGAATTGTTGAACCAGGGATCGTTGTTATCGGTGCCATCGAGGGTGTAGTTATTTGAGCGATCGCGCTGGCCGTTGATATTGAACTGGCCGAAGCCCTTCTCCGTGCCGGCAACGCCTGAGCCTTCTACGATCACACCGGGGACGAGCGCGACAAGTTTGCCGAAGTCGCGGCCGTTCAGCGGAAGTTCGGCGACGAGTGTTTGGTCCACGGTGCCGCCGAGCACATCCTCGGTAGTTTCGACCACAGGGGTAACCGTCGTCACAAAATACTTTTCCACCTGACCGATCGGTAGTGGCACGTCGAAGGTCGTCTCCTCGCCTACCCGGACGATGGCCTTGTCGGCAAAAGTAGTGAATCCAGGCGAAGAAACACTCACCGTGTATTCGCCAGCCGGAAGCTCTGGTACAACAAAACTCCCGTCCGCAAGGCTGATTACATCACGAGTGAATCCCGTCGCTGAGCTCTTTACGTTTATTTTTGCTCCCACAATCACCGCGCCCGAAGGGTCTGTGACCGTGCCGCGAATCGAGCCACGAAAACTTTGGGCGCGAATCGGTAGGGACATGCCGGCGAGGACCGCCAGGGTGAACATGGCGACGGCCGTGCGTTTGCGGAAATTGTATTTGAACAAGTCTCGGCGTGCGTGCACGGAGTCCTCCCTGGATTTATTTACTTTTGTGCGGAATAAAGACCGGAACTGGCGGCGAAATCTTATAGGTCTTGGAAAAATCACGCTCGTTGAGTGCGAAGCCCACGCGGCCGCGCGAGTCGATGTAAAGCAAGGCCTGGCCGACCGGCACATCCATGAAGGTTTTCACGTAGGGAAACTTATACGGCTTATTGGCAATCTGGACGGTTACATTTTCGCCTATGGCGTAGCCGAGCTGTTTGAAATCATCTCCTTGAATGTTTGTAATCAGGCTGCCATAGGGATCGTCGAGGCCGATAACTTCTCCGCTGATTCCTTTCGTGTCCGTGATCGCCACACTGGGCTTCAGCCGAACCAAATCTTTTACTTCGGGGCCGGCTTGCGTCCAATCTTCTCCCGCGGCCAAATGCGCTGCTGAGGGCGAAAAAATATCGCGGCCATGAAATGTGGAAGAAACTTTGTCGCCGATCATCCAGGCCGTGTTGGTAATCTCGCGCACACCTTCCACGCCGTCGCGATCCGCAACCGGCGTGATGATTCCGTTATCGGGCAGATCGAAATATTGACCTTTCTTGGTCTTCACGATGATGGCTTTGCGCGAGGTACCTACTCCGGGGTCGACGACGACGAGGAAAACAGTGCCGGAAGGGTAGTAAGGCGAAACACCGGCGAGAAATCGCGAAGCTTCTTCGATGGAGAACGGAGTGACCTGGTGCGTGATGTCCATGATGCGGACATCGGGAACGATGCCGAGAATCACGGCTTTGCAGATGGCGACGGCGTCGTTGGCGACGCCGAAATCGGTCATGAAAACTATCGCGGGGCGCGGGTTGGCGTTCTTGGAAGGATTCTGATCCTGATGGGCTCCCTGGGCGTGGCCGGCAAAGGCCGCGACAAGGAGCAGGAAAAAGGCGACTAAGAATTGATTGCGAGTGGAACGCATCCGCACCTCCGAGTGAGCAGGGTTAAATTATTTCGACAGAACTTTTAGATTCGACCCCAAGTGCGCGACATTCTATCACTAGAGCGCCGCACCTCAAGCTTCCGTCGCCATTGGCGCCATCCTCACCCCGCTGCGGGAATTCGATGCGAAGAGAGTCCCGGTGATTCAAGGAGTTTTGGCAATTTTATTTGGTGCGGGCGTGGAGGAACCCAACAAGGCGAGGATTTCTTCTTCGGTGAGGACGCGCTCGGATTGTTTGGCGGCATTGAAAATGTGGTCGACAAGCTTGTCGGTGACTGGAACGCCTCGTTTTTCGAGCCAAAAGACTACGTTGGAGCGGCCGCTGAGCGGGCCTACTTCGATTACCTGTTCCAGGCCGAACAGATGCGAGGGCACGCCGCTGTAGATGGAGTTGGCGAGCTCGTGATCGTTTTTCTTGTAGGCTTTTACGATCGCAGCGGCGTGGACGCCGGTGGCGGTGCGGAAGGCGTCGCGTCCGACTACAGGATAATTGGGCGGAATTTCGGTATGGGTGGCTTTGGCTACCGCGCGGGAATATTGTTTTAGGGTGGAGAGGTCGCGATCGATCAGGCCTAGCAGCCGCAGATTCACGAGCATCAATTCCATCGGGGTGTTGCCTACGCGTTCGCCCAATGCCAAGGCGGCGGCGTGGACTTGGTCAGCGCCGGCTGCGATGGCTGCGAGAGAGTTGGCGATAGCCAGGCCGCGGTCATTGTGGCCGTGCCAGTCCACGCGGATTTTTTCTCCCGATGGTTTCACGACTTCTTCGATTGCGAACTTTACGAGATTGAATGCGCCGCGAGGAGTGGCGTGGCCGACTGTGTCGCATAGAACGATGGCGCGGGCGCCGGAACGTATGGCTGTGGAATATAAAGTGATCACGGTGGACGGGTCGGTGCGAATCGTGTCCTCAGTAACGTACATCACTGGTAGGCCAGCGGCGGCGGCGAATTTTACGGCTTCTTCGGTGGTGCGTTGGAGATGATCGACGGTCCAATCTTCCACCAGGCGGCGAATGGGGCTGGAGCCGATGAAAGTGGCCGCTTCAATGGGCCTGCCGACCCGTTCGGAAATCTCGATGATCGGCTTGATGTCGTTTTTGTGGGTGCGCGCGGCGCAATTGGGACGGATTTTCATTTTTGCGCTGACGATTTCGCGGGCGAGAGCTTCCGTATCGGAATAGGCACGCGGGCCGGCGCCCGGGAGGCCGATGTTCACTGTCTCGATGCCGAGCGATTCCATCAGGTGCAGAATTTCGATTTTTTCCGCGATGCTGGGATCGTGGACGGAAGGGTTTTGCAAGCCGTCGCGGAGCGTTTCGTCGTTGAGCGTGACGTGACGTTCCGTGGGAATTTCAGCGCCGGTGTAGGTGTTCCAGTCGTGTATGAGTTCGTGTTTCATTGTAACGGCAAAAACTGTAAGAAGCAGGTCCCTCGCTGCGCTCGGGATGACAACTAAAAACGAAAACGACGCACAACCAAACTTAAAACGCTACGACAGCTAGTAGCGCAGAGTGTAGCTGTGGGGCGGCTGCGAACGGTCTGGCGTGTAGAGCGTTTTGCAGAATTCGCAGCGGTATACTTCGATTTTTGCGCCGACCAGCGCTTCGATTTCCTTCGGATAATCGTACCAGCGCTTCAAATGGCCGCAACAGAGCTTTCCCTTGGCGTCTTTTTCGTCGCAGGCGCGCTGGGTGGCTTTTTTCGGCTTAACTTTTGGCGCTTCGGGAACCGCGGGCTCAGCTGCGGCTGTTGCCGCACCGGCTGAGCCGCGACCGGCCGTCGCAGCCGCCGGACCAGCGGGCGATGCCGGCGCCGCCGAAGTCGGCGATACCGGGGCGCTCGGAGTAGTTGCGCTCGGCGGCTTCGCGGAAGTTTCTGGGACGGCTTCGTCTGGCATTCTATGGCTCCTTGGTCCGGAGGCTGATGAAAAAAGCAAGATGCCGGGCTGAAGGCCCCGGCTCTACCTTTACACCTTAAACCCTTGCCTAAATTAGGTTGCGGCGGAAGATTAGGCCGCGGGCGCCATGGTTCTTTGCGAGCGCGGCGAAGCGCTTCTTCCAGCTTGGCGCGAAAAGCATTTCCACAAGACTGCCGGCCGCAACGGCAAGCTCCGCAGTGTAACCGAACCACCAGGATTTCGCGATGCGCGGCAGACGGTCAACATCAATATATTTTACTTGAACCATTTCGAGCAGTCCAAGGCGAGAGTGCGTGCGTCCCCAACCGCTGGCGCCGCGTCCGCCGTGCGGGGCTTCGCAGGCGCCGTAATAGCTGGCGACGTCGTTGACCATTACCGAGCCTGCACGAACCCGCGATGCAATTTCGGCGCCGTGACGCGAATCCGCGGTCCACACGCTGGCGCTCAGTCCGAAGGGCGAATCGTTCGCTAGGGCGATGGCTTCTTCCGCCGAGGCAACAGCTTGTATCGCGATTACCGGGCCGAAGGTTTCGTCGCGCATGAGTTGTATAGAGTGGTTCACGCGAGTGACAACTGTGGGCTCGAGGAAATTTGGTCCGAGGTCTGAGCGACGATTCCCACCGGTGAGAATTTCGGCGCCGCGTTCGACGGCTTCGCGCAATTGCTGCTCGACTTTTTCGAGCTGGCGCAGGCGAATCATGGGGCCGAGTTCAGCGTTGCGATCCGAGGCCGGGCCTAAGCGGAGCTTTTTTGTTTTTTCTACGCAGAGTTGGATGAATTGTTCGGCGACATCTTGTTCCACATAAATACGTTCGACCGAGAGGCATGCCTGTCCACAATTTGTAAAGCCGCCCCAGACGGCGGCGCTGGACGCGGTTTCGAGATTGGCGTCGGCGAGAACGATCATCGCGTCCTTCCCGCCTAATTCGAGCACGGACGGGATCAGTTTTCGTCCGCATGACTCGGCGATACGACGGCCAGAGCTCATGCTGCCGGTGAAAAACACTTTATCGGGACCCACGTCCATGATGGCTGCACCGAGGTCTCCGGCTCCTTGCAGGACTTGCACGAGATCAATCGGAAATCTCGCTTGTTCGATCAGTTCGCCGATGAGCGCGCCCGTTCCAGGAGTCAGCTCAGACGGTTTCAACAAAACAGCGTTGCCCGCGACGAGCGCCGGAACAATTTGCGCGACCGGAATGGCGAACGGATAGTTCCAGGGCGAAATGACTGCGACGACTCCGTGTGGATGAAATTCCGTCCAACCTGATTTTGCTCGCAGCGCGAGATTGTGATGCGGAACGCGCTCGGGACGAAGCCAAGCAGGCGCCTGACGCGCCAGGAAGTCTGTGGTATCGAGCGCGAGGAGGACTTCGGAAAGAATGGCTTCAACGCGAGGCTTGCCGGTTTCGCGCGAGATGACGCTCGCGACGTCGTCGCGGCGAGAATAAATCGCGTCGCGAAGGCGGAGCAACGCTGCGCAGCGATGAGCTAGCGATCGCGCAGACCATTCTTTTTGGGCGTTACGGGCGCGTTCAATAATTGCCGGGAGATCGTCGAGACTCGTGGCCGGGTAGCGCGCAATTACTTCGTTCGTGGCTGGATCGATCGAATCGACAAAAGTTCGGTCGGAAGCGACGGGCATCGGCAGCGACTGTGGAGTTACGGCCATCTTTTCGCGATTGTACCTGATTTGGCTGTCGCTATGACGCCAATCCCCTTGCGCAGAAAGGTCTCCGCTAGGTTTGTAAAGCGCGGCGGCGCGCAGCGGAGGAAGCAAGCGAGTCCGTGGGGTCGGGATAATCGAGTGCGACAAGATAGAGGCCCTCGGGCGGCACGGTGGGGCCTGAACGCGAACGGTCGCGCAATTCAAAAATTTGTGGAATGTCTTCCGGCGCGAGACGCCCTCGGCCAACTTCCAGCAGCGTGCCAACAATTTTCCGCACCATGTAGCGTAGGAACGAGCGGCCGTGAACCACATAATGGATTTCGTCGGCTTCAGGCGGGCGCGCGATTTCAGAAGAATAAATTAGACGCAGCATGTCGCGTTCGCCGTCCACGTCGTCGGAGCCTGAGGATGCGGCAAATGTCGTGAAATCGTGTTCGCCTTCAAAGAGGCGCGCCGCGGCGGACATCGCGGCTTCATCGAGTGGCCCTGGATAATGATAAGCGCGGCCAAAATCGAAGGGAGGAAGAACGCGGCCGCGATAGATTCGAAAGCGATACGTTTTTCCCTGCGCCAGCCAGCGTGCGTGAAAATCGTGTCCCACTTCTTGGCACTCGACGATGCGGATCGCCGGAGGCAGCAGAGCGTTTAGAGCGCGTTGAAGTTCGGGGGCTGCCAGATTCGAAGCGGTCTTGAAGTGGGCGGCCTGTCCGAGCGCGTGAACGCCAGCGTCCGTGCGGCTCGCTCCGTGCACAACGACGTTCTCTTCCGTGATTTTGCGCGCTGCGTCATTAATGGCGCCCTGGATCGTTGCCAAGCCAGGCTGAAACTGCCAGCCGTGAAAGGCGGCGCCGTCGTAGGCGATCGTGAGCTTGATGTTGCGCATGCGTACTAAGGATTATCGCATGCGCAAGCGACCCAGCGTAGCTTCAGCGGAACAGCGGGATGTCTGACGACGCAGCGGCTCTTACTAGTGAAATTGGTTTCCGGAAGCCGGAACTACGATCGGGCCCGCAGGTAGCGCGAGCCGGGGCGTGTGGGCGTGCCGCCGGCGCGGCAAAGGGGACACTCGTCGGGTTCGAAGCTGGGGACTTCCATTTCAAGCAGAGCTCGCGAAGGGACGTTCAGTTCAAGACGGCCGCCGCTGCGGTCAATCAAAGCCCCGGCGGCTACCACCAGGCCGCCTTCTTCTTCGACCACGCCGATAGCTTCACGGGTTGACCCGCCAGTGGTCCAGACATCTTCGATTACCAGGACGCGCTCGCCGGGGTTGATCTCGAAGCCGCGGCGCAGGGCCATTTGACCGGAACGGTCACGTTCGACGAAGAGCGAGCGAACGCCGAGGGCGCGCGCTACTTCGTAACCAGCAAGGATTCCGCCCAGCGCCGGAGAAACTACGCAAGCAACCGAAAGATCTCTGAAAAGATCGGCGAGAGCGCGGCCGAGTTGTTCGGCGTGTTCGGGATGCTCCAGGACCAGCGCGCACTGGATGTAGGTGCCGCTGTGGCGTCCGCTGGAAAGCTCGAAATGGCCGGTGCGGACTGCGCCTACTAGTTCGAGGAGCTTCAGAATTTCTTCGCGCTTCATGTGGTCAGCGGGAACGGCAGACGAAGAGCGGGCGTCCCCAGCAATCGCGCATAGCCTAAAGGCGCAGACGAAAAGTGTCAATGTAAACGTGGAGCGGATAGGCGCTGGAGACTGTCGCTGTTAGTCGAATTCGCGTCTTAACGGGTAGTCCACGATAATCGCGCGGCCGTCGGTCAGGGCTTTGATCGAATGTGGGATGTTACTGGGAACGATTGCTACTAAACCCGGGCGCGCGATTTGAGCTGCGCCGTCGATGGTTATCTCCAGTTCGCCCTCGATCACTTCGTAAACCTCTTCCTGCAGATGGAAATGCTCGTGAATAGTGGCGCCGCGTTTGAAGTCGTAATGCGCGATGGTCATGTTTGGTGAGTGAAAATAGCGTCCGCGCCAACCCGGCAGGCGTTCGATGACTTTCAGGCTATTCGTGTCGATGACGGGCATGAGGGTTCCCCTTTGTGAATCCTAACATGCCGCGGATTCGCGTTGAAGGATGCAAATTGACACTGGGCCGGGGGTCGGATATTCTCGATAATTCGAAATAAACTGCTAAGGAGTAATGAATGGCTCAGGGTGGGGCGGTAAAGCATAAGAAGAAGACGAAGTCGGTATTGAAGAATATTCGGCAGGCCGAGACTAGGCAGGCCATCAATCGCATGAATCGCACGCGAGTACGAACGGCTATCCGGCGGATGCGCGCAGCGTTGACGTCAGGGGACGTAGCGGGCGCGGAGAAGTTGGCTTCAGCGACTTTTTCAGAAGTAGACAAAGCGATTCGCAAGAGGACGCTTTCGGAGAATACAGCGAACCGGTACAAGTCGCGTTTGACGCTGGCGTTGAATGCGTTGAAGAACAAGAAGAAGGCTTAAGCCGCAGTACATTAATTGGCTGAGATTGGGTGCTCCGAGGTTTTGGGGCGCCCTTTTTTTTTGCGTTTGTACTCGCCGTTAAATGAAAGAAACAGCAGATCCCTCGAACTACGTCCCGCGCCCCTGAAAACCAGGGGAAAGCAAAAGCACGCGGGACTCCGCTAGGGATGGCAGGTTTGTGGTGTTTACCTTGACCTCGGAAAGTGATCGATCTTACTGATGGAGTCGTGCGAGAAAGGGCGGGACTTCGCTCTTTTCCTTCAGGGCCAACAGTTTCGAGGTGTGTGCGCCGACCTCGGAAAGTGATCGATCATATGGATTCGAGTCTCTCCAAGGGAATGGAAACAAAACACTGCGCGGCCTTGCAAAAGATAAACGGACGAAACCGTTCGCGTTTGGGCGTACCAAAGAAAAGGCACAACCTTTGTAGGTCGTGCCCTTGCGACAGGAGAGAGAATTTCTGAAACTTACTCCGGAATGGGTGCTGTCTCCGGCATTTGCAATTTAGCTTTGGCGAGTGCGCGGACGATGTTTACTTCGACCGCCTGCTCAGAGGTGTTGCGCACGGTGGCGAGTTCGCTGATGAGAAGATACTTTGCGCGTTCGAGCATCTTCTTTTCACGGAAAGAAAGCGGCTTGGTGCGGCTGAGGGCGACGAGGCCTTTCAAAACGGCGGCCACTTCCATCAGTGAACCAGTGCGCATGCGATCCGAATTTTCCTTGAAGCGATGCTTCCAGTCATGGTGCGAAGCCGAACGGCCCTTTTCAAGGAATCCAAGGACAGCGGCTGCTTGTGTGTTGCGGATGATCGGGCGCAATCCAACGCAATCGACGTTGGACTGCGGAACCATTACTTTCAAACCGCTCGAAGCGATTTTCAGCATGTAATATCGCTCCGATCTTCCATTTAAGTAACCGTAACTAATCTGTTCGATAATCCCTACACCATGGTTCGGATACACAACCTTTTCACCAAGCTTGAATTCCATAGGTGGACGGCCCCCCCGAAGGGCATGTTGAAATCTTAGGCAGAAGCGGGCACGGCGTCAAGCGAATCCAGCAATATCGCAAAGGATAAAGAGGCCGGAAAAGGCTTAATTTTCACGGGTTTGGCCCCCCAATTGCCCTATAATGGTGCTGTGCTGATTCTAGCTTTAGACACCTCCTCAACCGCCGGTAGTCTGGCCGTTCTTCGCCATGAAAAACTCGTCGGATTAGTCTCAACTTTGGGCGAAGAAACCTACTCTTCGCGGATGTTTCGCCACCTGGAATTCCTGCTGCGAGAGCTTTCGCTGAAGCTCGAGCAATTCGATTTGTTCGCGGTTAGCGCGGGGCCGGGATCGTTTACGGGCCTGCGCGTTGGACTTGTTGCGGCAAAAGGATGGGCGGAGGTTTACAACAAGCCGGTGGTGGGCGTGAGTGTGCTGGAAGCGATTGCCGCACAGTCTAATTCGGCTGCGGCCGTCCTGGTACCTGCGTTCGATGCGCGCCGCGGTGAAGTTTATTTTGGAGTGTATCGCCGAGGGAAGGATTTATTAGCGCTCGAAGGCGATGAGTGCGTCCTGCGTCCGGAGGAATTTTTGCGAACGATTGCGGAGCGGCCGGGCAGTTCGGAATTTGCGATTATTTCGCCGACGCCTGAAGTATTCGCAGACGCGCTGTCTCGAATGGAGAAGGAACATCTACCCGTGCCGCACGTTGAACGCGTCTCTAGTGTGCTCGCGCCGCTGATCGGGCAGCTTGGTTTTATGCGCGCACAGCGTGGCCAAGTTTCAGACGCGCTTACGCTCGATGCAAATTACGTTCGACGCACGGACGCACAAGCGTACGCCAAAAGGCAGTAAACATTTTGCGCAGCCGCCCAATTGAAGACGCCGATGTTAAACGCATTCTGGCAATTCAGGCGGCTTGTCCGGAAATCGCGCAGTGGACGACCTGGGACTACAACCGAGTCGCACGCGGAGAGATGGCCGGTTGGGTGGTTGAGGAAGAAGGCAGTGTTGCCGGATTTATCGTTGCACGAAAAATCGCGCATGAGATCGAGATCCTAAATTTCGCGGTTTCACCCGAACTGCGTGAGCGTGGTATTGGCGCCATCCTGCTGCAAGCAGCTCTTGCGTGGGCAAAGACTTTCGAGGCTACGCACGCGATATTGGAAGTTCGCTCTTCGAATGCCGCAGCGCTCCATTTTTACGAACACCACAATTTCCAGACGGTGGGCCGGCGTTCGCGTTATTACAATTCTCCCATCGAAGATGCGCTGTTACTGAGCGCCAAACTTCCATAACGCCGGTTTCTCCATTACGCGGCGTTTCGAGGATATCCACAGTGCCGCGGGTACTCCCACTTTTATCCTATTGGTTTGGAGCTGGAATTGTGTTAATTGTTAACGACATGTGAATGCTCTTTCCAACCTGGAGGGAAAGGATGCCGATTACGACGCACGATATCCGGCAAAGGCTGTTAGAAACTGACCAGGAATTCAGAAGACTCGCCGAAGAACACTCCCGCTGTGAATGCCAGCTCGAACAACTCGTAGGACAAAGTTACTGGAACTCAGAAGACCTCGCACTTGAAGTTTCCCTCAAAAAAATGAAGCTCTATTTGAAAGATCAAATGGAGCTGATCGTGGCGCGCCACCGTCATAATCAGAGTGCGAGGCAGCAGCAAATGCACCAGAACCAGGCACACTACTGAGTTCAGAGCGCGGCGTTCGTTTATAACCAGGGCCCAGCAGCACTTTAACTTCTGTCGTACAATATTCGTGCATCTAAATTGATTGGACCATTTCTCATTCACAGGCAAGGGTTTCCCTCTCGCTGATGGTAAAAGACGCGTATAAATTTGCGCTGCCTCCGCTGATCGTGGGCGGGTTGTGTCTGATTCCCGGTTGGAAAATTGTCGCGGCGATACTGATTTGTCTCGGACTTTTCGTATTTTATTTTTTCCGCGATCCGGAGCGCAAGATTCCGTCCGATCCTGCGGCGGTGGTTTCACCAGCGGATGGACACGTGGTGCAAATCGTGGATGAATTGCTCGGCGGCGTGATGGGCCATCGCATCAGTATTTTTCTGGCTATATGGGACGTGCACGTACAACGCTCGCCGGTGGCCGGAAGAATTGCCAGTGTGGTGTATCAGCCCGGCAAGTTTTATGCGGCGATGCGCTCGGCGGCGTCGGTGGAAAATGAACAGAATATTATTACAGTAGAGACGCCCGGGGGCCGTTTGGTATTCAAACAAATCGCCGGAGCGATTGCGCGTCGCGTGATATGCTGGAAGCGCGAAAGCGAAAGTGTGGCGCGCGGCGATCGCATCGGGCTGATACGGTTCGGCTCGCGCGTGGACGTCTGGCTGCCCATGGAAAGTGCGGTGGTAGTGCAGCGCGGTCAAAAAGTAAAAGGCGGCGAGAGCATACTGGCGAAATGGAATTCAACGACATAGATCCTGTCGGAAACGAAGAAGAACCGCGGCGACCGCTCCGTAATCACCGCTTGCGGCGCGGCATATATATCCTTCCCAGCGCACTTACAGTGGCAAATCTTCTGTGTGGTTACTACGCCGTATTGGCCACGTTGGATGGCCGCTTTGCGGATTTCGACAACGCAGCCATCGCCATTGGAATCGCTTACGCATTCGACGCAATGGATGGGCGCATCGCGCGCTCGATGGGAACGGAAAGCGCTTTTGGACGCGAATTCGATTCTCTCGCTGACGTGGTGAGCTTCGGCATTGCTCCGGCGGTGCTGGCCTATGCCTGGGGCGTGCGCGCGCTTGCAGCCGCGAATGCTTCCGATTCCCTGCACCTTACTCAACTTGGCTGGCTGATGGGATTTTTCTTTGTGGCCTGCTGCGCCTGGAGACTTGCACGGTTCAACATTCAGGGGATGGCGCCGGGCGGGAATAGATATTTCGTGGGCATGCCGACTCCTGCGGCGGCGGGAATGATTGCTTCGACCGTGCATTTGCGCGAAGGGTTGCCGATTTCGGATGTTCGTTGGTCGATTCTGTGGCTCGCATTGTTGGTTGGACTCGGCGTTTTAATGTCGAGCTCGATGCGATTTTACAGTTTCAAGGATATTCAATGGACGCGGCGGCGCCCTTCGCTCGCGGTGATTCTACTGGCGCTGATCGTCGGTGCCGCTGTGAAATTTTCCGGACCTACCTTGTTTGCGCTCACCGCTGGGTACACCGCGCATGGGCCGATCATGCAGCTTATACGCTTCGTTCGACACCGTACCGCCTCGCGGACCGCTTAAAGCATGGCAGGCGGCGCTGCAAAATCGAGTCGTGTTGCGATTGTGGGCGCCTCCTCTCTGCGCGGCAAAGAACTGAAACTTGTCCTGGAAAATCGCAACTTCCCTGCCGGTGAAATCGTCCTGCTCGACGAACCGATCCTCGCTGGGACTCTGACGGAGGCCGGCGGCGAGCCCACATTTATACGAGCGCTCGATGAGGACAGTTTCGAGCGCGCCGGATTTGCTTTCTTTGCCGGGAGCGCGCAAGACGCAGAACGCAATTGGCGACCAGCGCAGCGTTCCGGCGCGCAAGTGATCGACATGACCGGAGCGATCGCCGCTTCGGGGAACGCGGTCACTTGGATTCCGGCGCTGGAGTCTGTCCTTCCGCGGCGCGCTGCGACTGGAATCGAGCCGGGGAAGCCGGCGCCCTATTCTTCTCCGCCTCCCGGCACGATTATCACGAGTGCGCTGGCGGCCGGCCTTCAACGTTTTTCGCCTGTGCGGATTGTGGTGATGCTGTTCCCTCCGGTCTCCGAGCGCGACCAGGCGGGCGTGGACGAGCTTGAAAGTCAGACCACGAATTTGCTTTCTTTCAAGCCTATCGAGCAAACAATTTTTGATGCGCAGGTTGCGTTTAATTTGCTGGCCGGCTACGGCGAAGAATGCAAACCAGCGCTGAAAGATTTGCGCGCGGCGATTGCTCGTGATGTGGCTAGTTACCTGGCAGGACGCGCATCTGTTCCCGCAATTCAATTGATACAGGCGCCTGTGTTTTACGGATATGCGTTTGCCGCCTACGCGGAATTTGGTTCGGCGCAAAAGCCGGAGCAACTTGAGGGCGCGTTTCGAAATCTAGGGATAAAGGTCGCCGCTCGGGATGACCCTGCTCCTAACAATGTTAGCGTCGCCGGCGAAAGTGAGATTCAAATCGCGCGAATAGAAGCGGACCGCAGCATTGCGAATGGCGTTTGGATTTGGGGCGCTGTGGATAATCTGCGGCTTGCGGCGACGAATGCGGTTCAAATTGCGGAGGAACTGTTTGAAGAACCGGCTGCATACAATTGAAACTTTGCGACGAACGTCATTCTTGCTAATTTTATTGTTCGCTACGTTTTTTGCTTCAGGTTGCGGCTATCACGTCGTCGGGCACGCCGGAAACCTGCCTTCCGATTGGAAAACGATCGCGATACCTGCATTCAAAAATGACACGACGCGTTACCGGATTGAGCAGCGCCTTACCGAGGCCGTGATCCGGCAATTCATTCAACGCACAAAGTACAGAATCATTCAGAATCCGGCCGACGCTGATGCTGTACTGCACGGGGAAGTAATCTCTATCGAGACGGACCCGATGCTGTTCAACGCGACGACGGGTCAGGTGACCACGATGCTGGTGCAAGTGCACACGAAAGTGCAATTGGTCGATACCAAGACGGAGAAAGTGGTATACAAAAACGACGATGTGGTGTTTCGCGACCAATACCAAATATCCACTGACGTGCAGAGTTTTTTCGAGGAGCAAAATCCCGCGCTTGAACGCATGGCGAAAGATTTCGCAGCGCAGCTTGTTTCGAACGTAGTGGAGAATTTCTAATGCCTGATATTTCCGCGGACAAACTGGTTGCGCGGCTAAGCACTGGGAAACCCGTGGCGGCAATCGTCCTGCTGGGAACCGATTCGTATCTTCGCGAGATGTGCCGCAGCAAAATTATCGAAGCGTGCGTGCCGGAAGCAGCGCGCGAGTGGGCGCTGGCTCGTATATCGGTGCAAGACAGCGGTTGGGACGAAGTGCTCCAGCGCGCGCAAACCATGCCCATGCTCGCGAATCGGCAAGTAATCATCGTGGAAGGCGTGGAATCGCTCGAAAAACTCGGCGAAAAGACTCGCCAAGAAATTGTGGAGGCGCTCGGCAAGTATTTCGAATCTCCCGCGCCTTTTTCGCTCCTGCTATTCGAAGCTGCCACTATGGATCGGCGTCAGAAATATTCCAAATTGCTGGCGGAGCATGCCCTTTTCGTCGAGTTGACAATCGGCGGCGAATCGGCGGCTTCGCTCGCGACGCAGATGGCGACCGATTGTGGCGCGGAAATCGAGCGCGACGCCGCTGTTCTGCTCGCGGATATTCTGAACAGCGAGCCGTCGCGTATGCGCATTGAAATCGAGAAACTTGCCACTTACGTCGGGAAGGGCCCACGCATCACGACGACCCATGTGGAAGAGCTGGTGGTGGCGGCGCGGAAGAACACCGTCTGGCAATTGGCCGATATGTTGGCCACTCGCAGGCGCGATTCGGCGCTGGCGTTCCTCGATAACCTGCTGCGCGAAGGCGAGGAGCCCATCGGATTGGTCGGTGGGATTACCTGGATGTATCGCAAGCTGATTGAAGCTCGCGATTTGCCTAGCGGCACGAGTGGTCTTCAGGCGGCGCGGGCGCTCGGGATGAATCCAGTGGCGGCGGAAACGGCCGTACGGCAAGCGCACCGCATACCGAAGAAAGATCTGCTCGCGGGTCTGGTGGCGCTAGCGGAAGCCGATAGCCAGTTGAAATCCTCTAATCCAAATCCGCGCGCGCTGATGGAGTTTCTAATCGTTCAGTTGACTTCGCCCCGCGCAGCGCCCGCAAGCTCCGCCGCATAGCTAACTGGCTTCGCCCTTCAGAAAACTGCGAACACTTCCTTCTCTTTAAAAGGCTCGCCGAACGAAACGAATCACTTTTTTGTCGCGAGAATTTGTTCGATCTGCGCGATGTGGTTCAAGTCGTGCCCTGCGAACATCCGCGCCATGTGCTCAATCGTTTCAACCCCGCGCTCGGAGTGCGTGCCGGAATGTTTCCACTGCTCCGGCGTCAAGGTCTTCAGCAGGGCGAGATTGGCCTCACGCAGAACGCGGAATTGTTCTAACGCCTTTCGGGGATCGCGCTTTTCATAGTGAAGCGCGGTGACCCATGCGTCCTGGTCAAACGCGCTTACGGCACACCCTGGAGCGCCTAGAATAAGACGCATTCGCCATCCCCCAGCGATTTCCGTGTCGGCCAGATGAGCAACAATTTCCGCGATGGACCATTGGTCCGGCGCCGGCCTCTTTCGCAATTTTGATGAGGTCGCGCGACTCAGCAGGCGCTGGAGTTTCTTGGGCGTGGCAGCTTGGATCTTTAGAGGTTCCTGTCCTTGTAGGTGACTCACTATGCGCTGGGTGTATTGCTGCGGTGTTTCTTTCATATTTCCTCCTCGAACTCAATTCGCCCCGAAATCATTGTAATTCAGCGCCTGGGGTCCACAAGACTTGCAGACGGCGGCACCGGAGGTTGCCATCAACCAAATTGGCTTCTTGGCAGCGAGAGAAGACCAGACGACCGATGGAGGTCTCCAAGCCAATGTGTCAAAAGACATATTTCAGATTATGGAAACCCTCTTTACGGAAGACAGCCGCGACCGCGTTTCGGGCATTAGAATTAGGGGAACGCTTTGAGCCAGCAAGCGCGCGGAGAATCGCTCGGAATGGCGCATCGGCAGTTACGAACGGCCGGAGGCCAGCTTTATGACGTTGAAGACGCATATCAAAACCGTAAAGCCGGAAGAGCGGGAGCTCGCGAGCAAGCGCGAGGAACAGGCTACGCTCGAAGTCGAGTTGGCTGAGCGCGAACTGCGTTCTGCAAACCTACGTGCGGAGCTAGGGGCGTTTGAACGGCGCTATCTTCATTTTGTCGGAGTGCGCTACGCGGAACTCGATGAGTTGAAAGCGCAGATCGCCGAGCGGATGGCCAAGGAACATCCCGGCGTTGAGAGGCTGCAACAAAATGCGCGCGCGGCGCGGGCTGCCGCCAGCGAAACAAAATCGACAGCCGGAGAAAATTGCAACGAAGAGCCGGTAGCGTTCGAATCCTCTCCTGAAATGAAACGGCTTTATCGCGAAGTGGCCAAGCGCGTTCATCCGGATCTAACTTCGGACCGCGAGGACCGTAATAAACGCCAGCAATTGATGGCCGAAGCGAACGAAGCCTACGAACGCGGAGACGAATCGAAGCTCATCAGAATTTTGACCGAGTACGAATGCAGTCCCGAAGCCGTTCAAGGCGAAGGCGCGGGATCGGAACTGGTCCGAGTAATCAGAAGGATCAGCCAAGCGCGCGGACGTCTTTCCGAAATCGAAGCGGAAATGCAGGATCTTCTGCGTTCGGACCTGTATCAGCTGAAATCGCGGCTCGATGAGGCGCGAAGGCATGGGCGGGACGTCTTGAAAGAAATGGTCAAAAAAGTGGAAGAGCAGATCGCGCAGGCCAAACGCCGGCTGGAAATTTGAATTTCAACGCTGAAACGGGACTGTGATGGAAACGCGAGAAAAAGCAGGTGCCGGGTCAATCGTTCCTGCAGGCCAGCGAGCGCTGGTGGTCCGCTCTGCCGCGCTGGTTGCGCGTGGACTGCGCGATTTAACTCGAGACTCCAACTGGGTCGTCAAAAAGATATTCACCGGTTATAGCTCCGCTCTCGCAATTTCCGGATTGGGCCACGTGTGTTTCATCTCACGGGAATTTCAGCGCGGCGGACAATATCGCACAGGAGATTTCGGCCAGCGCGTGGTGGTTTACGACGTGGAACTGAGCACTCCCATGCTGGCTCTCTCGGTGCCGAACGAGACGGCCGTTGGCTCGCAGGATTTAGCGGCTGCGTTTGCGTGGTCGCCTACCACGCGTTTTCTGGTGGCGGCCTGGGCCGGTTGGCAAGCGGCCCTGCATTCTTTCGATTTACACGGAAAAATGTTTTTAGGCACTTTTGGAGAATTCGGGATTGTCCCGAAGCACCTGGCATGGTCTGGGACCGAAAAATATTTCGCCGAGGCGTGTTCGGGAGGCAAGCAAGCCTGCCTGCGGCTTTGGCGGGTTCGCGACGATGGAATGTCACCCGGCGGGCCGCTTTACGGCCAGCCCACCAGCGAACTTAGCGTGCCTGGCTGGCTCGAACGGCAAACTTACGAAGCGGAGTTCGGCGAGGATGGTGCATTCGCTGGTTACGGGCGCACGGTGTTTAGTCCGGACGAAAAAACGCTCGCCAGCGTGGTGGAAATTCACGGCGACTGGGCGGACGATTCCATCGCGCTGCTTGCGGTGCCCACGCTAAAAAAGAAAAACGCTTTTCAGGCGCAAGGGCACATCACCGATCTTTGTTGGACGCACGATGGAAAGAAAATTGTTTATTGCGCGGCGGGTCAGGCGTACGGCCTGGCAGCCGAGACGTTGAATTTTGAGCCGTTGCCGTTCGGCGCGGAACTGTGCGTTTGCCATCCTCATCTTCCGCTGTGCATCTGCTACAGCTCGTGGTTGAAAAACTCGGCCAAGGGACGCTTGTTTCTGGTGGATATGAATCGCATGGAAGTGTTAGACGAGTATGCCGCTGACGGTGTCGTGAACTTGAGATGGAGTAGTGACGGCGCTAAAGCCTACGCTGCCACGCAACACGGGATGGCTTATATCTACGAACCTACCTTGCTTTAACTTTTAAAATTCCTCGCGGGCAACTTAGCCAGTGATCGGGTATCACGCCAGTGGGAGATTCGCTACGGGGTCGAGCGTGCAATCTTCGTGTTGTCCTTCCATAAAACGCGGATAGCCGGCGGCAGCAATCATCGCGGCGTTGTCAGTGGAAAGTGCGCGACTGGGGAAGAAAACTTGTAGGCCATCGCGCTTTGCCTGGGATTCAAAGGTTGTGCGTAGCTCGCGATTCGCAGCCACTCCACCGGAAACGAAAATCGAGCGGACACCCTGATGCGAAGCGGCGGCGAGCGTGCGAGTGACGAGATCTTCAACGACCGCACGCTGAAAACTCGCTAGCAGATCCAGTGTGGCAGGCCTGGAAAGATGGCGCAAAGCTTCGGCCGAGCGTTCGCCATGCGCGAGAGCTTGCTCCCGTGCGACGATTTCCGGCTGAAATTCAGGATGCTTGCGCAGATGGTAAAGCACGGCAGTCTTAATTCCGCTGAAACTAAAATCGTAAGTGTTCCCTTTCATCTGCGGCGCGCCGAAGCGCATAGCCTTCGGATTACCGTGCTCGGCTAGTCGATCGATAATCGGGCCGCCTGGATAGCCCAGCGCAAGCATCCGGGCCACTTTGTCGTAGGCTTCGCCCGCGGCATCGTCACGCGTGCCGCCTATTCGCGAGTATGAGAAATGGCTGGTGCCATTCTTCCATGCACACTCCACGCCATACAACACCGTGTGGCCGCCGGATACGATCAAGCACAGTGCCGGGAATACCGGCTGCCGGTCTGTGGTGGCTGCTTCCAGCAGAACGGCGTGGACGTGGCCCTCCAGATGATTCACGGCGATGAGCGGTTTGTCCAGCGCAAGGGCGAGAACTTTGCCGTAGGTCACACCAACCAGTAGCGCGCCAATAAGTCCGGGACCACGCGTGACTGCGATGGCGTCAAGATCGGAGAGCAAGATCCCCGCTTGTTTAAGGGCTTCGCGCACTACCGGGACGATCTGGCGAAGATGTTCGCGAGAAGCAAGCTCCGGCACGACTCCGCCGAAATCGCGATGAATCGCGATTTGCGACGCGACGATGTTCGAGAGCACACTGCGGCCATCGGCCACAACCGCTGCAGCCGTCTCGTCGCAAGAGGACTCAATGCCGAGAATCAGATTTTTGTGTGCCTTCACGCGTTTGGCCAGCCGAACAGTCTCTACTCATATGTTAGCATGCGCACCACTGCGGTTTTGTACGCCGACTTACATTCACCTGTAGAACAATACGCCCAAAAAGTATTAATTCTTCATGTGTTCCTTCTTCCCTTTTGCAACGGGAATAGCTAAGAATAGTAAGCATGAGCTCTGAACGAAAACGCGTACGCAAAGCAGTGCTGCCGGTAGCTGGCCTAGGCACACGATTCCTTCCGGCTACGAAGGCGCAGCCCAAAGAAATGTTGCCGGTGGTGGATAAGCCACTGATTCAATATGCGGTGGAGGAATGCATCGCGTCGGGAATCGAAAGCATCATTTTTGTCACCGGACGGCGCAAGAACGCCATTGAAGATCATTTCGACTCGGCGCCCGAGCTTGAACGCTTTCTCGAAGAGAAGGGCAAGTCGCACCAGGCCGATATGGTGCGCGAGATCAGCGGCGGTTTGCATTTCAGCTATACACGGCAAAGCGAAGCGCAAGGATTGGGTCACGCCGTATTTTGTGCTCGCGAACTTGTGGGCGACGAACCGTTTGCCGTTCTGCTGGGCGACGTAATTATGGATGGTGCGGTTCCGGCTACGCGCTCGCTGATGGACATCTGGGACGCGACCGGCCAGGGTGCTATCGCAGTGGAAGAAGTCGAGAAAGCTCGCGTGCACCTTTATGGAATTGTCGCGGCAACTCACGGGAATCAGCCGCGTTGGGGAGACCAGTTGCTGCGCGTGAACGATCTGGTGGAAAAGCCTCCTGCGGACAAGGCACCGTCGAACCTGGGCGTGACCGGGCGCTACGTGTTGCCGCCCGAGATTTTTGAATATTTGGAAACATTGGAAGCCGGAGCAGGTGGTGAAATTCAGCTTACCGACGCGTTGAAGGAATTGGCGAAAGGCCCTGGACTCTGGGCGCATATTTACGAGGGAAAAACTCACGACGCCGGCGACAAGCTTGGCTTCTTAAAGGCTACCGTGGAGTTTGCGCTGAAAAATCCGAAGCTGGGGCCAGATTTTCGGCAATATTTGCGTGAGCTAAAGCTGTAAAACCTGCAATTCGTTTACCTTTTCTTCTTACTTCCCTTCTCGGAAGAGCTTCTTGCGCTGCTCGATTTCGATTCGGACGATTTGGAATCGCTGGAACTAGAGTCGCTGGACTTGGAATCTCCCGATTTCGAATCGCCGCTCTTTGAATCCGAGGATTTTGTATCGCCGGACTTTTCGGACGAGGAAGAGGAATTGCCATCCGAAGATTTTTCACCAGAGGCAGGAGAGCCACTTTTCTTGGCATAGTCCGTCACGTACCAGCCGGATCCCTTGAACTGAATGGCCGCCGCCGAAAGCATGCGCTGAGCCTTCGCTCCGCACTTGGGACACTTCTTCGTGGTGGAAGCGTTGTGGCCTTCGATTTTTTCAAATTGGTGGCCGCACTTCTCGCACTTATACTCGTATAAAGGCAATGAAAACTCCCTGCGCTGTCCGCGAACCTAAAATAATAGCATGCCTGCAGGCGCTGTGCGGCGGGAGGAGGGCTTCGCCTATATGTTAGACTGCCGTGTTGCGATTCTTCGCGAGTCCGTGACGCATCGATGACAAAAATAAAGAGTGAAGAACCGGGGGCAGGATGCCTGTACGTAGTGGCCACGCCAATCGGAAACCTCGAGGACATTTCTTTAAGGGCGCTGCGTATCCTGAAAGAAGCGGACGTGATCGCCTGCGAAGATACGCGCCAGACGATGAAGTTGCTTTCACACTTCGATCTCAAGAAGAAGCTTGTGAGTTATCACGAGCACAATGAAATCACACGCGCGGCGGAACTTGTGATCGACCTGGAGCAGGGCGCCAAGATCGCGCTGGTGAGCGACGCCGGCACGCCCGCCATCTCCGATCCTGGACATCGTTTGGTAAGTCTGTGTCTGCGGCACGGCATCGACGTGGTGCCGGTGCCGGGCCCTTCCGCGTTCGTTGCCGCGCTGGCAGCATCGGGAATGGCCATTGAAGAATTCACCTTCATCGGTTTTTTGCCTGCGCGGCAATCCGAACGGCGAAAAGCGATACGGGCCCTGATAAACGAGCCGCGCACGATCGTTCTTTACGAAGCTCCGCACCGGTTGCTGGAAACTCTGGAAGACGCGCTTGAGATTTTAGGAAACCGGCCTGCGGTAATTGCGCGGGAAGTCACAAAAATGTATGAGGAATTTCTGCGAGGTCACCTGGAAGATTTGCTCACCGGTGTACGCGCCAAAGCGCCGCGCGGCGAAATCACACTGCTGATTGGTCCCCCGGATGCAGCCGCGCGCACCGAGTCTTCCCCCGAAAACGCGAGTCGCGCGATGCCGATTGCTCGGCGAATTGATGAGATCGTCAAAGAGCACGGCGTGGATCGCAAAGCCGCGCTTAAACAAGCCGCTCGCGAGCGCGGGCTGACACGACGCGAGGCTTACAAGCAGCTTCTTGTTACCAGAGACGAATGAGTATGGACACGTTTCTGCAGGACATCCGTTGCGCTGGTGGGATCGGTTAAAACTAGTCCGCAGAAGAAGCAGTGCTGCGAGCGAAGAAGGAATCAACGCTATCCAGAATTTCTGCCGTGCCGTGCGAGTGATGCACCGCGTAGCGCAGTTCGGCGCCATTCCGCACGCCGTGCGTAAACAAGCTCGCGAATTGTTTCATCTTGCCGACCGCATCGGGCATCTCTGCCGCAATCAAACTGCGAAAATAGCTAGAGAGCAGCTGATACCGGTCCAGCTCGGTAGGCTCGTCGTAACGCCCTGTTGCAATGTAGTCCTGAATCTGGCGGAAAATCCACGGATTCGAGGAAGCCGCGCGCCCGATCATCACCGCATCGCAGGCGGTCTCATGGATCATGCGAACCGCGTCCTGCGGCGTGTGAATATCTCCATTGCCGATCACCGGCATGCGCACAGCCTGTTTCACCGCGCGAATCACCGACCAATCAGCGGAGCCCGCGTAACCCTGCATGCGCGTGCGCGGATGAATGGCGATCGCCTCGACGCCAATTCGTTCGGCCATGCGCGCGACGTCCACTGCAACGATATTGCTTTCGTCCCAGCCGGAGCGAATTTTGATCGTCAGCGGAATCGTTACGGCAGCACGAACCTTACCAAGCAATTTTTCGAGGTGCGGTAAATCGCGCAAAAGGCCGGAGCCGCCGCACTTCACAACTTTTTTCACTGGGCAACCGAGGTTGATGTCCACCTGATCGAAGCCGAGTTCCTGCGTGAGCGCGGCGGCGGAAGCCATTACGTCAGGGTCGGAGCCGAAAATTTGCGCGGCGATCGGATGTTCGTCTTCGCCGAAATATAAATAATGCAGGGTGCGCTCGGAATTTCGCGTCAAGCCTTCGGCGCTTGTAAATTCCGTCATGATCAACCCGCAGCCGCCCAGCGAGCGAATCACTCGACGGAAAACTGTGTCGGTAACTCCGGCCATGGGCGCCAGAATTGTTGCAGGCCGAATAGCGCGGTCTCGAATTGTGAGTTCAGAGGGGAACATAACGCCGCCTATTTGAGAGAGGAATTGCCCGCCGGACGAGCGCTTCCACCCGAACCTGCCCCGGCAGCTGCCGCGGAGGCGCTCGCTGGAGCTACGGAATCAGCAGCATTGACCTTTGGCCCGACGTGTGTTGTCGCGTTTGGCGATCCATCGTCAAGATGGGCGATTACCAATTCCTTCGACCCGCCGAAAAAGCTGTCGATCACTTGTGCAAGAGCGTGCGCCCGCGCGTCTTCGGCTGTCAGGTTCGGCTTGTAAATGTACGCGCGCCCGGTTTTGCGCCGCTCGACGATTCCCTTTCGAGCCAGACGATCCATGATCGTCATGATCGTGGTGTAAGCCCGCGGCCTGCGCGGAGCCAGCGCGTCGCGAATCTCGCGGACGGTGCCTTCTCCCATGGGCCACAACATATTCAGGCAATCAAGCTCGAGAGGCGCCAAGTCCAAAAGCGCATGGCGTGGCGACGGCGTTTTTACCTGGTTCATTTATGAGGACTCGTTATTCTTCTTGTCGGGAGCCGAAGGCGGATGGAACCCGGTAAAAGTGGTTTGAGGCGACGTTCCGCCCTGATCACCCAAAGCCGCCGCATTTCGCGCCACTGCGCCTTGCGCAGGCTTCGCTGACGGCTGTTCCGGACTGCCTTGCGAAGCCTCCCCCGACCTGGCGGCATCATACTCCACATTCGCATCAGAGCAAGCTTTTGGATCGTCGCCTGTGTAAAACTTTTCGGTGCGCAGTAGTGAACGTCGCAGCGACGGATTACGCGCAGTCCAATCAGCATTCCCTTCAGACGAATCAAGCGTCGCTCGGATGGCGCCCATTTTTGAATCCAGGTCATCTAGAAAATGCAGGGCCACCGCCTCGCGCGTCTGCGGCAGCGACGGCGAGCCGAATTCGTACGAGCCGTGATGGCTCAGAATTAAATGTTCCACCAGCAAGGCCAGCTCCGCAGGAAAATTCGGAATGGCGCGGATTTTTTCCCGAACCAGCGCGGCTCCGATGGTGATATGGCCCAGCAGGCGCCCTTGCGTGGTGTAATCAATGCCGCGTCCGTAACAAAGCTCGTCAATTTTTCCGATATCGTGCAGGACAATACCAGCAAGAAGCAGGTCGGCGTCGAGTTCTTTGTAATGATCGGCCACACCGCGGGCCAAGCCGATCAGGCTCACGACGTGTTCCAGCAACCCACCGATAAAGGCGTGATGCATAGTCATCGCGGCAGGCGCCCGCTTCAGCTTCGGCGAAATTTCAGGATCTTCCACAACGCTGGTAAGCAGCCGCTTGAGCCATGGATTTTTCATCGCCGCGATGGCGGCACGCAAATCCACATACAGTTTCTCTACGTCGTACTTCGTGTGCGCCAGAAAATCTGCGAGGTCGTAATCGCGCTCGACGGCCGGAATGATCTGCTCCAACATCAATTCCTTCTGGCCGTTGTAAAGTTTCACGCGACCGCGGACGTGCACCACGTCGTCACGTTCGAAAGTGACGGCTATGACCGCGAAGTTATCCCACATTTTCGCGGAGATTCTTCCGGTGCGGTCCACGAGGTCCAGCTCGAGCCAGGATTTTCCGGAACGAGACGAGGTGCGTACTTCTTTCTCGCGCACGAGAAAAAGCGTGGCAACTCCCTGGCCGTCCTGCAAATCACAAATGAAGTGTGTTTTCACTGTCCGTTGACTTTAGGCTTCGTAATCTTTTTCTTGGCCTTTTTTGCGTCAGCGGCGTCGGGGGTGGGCGCCACTTCCTGAATCACGCTTGCGCCCGGAACAGCGGCGCTATCGGTATAACCTGGCTTGACCATCACATAGCTTTGTTCGCGCAGTTGCCCGAGGTATTCGCGCATGGTCGGCTGCATTTTTTGCCCGTAAATGCGATTCATGATTTCGTTTTCCACTTTATCAAGAGGCTGCAAGCCGGCTTCGAAATGGGCTTCCACTTTGAGGACTTCAAAACCGGTTTTAGTTTGAATCACATCCGTCATCTGGCCCTTATCCATTTTGAACACGATGTCTTCGAGCTGCTTGGAGAGCTGGCCGTGTTCGAAGGTGCCAAGTTCGCCACCGTCCTTCGCCGTGCTGCCTTCGGAGAAGTGCTTGGCAATTTCGTTGAAGTCTTCGCCCTTCACCACGCGATTGCGCAAATCTTCCGCCTTCTTTTCAACGGAAGACATTTCCTCCGGGCTCTTGCCTTCCGTGCTCAGAAATATTTCCGAAAGTACAATCTGCTCGGGACGAATGAAGTCCTTTTGGTGTTCGTCGTAATATTTCTTCACAGCGTCAGTCGGGATGCTGATGTGCGAGCCGACTTCGCGGCGAATCACTTCCTGGGTTAAGAGAGTATTGCGAATCTGAGATTTGAAATCCTCCCAACCAAGGCCTTGGGATTCCACTGCCTTTTCCAGCTCTTCCATGCTGCCCATGTTGTTCTGCTTGCGAATTTCGTCGAGACGCTTGATCACGTCCGTTTCTACGCTGATGCCCATGTCCTTGGCGCGTTCCACCAGAAGCGCCTGGTCGATCAAGTCACGCAACAAGTCCTTTTGCTTGTCTTTGTAGATCTCCTCCATCTTTTCAGGGGAGCAGCCTTGACAGTCGTGGGCGATCTCTTCGTGCAAAGCTTGGTCAGCCTTCTGCACATCCGAAAGCGTGATTGCATCATTATTAACGCGCGCCACGATCTCTTCGATCACAGTGCCCTTGGAGGACTGCGCATGAACCTGCGGAGGCACAACTAGGGTTAATGCGGCCAACACAATAATCCCGGCAGAAAGCTGCACCGGAAACACCTTCCAGATTTTCATAGGATTCACTCTAAACTGAATTTTATCTCTACGCTTCCAGTTGTAGCAATACGTTTCTAGTGGCGCCCGTGGGCCCACCCTTTTCACCTTTCCACTCAAACCACAAGACTCCCGAGGGATCCAGTCGCATCCCCTTGCGCTTACGAATCAGTTTGACCAGTTTCTCCGGGCCCAAGGGCGTGTCCTCATAGAATTTTATGGCTACCTGGTCCCCGCGATGATCTACCGATGCCACCATTAGCCGTTCAGCAAGCGCTTTCAGCACCGCATAGTCCAAAAGATTATCGACCGACGGCGGCGGCGGCCCGAACCGATCGTTTAGTTCCCGGCGAACTTCTTCGCGCTCCTCATCGGACGTGACGCTGGCGATGCGCTTATAAATTCGCAGACGCAAGTTCTCATTCTCGATGTACTCAGGTGGGATGCGTATTTCCTGCCCCAGGTTGAGTGCGGCCCGACGCTCGACGGCGACGGCCTCGCCTTTTCGTTCGGCCACCGCGCGCTCCATCATCTGGCAATACATGTCGAATCCAACGGCTTCGATGTGGCCGTGCTGTTCCCTGCCGAGCAGATTTCCCGCGCCTCGCAGTTCGAGGTCGAGTGCAGCGATACGAAATCCGGCGCCTAAGTCACTGAACTCTTTCAGAGCGGCCAATCGCTGGCGCGCGATAGACGTTAGCGCAGTGTCCGGAGGCACCAGCAGATACGCATAGGCCCGCTGATTTGAACGTCCCACGCGGCCGCGAAGCTGGTACAGCTCAGATAAGCCGAAGCAGTCTGCGCGATCGATCACAATGGTGTTGGCGCGCGGAATATCCAAGCCGTTCTCAACGATGGTAGTAGAAACAAGCACGTCTGCTTCGTCGCGCACGAATTTCAACATCACTTTTTCCAGTTCCGTCTCGCGCATTTGGCCATGGCCAACTACCACACGCGCCTTGGGAACCAGTCGCTTGACGAGTGCTGCCAGCGTGTCAATGGATTCCACGCGATTGTGAATGAAGAATACCTGACCTTCGCGCGCGATCTCTTCTTCTACCACGCGTTGAATCAGTGTCTCGCTGAAAGGCGCGACAGTAGTTTGGATCGCGAGGCGGTCCTTCGGGGGCGTTTCGATCACGCTCATGTCGCGCAAGCCTACCAGAGACATGTGCAGCGTGCGCGGAATCGGCGTGGCCGACATGGTCAGCACGTCCACATTTTTGCGCAACTCCTTCAAACGCTCTTTGTGTGCCACGCCGAAACGCTGCTCTTCGTCCACCACCAACAAGCCGAGGTCCTGAAATTTCACGTCGTGCGAGAGCAGCCGATGCGTGCCAATCAGGATGTCAACTTTGCCACCTTCCATCTCCTCCAACACTTTTTTCTGTTCTTTCTCCGTGCGGAAGCGGCTGAGCATTTCCACTCGCACCGGAAAGGCGGAGAAGCGGCGCTTAAAGGTTTGATAATGCTGGAAAGCAAGCACCGTAGTGGGCGCCAGTACGGCCACTTGTTTTGAATCCGCAATGGCCTTGAATGCTGCGCGCATGGCTACCTCCGTTTTCCCGTAGCCAACATCGCCACAAAGTAGGCGGTCCATCGGAAGCGGCGACTCCATGTCGCGCTTTACGTCCGCGATAGCGCGCAGCTGGTCCTGTGTTTCGTCAAACTCAAACGCGTCCTCGAATTCGCGCGTCCAATTCGTGTCCGCCGGAAACGCGTGGCCCGGGGCGGTTTTGCGCTCGGCGTAAAGTTTTAAAAGCTGGTCCGCCATATCCGTGACGGATTTGCGCACGCGCGTTTTGCGCGCTTCCCAAACTGTAGTTCCGAGGCGGTCGAGAACGGGTTCGACTCCGCCCAGCGACTGATATTTCTGAACCAGGTCAAGGCGCGCCAGGGGAACGTAAAGTTTGGCGTCACCCGCATAACGCAGCAGCATGAATTCGCCCGTGGCGCCTTCGACGGCGACCTGGCGCAGGCCTTCGAATTGGCCGATGCCGTGGTCGATGTGCACCACGTAGTCACCCGGCTTCAGGTCGGAAAAATTGCTGAAGAAGCTCGCCGTTTTTGGACGCGAGCGCGCGCGTTGCTTTGAAGATGGCGCAACAGTTTCAAACAGGTCGCCATTCCCGAATAGGGCAAGCTTGGCGTCAACGAATACGACGCCTTCTTCAATGGGAGCTCGCACCAACACCATGGCCGGGCCGGGCGCGCCGGAGCCTTCCTCTGCCAGCCGCGCCACTGTGGTGTTTTCGTCCAGCTCGCCCATCCGATAGGGCACTTCAAATTCGTGGCAAATATCGGCAAGTCGCTCTAGTTCTCCCGTGCTAGCGCCTGACACCAGCACTTGTTCGCCACCTGCAATGCGCCCGCGAACTTCGGCCACGAAAGCGGCCACATCGCCGTGATACCGCGTTGTCGGCTGCGTGCGAAGCGCGTGTCCTCTGGCCGCATCGCTTTCGCGCGCGATGGCGAGATGTTCGATTGCGAGGCGAGGCAGGCGTTGCAACGCGTGCGTCCATTCTTCATCGCTCAAAAGATACGCGCTGGGCGGCTCGGCCAGCGGATCGTCAGACTCATCAAACGATCCTTGCAGCTGTTTTCGATATTTCTCCAGGCAGTCGGCGATAAGCGATGGCTCGTCTTCGATCACGAGCGGATCGGGACCTAGGTCGAAAATAGTCGATTTGCGCTCTTCGCGCAAAACTTCTCGAAACTCCCAACCGGGATAGAAACCTGCAGGCGGAGAATCATCTTCGCGGTCAGAACTGGAGCGCACGCGCAAGCGTTCGAGAACCTCAGCCTGGCGCGGGAATTCCGTGAGAGGCATCAGCATGGCACGCTCCACAGGATTCGTGGAACGTTGGGTATTGGGATCAAACGCGCGGATGGATTCGATGGCGTCGCCAAGCAGTTCCACGCGAACAGGCTGCGGAGCTTCCGGCGAAAAAATGTCGATGATGCCGCCTCGCACCGCGAACTGGCCGGGCATCTCGCAGGTCACCTGTTTGTCATAGCCCGCGCTGGAAAGAAAATTAAGGAGCGCTTCGTGCTCGATGGATTGATCGCGCGCTATGGTCAACGCTAGCTCTCCGTAAAATTCCGGCTCGCGCAGACGCCAGACCGCAGCCTGCGCCGGGGCGATCAGCAAATCCGCTTCGCTCAACGCGAATCTCCAGAGCGCAACGGCGCGGTCCTCTGAAATTTCAGCGTGCGGCGAACGGGATTCGTAAGGCAACACGTCGTACGCGGGCAAATGCGCGACCCGCCGCCCCGGTTTGCGCGTCACAGCGCGATAAAACCAACGCACCGGCTCGAGCATCATTTCGGCGCGCTGATTGGATTCCACGATTAAAATCGTGGGACGTCCAAGTTGGGCAGTAGCGACCGCGGACACAAATGCTTTCGCAGGATCGGTGAGGCCGGCTAGATGGACTTCGCCCTTGCTGCGCCGAAGTGTATCCAGCGCTTGGTCCATTTCAGGATTCCGCGCAACGCGGGAGAGAATTTCGGAAACCAGAGACAGAATCATGCGCGAAGTTGTTTGATGCGCTCGATCAGGCGAGAGGTTGAATGGCCGGGCTCTGATGGAATCTGGATTACGTTCATTCCTGGGACGGCGGCGGGAACTTGTTGCGCCTTACCAGCTTTCCCGGCGCTAGCGCTGCTACCCTGTACCACAACGTCGGGCGCGAATTTTTCCATGAAACCGTTGGAACTCCGGTCCTCGCTGAGTTCCACCACGGCGTCAACCGCTTGAAACGCCGCAACAATTTCCGCGCGTTCTGCAAGGGGTGTAATCGGACGGCTGGGGCCTTTTTGCTCCCGCGCCAGTGCATCGCTTTGAATCGCAACCACCAGAACGTGGCCCAGAGCTCGCGCCTGTTCGAGCAAACGAATATGCCCAGGGTGCAACAAATCAAAGACCCCCGGGACGCACACAACCCGCTTTCCGTTGCGTTTCCACTCACCCCGTTGGAGAATCAACTCGCTTTGAGAAATTACCGGCAAGACCGTGCTCCGATTTGCAAAATCGAGAAAATCAGCAAACGTTTAATTCTATCATGCTCCCTTCAACGGCCGCGGATACAGCACCGAGAGCCAAAAAATGAAAAGTTTTAAGCTCAAGTGGTGGGAAATTGCGCTGGCCGTCACCGGCATTGTTTTCCTCGTCCTTGGAACGAAATGGGTTCGCAGCGGCGAGTTGCCCGAACAACAAATCGTGATCGAAACGGGCGGCTGCCACACCCCCGCAACGATACTCAACCCGCGCATCACCAACGAGCCGCCCGGCACGGTTATCGTGCTGCACGGACTCTCTGCCAACCGGCGAATCATGATCTATCTCGCATCCGAGTTTGCCGGCCACGGTTTGCAAGTCTATTCGCTCGATCTAGCGGGCCACGGTGATGACACGGATGCTTTTTCTTTCGCGAAAGCGGCAGAGTGTGCGACGGCAGCTGTGGAATCATTAAGCCGCAGGGGCAAAATCGATCCCTCGAACACAATCGTTGTAGGACATTCGATGGGCGGCGCCATTGCCATTGGAATGGCCGATCACATCCCGGTGAGCGGTACGATCGCGCTTTCTCCGGCGCCCATGGTTTTGCCGCAGCGCATGCCTTCGAATCTGCTGGTCTTCAGCGGGCAATATGAACTCGCAATCTTGCATCGTGCAGCGCGGGCGCTGCTGCATGCGTCCGGGGGAACTCGCGCTCGGCCCGAAGATTTCGCGCAGAAGCGCGCCTTCGATTTGCGTTATGTGACGGGCGGCACGCACACCAGCTTGATCATGGACCGCAATGTGGCGCATCAATCTGAGCGTTGGATTATGCAGTGTTTGTTTCCGGAAATTCCGCCCGAGACGCTGGCGCTGAATCTGGACCTAGCCCCTTACGCGGTCGCCAATAAAGGACGTCACCGATTGGCTGGCTCGGTGCTCGGCTTGATCGGTATCCTGCTGTTATTTCCGTTCTGCGCAACGCTGCTAGCGTCAGCCGCTGGCCCCCCGCGCCGAGAGCCGCTCGTAGATCATCCGCCCTACGCGCTTTCCTTGGCGGAAGTAGCGGTTGCCGCGCTGGCTGGAGTCCTCGCGCTCACTCTCGGCATTCCGCTGAAATTTCTGCATATCTATGCGGCGGACTATTTCTTATCCGTTCTACTGATCGTTGGTCTGGTTCTGCTGTTTTTCAATCGCGATCTAATCAAGGAGATTTGGCCGCCGAGGGCTTGGAGTTCGACCATCGCGGCCATTTTTGCATTGGCCGTCTTTTTGTCACTGGGTGCATGGCTGAATTGGCAACTCGCCGATGCTTGGCTGAACGGACCGCGTTGGATGCGTTTCGCGGCGATTCTTCCTATTACACTTATTTTCTGCGGCGCAGAGGAGCTTGCCCTCGGTCCACTGCAGAGCGGCAAACGTCGCGCGCTGCGATTCGCGGTATTTCTAGTGCTCAGGCTCGAAATCTTTCTCGCCTGCACGCTTGCCTACTACGAGCTGCGTAGCGGGCAAGTTTTGATTCCTTTGCTGGCCGTTTTTCTTGCACTCTTTTCTATTGCGCAAAGGCTCGGAGCGGACGCTCTGCGCAAGCGAACCGGCTCCGCCGCGGCTGCCATATTATTTAGTGCTATACTCGTGGCATGGTTCGTGGCTGCTGTTTTTCCGCTGACGTGATTAAGCCATAATAAAGTTCTTAGATGAAAGACATTGCCATCGTCGGCGGAGGCCCTGCTGGAGCTCTATGTGGAGAGCGGCTGGCTAGCTGTGGTTTCAAAGTTACGATTTTCGATGAGCGCTTGGCCTGGGAAAAACCGTGCGGCGGCGGGCTGACGCATAAAGCGATCGAAACGTATCCTTTCCTTCTCGATTCACCTTATCCCAAGAAAATCATACGGACCGCGGAGCTGATTTCAAGCCGCGGGCATCGCGCGCGTTTCGAGATGAACCACCCAATCGTTATTTATGCGCGCAAGGTCTTGAACGGATTACTGCTCGATCGCGCTGTTGCCGCTGGATGCACCGCCGTTTGTTCGCGTGTGACGAACGTGAATACCAACGGCGAGCGTGTTCGTTTGATGGTTGAGGGCGAAGAGCGAGTCTCCGATTTTGTGGTGCTGGCGTCGGGCGCGCGCAATCAGCTTTTGCCCGACACTACGGCCCTGGGCGCCGACGATCTTGAGATGACGCTTGGCTATTTCGTTCCCACCGAAGAAAACATCATCAAGATAAAGTTCCTGAAAGAATTCGAAGGATATTTGTGGTCGTTTCCTCGCGCCGATCATTTGTCTGTCGGAATTTGCGCACGCATGGGACAAACCACCAGCCAACAGTTGCGCCGGCATCTGGATGCTTTCGTGGTGGAAGAAAAGATTCCCACGGCGGGAGCACAGCTATACAGCCACGTTTTGCCATCGCCGCAAGCCAAAACGATCAGGGGGCGCCGTATTGTCGGGAACAATTGGGCCATGGCTGGCGATGCTGCCGCCACGGTTGACCCTATTACCGGCGAAGGGCTTTACTACGCGCTACGCTCGGGAGATTTGCTCGCACATGCGTTGGCGCAAGGCGCGCCGCAGGAATATCCCGAACGATTACGCGCGGCATTTTCAGCGGACTTGGAATTCGCCGCCAACATCGCTAAAAAAGTCTTCCGCGGAAACTTTGTTGGCGGCGCCATTACCACGCGCATGGTGCAGTTGCTGAACTACTCCCCCGCATTTCGCGACTTGGTTCGCGACATTTTCAGCGGCTCGCAAAGTTACCGCACACTGAAGCGCCGTCTATGGGGCCAGCTAGGAATCACCGTCGCAGAATTTACGCACAGCTTTCTCGATCCGCGCCGCCGCCGGCCAATTTCCTCTCCAAGCGAACACGAAACCCCGATTGACACTCGCTAGGCTTCTCACTTGGCAAGCGTACGCAACGCGCCACGGTACCGCCGAATAATATCGGCGATCTTTTTCATCTTCTTTTCAAAGGCCGGCTTATACCGCGTTAGTTGGTAGGTATTGCTCGGACCCTCCCGGAGCAAAAGGCGGTCGGCCTGGGTTGCGGCCAGGCGGTTAATTGCTTCCTGAGGAAGCACCACACCGAGCGAACTTCCCATCTTCCGTACCGTACGTTCTAGCAGGATGGCTCCTCGCGCTTATAAGGATTATAGCAACTCGAGTTATAACCGAAGGCTGAGGTATGCAAAACTAAGGGGAGTTGAGAGCTTGAGCGTTAGCGTGCCTACATGCTAACCTGCACAGCGAGCCTTTTGCAGCTCGAGTGGCGGAACTGGCAGACGCGCCGGACTCAAAATCCGGTGGCCGCAAGGCCGTGTGGGTTCGATTCCCTCCTCGAGCACCATCTATCTCCGCACATTTCCTGGGTAAAGCTGACTCGGAGTTTCCGTTCCGCTCCGCAGACTTGCGCTTGGTTCAGGCCCACCGCAGGTTTACTCCACGGATACTCAATGAATCGTTTTTCCCAACTTTAATTAATTTTGGACAATAGTAGGCGGGGCATTTTCCTGGGCCTGCCTTACAAGGGGGGAAGACAGCAAATGGCGCAGCCGGAAAATAGAAGAAGTGAACGTGTACTCGCGGACGTTCCCGTCGCGATTCGCGGTGAGTCCGCGGACAACCGGCCGTTTCAAGAGGAAACTTTTACCGTCACGGTAAGCGCGCACGGCGCGCTAGTGATGTTGGGAACAAAGGTGGCAATAGGCCAGAAAGTCACGCTCATGAATCCCCAAAATTGGGACGAGCGCGAAGGACGCGTCTCCTATATGGGACGTGAGCACGCCGGTCTGGCACAAGTGGCCATTGAATTTCTGAGACCGGCCCCCGAGTTTTGGCCGATCAGTTCCCCGCCGGCTGGTTGGAAATCAAAATAAAGGCAAGTCTTTTTATTGGTTCTTCCGAAAACAAACACTAGTTCTGGCCGCGTATTAAGCGAATGGCTTCGGGTAGAGCGGAATCGCTGGCGCTCGATGGGGGTTGGGTCTCCGAGTCTCGCTCATCCTTCGAATCCGAACCGCCTTCTCCCGGCGCGAGAAACAAATTGGATTCCACGCCGTGCTGCTTGGTGTAGAGATCGTAATAGCGCCCGCCCGCGGCGTAGAGCGAAGCGTGCGTACCGCGTTCGATGATCCGGCCCGCTTCGATTACCAGTATCTGATCGCTGCGGCGCACGGTGGAGAGACGATGCGCGATCACAAACGTGGTTCGTCCGCGCATCAGGTAGCGCAGCCCTTCTTGAATGAACGCCTCGGATTCGGAATCCAAGCTGGAGGTAGCCTCGTCGAGAATCAAGATGCGAGGATCCGCCAGGATTGCGCGCGCGATAGAAACACGTTGCCGCTGGCCACCTGAAAGTTTCACGCCGCGTTCGCCGACGATGGTGTCGTATTTTTTCTCAAACGCGTCCGCAAATTCATCCACGCGTGCGATGCGGCACGCCGCCATAATTTCCTCTTCGCTGGATTCTGGGCGCGAGAACGCCACATTTTCGCGAATGGTGCCATCGAACAGAAAGGTTTCCTGCAACACAACTCCCAGTTGCGAGCGATAGGAATCCAGACGCACGCGCGATAAATCATGTCCATCCACCAGGACGCGCCCGCTTGTCGGCGTGTAAAACGCAGCGATCAAGCCAATAATCGTTGATTTTCCCGCGCCGGAGGGGCCTACAAGCGCGGTCACCGTTCCAGGCTCCGACTCGAAACTGATCTCATGCAGCACTGGTTTTCCCGAGTCATACGAGAAGCTCACATTTTCAAACGCTACGCGCCCCGTAATGCGGTCGAGCCGGTCTGTCCGATTCGGACTTTCGTCCTCAAGATTTTCGTTCAGAACTTCGCGCGTCCGCTCCAGCCCGGCCAACGCCTCGGTGATTTGCGGCCCGATTCCCACAATTTGAAACACTGGCGCAACCAGCAATCCCAGGAAAATTGTGTATTCCAAGAAAACGCCAAGCGTCATGGTCCCGGCCAGAATATGCCGCGCGCCGAGAAACATAATCGAAGCACTAACCATGCCCATCAGGCTTGTGGCGCCCAGGCCCATCAGGGATGTAGCCGTGAGCGTTTTTAATACGTTATCCAACAGTCTTTGCACGCCCGCCGCGAACACTTTTTCTTCACGCGCTTCTGCGTGATACCCCTTCACCACGCGAACGCCGCCCAACGATTCCGTCAACCTACCCGTAACTTCCGCATTAATTTTTGGGCGCGCGCGAAAAATCGGCCGAATTGTCTTGAACGCGCGATTCAGTCCCAAAGCAAATATCAATAAAACGGCAAACGCCACGGCGGTCATGCTTACGCTGATTCGCAGCAACACGATTAATGCGAATACTGCGGTCAAGATTCCGCCAGCAAACTCGATTAGCCCGGTGCCGATCAAGTTCCGCACGCCTTCCACGTCGCTCATGATGCGCGAAACCAATACGCCCGTCTTGTTCGCGTCGTAAAACGAGACGGGCAGACGCCCCACATGCGCTTGAACTTTGATGCGAAGCTCGGTGATCATTCGCTGCGATGATTTGGAAAGAAGCTGGGTGAGCGAGTAAGACGTAATAGCCTGAATAATCGTCGCAGCAACGACGGTAACAACGATCGGCAACAAAAGATTGGTTTGCCTTTTGTTTATTACATCGTCCACCAGGTATTTCGTGGAGGCTGGCAAGATCAGTCCCGACGACCGGTTGATGATCATCAGCACGAAGCCTATCGCGATAACTCCCCGCCGTGGTTTCAGCAGTGCCAGCACGTCGGGCAGCAGTTTCCAATCGAACTTCTTCGCAACCTTGCTTCCAGCGATGGGCGTTTTTTCGTTAGCCATAGAATATGAAAGTTACGGAGCTCCCTGTTAGATGCTGAGCACCGCCGCAAGACTCTCGGCATCTTTGGCTCACCCTTCTCGTTCTAGTCTCGCATTGTTCGCTGGATTTGGTGGTGATAGACTTTTCTTCTTATGCCCACGAAAAAGAAAGGCCGCAAGAAGCCCGCTTCCAAGAAGCCGAGCTCCAAGAATTCGAAGAAGAAGGTATTGAAAAAGAAACCGGCAGCCAAGAAATCGAGCCGCAAACAGAAATCCGTTCGCTCGGAAAGTTCTGTTCGTCGAAACATTCCAGGCCCCGCGGGCATGACCAGCGAGGTGAACTCCGGCATGCTAACCCAAGGCCGGCGTGGCTTGGGTCCAGCGGCCGGTGGGCAATCGGGGGACATCCAAGGGCTGCCGCGCGATGAAGACGTCGATACCGAGAGCGTGGAAGAGTTGCTAGAGGAAGGCCAGGCCCTCGAGGCCGAATATGTGAGCGGAGTGGAAAACGCTCCGGACGCCGATCAGGGCGAGATCAGGACCCGCGAAGTTCCCGAAGATGACCTTCCCGACCAATACAAAAGCCCGCGCGAGAATGAATAGCCGTTCCTCGCGCGGGCTTGTCGAAACACTTAAAAATTATTGACTGGGTTAAAGCTAACCTAGTCTGCTGCCGCGCCCGCTGAAACCAACTCGCTCTCGCGTTCCGAGGTCGTTGAGTTTTGTTTTCCGCGCTCGATCTCGATGCGTCCCTTGAAGAACGCGCCGTCTTCGATGCTGATACGCGCGGTGATCACGTCGCCGGTCACCGATCCGTCTTTCTTGATTTCCACGCGGTCGCTCGCTCGCACATTGCCGTGAACGTTGCCGTACACCACAACTTCGCGCGCGATAACTTCGGAATTGAGTTTGCCGGTACGACCCACAGTCAAGCGCTGGCCTTGCAGCGAGATCGGCCCTTCGACCTTGCCGTCAACCTGTAAATCCTCTTCGCCTGAAATTTTGCCCTTAACCTCGATCGTCTCGCCCAGGCAGGCCACGCTCCGTGCGCTCGGCGCGCTCGGCCGGGCCGCATAGTTCGTGCTCTGGGATGGAGCGGCCGTCACCTGAGAAGGCGGCACCGGTGACGGGGAATAGCTGGGAACTTCGGCTTGCGGCTGCTTTGTCCACATAGAATGTCTCCTTGTCCACACTCAGCGATGAGCGGAATCAATCCTGAATCACTACTGTAGGCGCGATTCGGAAACCTAAGCAACGCCCAAAAGGTTCAGGTTTGTTCACATCGGAAACTGACCGTCCGTACAGGGTCTTTTTTGAAGCCGCGCCCGGTCCAGCCGCACGAACCAAGACAAATGAACAGCGCAGCGGGATTCTGCTGAATTCATTTCGGAAATTTCGGATTTTAGAGGCTAAGAGACGAAGCTTTTGATCGCGGATCCTTCATCAGGAAAGTCTGTGAATATCCGATGCAGATTGGTCAAACGCAAAACTTCCGCCGCTCGCGCGTTCAGATTCACGGCCCGCAGTTCCGCACCATTATTTCTGGCGGTGTACAGACTGCGAACGAGTTGCCCGATCCCAGAACTGTCGAGATAAGAAACTTCACGAAAGTTCAGCAAGACTTTCGTGCGCCCTTCTCGAAATAGATCCAGCAGCAACTCATGAACCGCTTCCCCTTCCGGGTTTGTGAAGCCGCCCCGCACATCCACCACTGTAACGTCACCTAACTGTCGCGTGTTCGCGCTAAAGTTCAAACATCCCTCCCCCGGGGCTGGGCATATATATCTTACCGTACGCTGCCAAGAATCCGAATTTTTAGGTGAGCAAACGAAATGCCAAATCGCGAACCGCGAAAAATAGCAGGTCGACTTGCAGGTGTGTTAGGCGGAAAGCTCAGCTAGCCAAGCATCGAGGATCTTCAATTGGTCTGCGGCAACTTCCAGGAACGCGACACCCATGCCCATCCCCATTTGGACGTAAACGATCTTGCCCTTTGATTCGAAGACGCCTTGATCGCGGGAAATCCAGACTTCGAGGAGCGTGCCTTCGGGCAATGTAATCAAGGTGTCCACGTAACACCCCTTGCGGCTAAGCTCGGAAATTCGTCCGGAAATCTTGGTGTCACTGTCGGGCTCACGAAGCACGACGGTGGCAATGAGGCTGAAACGCGGGACCTCGCGCTTGTGGGGATAGGGTCCGCTTCCGCCGGTTGGATTCGATGGGGTACCAGAGAATGCGCCCATAATCTCGCTCCTCGTTGACTCCCAAATTGGTTCCAAAATGGGTACTACGCTAGTTCCAGATTGGCACAGTCACCAGCGTCCGGCCAGCGCTGCAACTCGCGTTGACGCGTAAAGTGAACCGGTCGCGATTCATGTTGCCGCGCGGATACATCCCGTTCGACGAAAGCGGAAGGTTGCTTATCATTGCAAGCAGGGACAGCTCAATTCGTATTTTTTAGAATCCGCCGAAAAACTCGTTCGAGTTTATCAAAAAGGTTGATTCACCCCCCGGATACCTTTAATCTCAATATCACAGCCCTAAATGCCAATCACAAATCGACATTCAACGAGCTAGAGTTCACGCACAGGCTATGACGCTGCTCGTCCATCCTGGGGATCGCCTTAGAGAGTTGCGGCATCGTCTCGGCATTACCACTCGCGAAGTGGAAGAGCTCAGCCGCCGAATCGCAGAAGACCGCGAGAACGAAGAATTCTCGATCTCGAACGCCTGGCTTACGCAGCTCGAAAATAAGGATTCGGTTCCCAGCATCTACAAGCTGTTCAGCTTAAGCGTGATCTACCGTGCTAAGTTTGTGGATCTTCTCAGCATCTTCGGAGTGGAATTGGAAGACACTGTCCGTTATCACTCCACTTTGCCCCTTCACAACACGCACTTAGCTTCCATCGAAGTTTCCGACCGAGATCGCGCCATTCGTTTCCCCGTTCGCTTCGATCGCGGCTTTCAGGTAGAGACGACCAGCCTGATTTCGCGCATGGTGGAAGTCTGGGGTGAAGTCCCCATTGCTCTGATTCAGAAATTGGACGTGCGCAACTGCCAGTACGGGTTTATCGGCATGCAGGACCGCACCATGGATCCGCTTTTGCGCCCAGGCTCATTCGTCCAAATTGATAGTCACAGAAAGCGCGTGGCGGTTTCTGGATGGCGAACTGAACTTGATCGGCCGATCTATTTTGTGGAGCTCCGCGAAGGCTACGCATGCTCCTGGTGTGAAGCGCGCGACTCCAATTTGACGCTAATCCCCCATCCCCTTTCGGGATGCGCTCTGAGGCAATTTGCTTACCCCACGGAAGCGGAGATTATCGGGCAGGTTACTGCGGTGGCGATGCGTCTAGTGGCTGCCGGGAACGGTCATGCTGATGAGCTTCCCAAATCGATAGTGCGATCTTGAAGTTGGAGCATAGAAATTCCGCTGCTAGCGGATCGGTCTCCGCCGGAACCGCAACTCGGTACGGTTGCAGGTTCTTCCACGCCGCAATGAAATCACGGGGCGCGGAATTTGTGGATTGAATGTAAGAATCCAGCTGCCGAACCAGATCCTCGATAGAAGACTGCAAAACCTGCTGGTACGCTTCGCGATGGCAATTCGCCAGAGCCTGGCACGCCACCATCTCGGAAAAGCGAGACGCCAGGCCATCGTGGTAATAAAGTCCGGTATTGTAATCGCGCGTGGACCCCAAATAGATCATGCGTTCCAATGGAGCCGCCATGTGCGCCAGCGAACGCCGCCGTAGATCGTCCGCGGCTTGGTCCACATTCGTATAGTTCGTGGAAAAGGCCATGGATCGTTATACCGATGCGCCGTGGCGCGATGGATCGTTTCTCAGTGGATCGATTTGATTCGCCTTCAGAAACACCAGAGATTTTTCTGAAATCGTGCATACTTTTCCCGCCGCGACAGCCACTGTTCGCACCATTCCGGGAGCCGCGTATGGTCCGCGAACATACAACGCAATCTCCAGAAGACGGCAGACCGTCAGAAGACGGACGAAATTAAACGCCAAAAGCAGTTCGGTTGAAAGATTAAGCTGTGCGTATAGCCGTGCATGCCCTCGATGAAACCGCATTAGCCCCAAAATTGCTCCGCGAACCCGGCGCACCCAGGCTAGCGAGATATCTTTGCGTTCTGAAAGAAAGAGTGACTGAACCTGCGACGGCGCCGCTCTGCGAACATACTCCAGGTCTTCTTTTGCAAAAATTCTATGCACCAGATCGTTCGGTAATAAGCTAAACTGCAATGAATCGAGCGTTTGCCTCGCTTCCCGCAGCTGTTGTGCGCTCCCTTCAGCCGAAACTTTGCCTCCGCGCACAAAGAAATAGAGGATTACTAGAAGAGCGAAACCGACCAGCAACGAAAATGTTAACTGAATCATTTAGTTCTCGGCTTATCCAGGTGGTCGCCGATGGAAACAAGAATTTCCTGCGTTTGATCCGCTAGCGCTTGATATCCAGCACTGGACTCGTCATCGCAATCTGACGGCGGTTTTGACGGACGTTCTGGTTCGAAAGACCAAAGTGCCACAGCCCAAATCGCAAGAGCCGCAAAGTAGGCGGAACTCTGAATAATTTGCCATGCCGTGCTGAATCGAGGGCCGATGAAAACGCGTACCGTGAGGGAAAGAACGCTAGCGCCCACATAAACTCCAAAACCTAGAATCATTCCCCTGACATTTTTGCCAATTTCGATGCGGTAGTATCCCGTCAGGAAAATAATCGTCATCAGCACAATGGCTTGCGCTACTCGCAAATCCCTTTCTAGATCCGCTGTGTTCGCAGCCACATTCCACTTCGGCAATAGGAACGCATGGACGGCGACCAGCAAAAAAATCAGGCCAAACGTCGCCAGCATAGTCCAACGGGCCAAACGATCCAAGCTCACACGATGGGCGAACACATGCCGGGATATTTCGAAAATTACTCCGCACCCTAAAGCGAGCGTGATGTATTGTGCCGGCCAATAAACCGCCACATTCACGGAAGGTTTCGCGATATAGATATATATGACCCAAAGCGCCGCCGAAGTGACTAATACCGACGCGATATACACATAGAATAAAGAATATTTTGCAAACGATTTGCCTTGGATCGACCGAATCAGGATGACACCCTCCAGAAAAAGCCCGCCCAACCACACGATTTGAGTGAAAATTGTCATCCCGCTT
>JABDEK010000023.1 GCA_013287135.1 Acidobacteriota bacterium | reverse complement strand
CTTGAATCGTTCGACTTCCGTTGATGAGCTGTACGGGTGCGACCTCGATAGGATCAAACGTCGCGCCTATCACGATAAGTTTGCCGTTAGGCCCCAGGCCGTCGATCAGTTCGGACATCGCTTTCGAACTTGGCGCTGTCGCCAGAATTGCTTGTGCGCCGCCTAATTTTTGCAATTCTTCTGCTGGCTTCGTTGCTTGGCTATCGATGTAAACGGTCGCTCCAAGTCTTTTTGCGAGCGCCGCGTTTTCCGATCCGCGCCCGATCGCCGCCACCTTATATCCAAACTTGTTCGCGAATTGAATTCCCAGATGGCCCAGACCGCCAATGCCCTGAATTGCAACAAGGTCGCCGGGCATCGCGCCGCTGTGGCGCAACGCGTTGTAGGTGGTAATTCCGGCGCAGAGCAACGGAGCCGCTTCCACGTTACCCAGACTATCCGGCATGGCCACCAGCGCGTTCGCGGGAGCCACCATGTATTGCTGATAGCCTCCGTCATAGCTGATGCCTGGAATTTTCATATTCACGCAATTGCGAAAATCTCCGCGCCTGCAGTACAGACATGTTTCGTCATGCCCGCCGTGCCATCCAACGCCGACGCGCTGCCCCTTCTTCCACACCGTAACACCCTCACCGAGTTCATCGATGATGCCGGCGATTTCGTGTCCCGGAACGCGCGGATACTGAATTCCCGGCCACAGCCCGTCTTTCGTAAGCACGTCACTGTGACAAACACCGCAAGCCTGCACCTTCACGCGCACATGTCCTGCTTGCGGCTTAAGAATCTCGCGCTCGACGATCTCGAAATCGCCTCCCGGCTTGGGAACCTGCGCCACCTTCATTGGTGCTATTCCAACTTTTGTCGTCGCCATAAACGTCTCCTTTGAATTTCCTCGGTACTTGAAAAATAACTGTTAGCCGAACGACTGGGCGCTCGCCTCGCGAACTCGCTTAGCGTCGATGGGAATAACATAGACGCCATTCCTGCCTTGACGGTAACGTGAGCGGGATAAACTCCAGGGATTGGATGACCGTCAAGGTGACCTCGATGCGCCGGATGCAAAACCATTCTCCGGAATAACACGGATTGTCCGCAAGGGTCAACCCTGCAGCAAATTTTTCAGTCCCCGCGAGAATCTTCTGAAATTTGTAGCGGCCGCCTACTGCGCGGTTAATGAAGGTAGCTGCACAACGGTCAACAAGAGACTTCCGTCATTCGATAAACTCGCAACGCCCGGAGTGAGTTCGCCCGTATCCGGATTGATATCGAAGTCCAGGATACCTTCGTATGTGCGGTCATACAAATATTTCCCGGTGGGATCGCCCGCGAGCGCCGCGCTGTCCGCCAAAAAAGGCGAACCAGGAATTTGTGTAAGCCCGCCGCTGCTGGAACTTATGCTGTACCCGGAAATGCTGCCGTCTGTTTCATTCACCGCATAAAGGAATTTGTCTGCCAGCGCGAGCACAGCGGGATTCCGTTCGTCTGAAAACGGCGAGCCTGCCACGGGCGCGAGAGCACCGGTCGCGCTGTCGATGGAGAATGCCGCAATCTGATTGGTGGCAGTGAACGCGGCGTAAACGAACGCGCCGGTGTCCACGATACCGAATGGCATGCTATTGGCAACGGTTTGGCCGGGAATAGCAAACGGCGAACCCTGCACTGGAGTCAGTCGACTGAAACTTTGGGGGACGCCCAGGTCGACGGCGAGCCGAGCCTAGGGAAGAGGCCGCAAAGCGGCCGGAACATCTCCTACTAAAAGAAAAGGGGCGATTGCTCGCCCCTTCCCTTCAGTTTCGAAAGATATCAGCTGCTGAGCGTTCTCCCGTTTTACGGGGACAAGCTAGCCACGACGTTCGCCGCTGGGCCAGTCTGTGATTTGCGTCGCGCGTCTCATCAAGCTTTCGCTTGAGGAAAGCAGGCGTAGCAAACCACTGACCACACCCTGAGCTTTGCCGTGTTGCCGTACCATTCCGAACTATGTCGAAGCTGTTCTATCGCCTTCGTCCTGCGTAACTCGTTAAGCTTTCGCTTGCCGTGTTTTCAAGACTCAGATGAATCGAATGCTTTAACAAAACGGTTGTAACTCCACGCGCAAAATCAGTCAACTACACTCCAAACGTTTTTCGTTGTGGAAATCTCGGAAATGTGGAAATCGTTCTTGAACCCTTTCTCGCAAGTGTGAAAGATGTTGGCTAGTCGGAACGTTTGTAACTCCACCGGTCAACGATGCGCCCGACAAAGTAGAACCAGCCGAAAATTAAAAGCGGCATCGAAATCATAAAACTCACGATTTGCTTCATGCCGTATTTACCAGGAACGGCTGTAGTAAAAAGACCGATGAAGAATGTGGGCGAAGCGCAAAACGCGACTATTCGTTCAAGCCTTGCGGGGGATGCCAGAGGCCAGCATCCTCCATCCCCCATGACACGCAAGGGTCTTTTGTTGCGTCGCACGGTTCCGGAGGGCGCTCAGGACACGGATGCGAATCAAGACGAATAGTTGACCACACATAGAAATAGCGTCCAACAGCATTGCCTTCGAGAGGGTTAGGATAAGAATGCCAGCTAATTCCCGCGAAAACGATCAGACCAAAGACCGGTAAAACCACCTTCCATCGTATTGCCATATCTTGATTAGAGACACTACGCAACAGGAACCTATACTTCTGGGCGCTGATAAACTACTTCTTCTGGAAGTGGTTGCCGAAGTAATAGACCCGGGGGTGGGCTCCCTTCAGCGCAGCTGTATTAAGCGTTAGCTCCGCACTATCGCGGCGGCGAACATCCGCGGGATGAACTTTCTCCTGATCACTTACCCATCCACCGGCCGATTCCAGATCGGAGATGTCGGTCGTCAAACCGTTGAGAAAATAGTGGGCTGGAATTATAGCTTTAGGATCGTATTTCCGAACGATGGCGTCCACCTCAGCACGCGAGAGGACTGTCTCGACCGGAAGAATTAGCACGTCAATATTTGTTAAATAATGATCGAGAGAGGGATCCGGTACTGTGCGATTGTCGCCCCAGATCGCGATCCGCAGTCCGCCGGTCTGGATGATTTGAATCGCGTTATCGAACCCGATCACGTTGTTTGGCGGACAGGTCTTAGAGCGGGAGTCCGCGGAGCCGGAATCACATTGGTGTTTGTCGGCCAGGCCTGTTATTTCAATATCGCCGAGCTTAAACTGCCCAACCAGACGCTCGAGAACCATCAGTCCGTTCGGCCGCTCGACGGCATCGTGGTCAAAATGGGCGTGAGTGGAAATTACGATGTCGACCCGGAGAGCGGGAAAATCATTCAGGAACCACTTGGGATACGCGCCTGTCGAATCATTTCGCCACGGATCGGTCAGTACCGTCAAACCTTTCGGAGACGTGATCTTGAATGCATCGTGTCCGTAGAACTCAATCTTCACGTCGCCTTTACGAGCTGGGTCTCCGCCCTCTTTCTGAACGGTGATCAATGGATTGTTGTCCCATGCCGCGGAGGGAGTTGGAGAAGTCTGAGACTGTTGCGCGCGAGTGCCGAAGGTCAAAGCCAATAAGACAAACGTTACGATAAGGGCCGACGTTATGAAACGCATATGATCCTTTCGGGCTGTGGCTGACTCTACCACACCAAGAGTGGTCATAACGTCTCGCGCAAGAGTGGTCATTGTAGCGAACCAACGAGTAATCTAACTTCTCTTCCCTGCAATCTGAATAACCGTGAGTTCGGCGTGGTCACAAAGGAAGTGGACGTGCACGACGCAGTCTCGAACGAAACAATACCGCTCGCGCCGGCGGCGGATACACTGCTGCGCTCGGGCTACATATTGTTTGCCTTCGCAATCATCGGGTTGGGCACTCAGACATTTCTATGCACAGGCTCGCTGCAGGGATCGCTCATTCAGTCCGACAGCTTCGGAAGAATAATAGGACCGCTCCTGGCGGCCTGCGGCGTGGGCCTTCTGTTTAAGCGCACTGCGCGAGCGGCCGCGATGGCGCTGGGCACTCTGCTATTCTTGTACGCTTTAATTTTGGAAGTGCCGCGTTACACCACAAACCTTAGCAGCATAAGTTCTCGCACAGGCGTGTTTGAACCACTCTCGATCGCCGCTCTCGCCTGGCTCTTACCAGGCTCGGACGCGACGCCGAGCTGGCTGGCGCGCGCGAGTCGCTACCTGCTCGCAGTTTCCCTCATGGTGTTTGGAGTGGACCATTTCCTCGCTCTCGCCCCCATCGGCACGCTGATTCCTCCGTGGATTCCCTGGCACGTTTTTTGGATCGCGTTCTTCGGCGCCGATTTCATTGTAGCCGGCATAAGCATCGGCCTTAACATTCAGCTACGTTGGGGTGCAATCTGTATCGGCCTGATGTTCGCGATTTGGGTTTTCACGCTTCATCTTCCCAGAACTCTTTTTGGGCTTTACGGTGGAAGCGGCCCGCGCGCCCCCGACGAGTGGTCCAGCCTTTTCATCGCCATCGCGCTATGGGGAGGCTCCTGGGCGCTGGCTCGCTCTCCACAGAACACGCGCGCGAGTTGAAAACGCGCGGTATTTTAGATTCTCGCGCTGATGCCAAATCGAAAGATGGTTCTCGTCTCCCCGAAATTCCTGTAAGATGCGCCGGGGCTACTCACTGGAGGAATCGCCATGAAGCCTGTAAAGATGCACGCACTGAAAATGAATTGCCTACGTTTGCTCGTAGCAACGATCTTTGCCGCCGGTGTTTTGGTTACGTCAGCACACTCGCAAGACATGCAGAAACAAAACGCGGCGCCCAAGCCCGCGCCGAGCGCGTCTGAAGCTGTGCTCGAACAGTGGAACGATATCGGACGCAAACTAATCGCGATGGCCGAAGATTTCCCCGAAGACAAATATAGTTACAAGCCGGCTCCCACCATCGGAACCTTTGCGCAGCGACTGATCCATGCCGCTCACGCGAACGAATTTTTCATCAACGCAGTCCGCGGCGAGAAAATGCCCGCGATGGACGATCCCAAGCCCGAGACATTTAAAACCAAAGCTGACGTAGTCGCCTACGTGAAGAAATCATTTGCTGACGGCGCCGCAGCCATCAAAGCAAAAGGCGACAAAGGCATGTCCGACATCGTCGTCGATCCCTTCGGGAATGAACAAACCCGGATCAGCGATTTCGCCTATGGCTTCGTCGAGCATTCCGGAGAAATCTACGGCCAGCTAACGGTGTACTACCGCGTAGCAGGCATGGTTCCACCAGAGTCGCGCCCAAAGAAGTAACAGAACAAGACGCCAGGGGTCTAAGCGAGGGACGCGCTCAGTTCAACGAATTTCTATCGGGAGTGAATTCGTGTCCTCTCAGGGCGATTCATTTCTCGTCCGCTTGGTGCAATGGAATCACCAGATAGAGGTCGGTCCCGTTTGGCAGGTGTGCGACGTACGGCATGCCATTCGACCCGTCATGATTAAACGACTGTATCTCTTTCTGATTTTCATGCGGACTCACGATCATAATGTGCGGGCCGACGTGAAAGTCTTCACCTCTCGGCGTGTTAGAATCGCCCGACTTGTTCGGCACCCACGCTCCCGCGTACATATAAGCAATCCCGACTCTGTCGATGTGAGGTTCGAGTCCGGCTAAGCTTTCTTTGATCCACAGCATGAAGGCCGCATCAAAACATCCCGGCTCGTCGTGCGAATAACCGGGGAACGCCGGAAGGCAGTTCCACTCACTGGTTCCCTTTCGCAATACGCGATACTCACCACCCTTCGTCGCCGGCCAGTCGAGAATCGTCGCATCCTTTGTAATAAAAGTGGGCGCGGCTCTGAGCGCGTCCGCCATTTTCTCGGAGTCAGTTACGGGAGGGCTACCCTCCGGCGTTTGAGCGGCTGCAGTCAGCGTGACAAGTAGAAAAAGAAAAGCTAGCCTCATATCGAGCCTCCTTGCAGTTTTATTCAACGGCAACATCTGCTCGCTAGTCTGGCTCGCGCGGGGGTTTATACGCAATCGCCAGAACCATCACTATGACAACATCAATTGTGAATCCGGGCGGATGGTAGTAATCGAACCAAAAGTTCAGGGCGAGTAGAAGCACAAGGACGGCCCAGAATAGGGGTGAGCTCCCCTCGAACCGATCAAAGAAGGAATCCCTCACGGGCGGAGATCTTATCATCCCGTCGTCTCTTCGTAACCCGGCCGCGAGCGTCAACCCGGCGATTGAGCATCGGGATTGATATTAGTGCCGAGCGGCATGGCCGGCCACCCACCGATGCGCCCTCATTTAGTTGGCTTGATTTGCGGCTGAAGCAGGCACTGGCTTCGGACGCGACGGCGGAGGCGCCGCTGGTTTCGGGTGCGCTGGCGACGGTGGCTTCGGATGCAGTGGAGTTAACCAATCCAGATTTATTTTTTGGCGAAACAGGACGCGCTGATAGGGCGGGTGGTTGCCGTCCATGCGCACGTAATACAAGTATGGAGTGTCGCTGATGGTCATGAAACTGGAATCGCTGGATTTTGGATCGATCAGCGAAAAATATGCGTAGGACCAATTTCCTTCCGGCTCGCGCCTGAGCATTTGATTCTGCGTCATGGCCAGCTCGGGCTTGCTCCAATGAATGAAATCCGGCGAGGTCGTAAAATAGACGCCTTGCGGCCCCCATCCCGCTGAGCCTTGATTCCACAACGTAGCTATAAAAAGATGAGACGCTGCGTGATAGTTGATTCCGGTGCTGTAGTCCAGGTATGGAACCGGCGCGCAAACATGCGCTTTCGGATTTGCGACCGCTGCTCGGTACGGGTCCACGAACTCGACGGTAAAATCTTTGCCGTCCCAGCCGTGCCATGAAGCAGAGTCCAGAATATTTGACGTGCGAATCGCGCACGCGCCATCCTGAACCAGGCACGGTTTCTTTCCTTTTCCATCGCCGCAATTTGGAGGCCAGGCCCACGCGTACACTTCATCGTAATACCACTCGCCAACTTTTATAACGTTCGCGTTAACGCTGTAACCTTGCGGGCCCTGATTCACTTCGTATTTAACCGGAAGGCTGAGGAAATAATTTCCCGGAGGTTTCGGCCTGGAAAAATGATAGCCGCCATCGTCGGACAAATTGTAGGTGTCCACGTTGTACCAACAGGAGGCCGTGTCGGTTTTCTGCGCGCACATGCCGGGGTGATCCCAGCCGTGGTATTCCATGTGTCCGAGCGCGACGATACGTTTGCCGTCAACGTTGTAAAACGAATTCAGCCAGGTGGCGTCGTTGAAAGCGGAAATATTTGCGTCGTGCGCCGATTTGTAAACTATTTCGCAATTGTGTTTCGCGGTTTCGAGAGTAGCTCCGAGACCCGCGCGCGTTACATAGTGCGAAGCAATCAGGTGCACGATTCCCTTGTAGTCTTTGAAAGCGCGAGCTGCGGCATCCGGAATATCGATCTGCTCGCACGACTCTTTCTGCGTGTCGAACGCCGCCACTCGCGCGCCGTCCAGAAAATTGGGCGTGGGCGGATCGGGCGGCCACTTGGGAGCCGGAAACAAAAACTTTCCCGAGCCAGCAAGCAAGGCGTTGTCGACATTGCCCGCGACCGCGATACCATGTACGTAGATTTTTTTGTTCTGGTACGTTCTCAGAAGTTGGTTGGGCAGGGCGGTATGGAACCTGTGCGTGCCTCCCTCGGCGTCATGGCACTCGTGGTCAACGGCAGGCTCGTTCTCGAGGTTGGCCGTGTCTGCCATCACGTACGTTCCAGGGGGCTTAGCGCCCGCCGGGTGGTTCGCATATATGTTGATACTGATCGAGCCGCGATTGCCCTCCTGGCAAGCCCAGGCGTGCACGAAATATTGGCCGCCTTCGAGCGTCACACCATCAATGACGCCAGTCACTGGGCCCGGTTTCTGGGCTGCTGTCACGGACGCAAAGGCCGACGTAGTAAAAATCATGCTGACGGCCAGCGTCGCAAAAACAGCACGCACGGTACGAACGTTCCAACGCCGTAGCGTTCGCCGACGCTGCAAAAACAGGTTCCTCACGAACCACCTCTCCAAAGCTCATCTTTTACGTGCGTCTTAGTACCCTGGCATCGTTACTTCACGTCTTATGCGAGGATGCCCAATGGCACGGAGTATATGCCAGAGATCATTAACGGAGGGACTATGAAGAGGGCAACACTGTTCGTCCTGCTACTACTCGCCACGCTCGCCCCGGCAGCACCAGCGCCGGATGACTACTCGATCAATGTCCGTGTGACTTCATCGTACAATATTTACGCCGGGCCCGGTACGAACGGGCTGGATGTCGTCATCAACGCAAAGAAGTATCAGCTTGCGGGATTCACCAGAGGTGGATTATTGGCCCTTGGCGACTACAAGGCCAAACTGGTCAAAGATCAGCATCAGACGGCTTATGAGTCAACTCAGGAATACGAGTTTCTCTTCCCTGACAATAAAACCAGCAAGTTCGCGGTCATTGGCCAGAGCGAGTGACATTCAGCCACTCGGCGTTGCGTGGCTCGACTTGCTTGGCGTCGCGTCATATACTTTCACTCTGCGGAGTGGGGATGGCCGAATCGCCGGAACTAAATCGAATCGTTAGCGAGCTGAAAACTTTACAATTCCGCTGTAAAGAACAACCTCAGGGGAATCAGCATGAACACTCTCGATAACTTGTTACAACGTAACAAGGAATTTGCTGTTAAACAGTCCGCTGCGGGCACACTAATGCCCTCGCTTCCGCAGGCGATGCCCAAGGTAAAAGCGATCATCATCGGTTGCGCTGATATGCGTGTGGATCCGGCTCATGTCCTGGGAATTCAACCGGGCGAGGCCGTCGTGCTGCGCAATATCGGTGGACGAATCACCCCGGGTCTGTTGCAGCAGTTGAGTCTACTCGGACGAATCGGTGAGGTTGCCGGAAAGATTCCGGGAGGCGGCGGGGAGTTTCAGATCATCGTGCTTCAGCACACCGATTGCGGCATCACTCGTTTGGCTCGCGACCCCGCCCTGCTGGCAGCCTATTTCCAAATACAAGAGGGTGAACTCAAGAAAAAAGCGGTCACCGATCCCCGCGCGGCGGTTGCCGCCGACGTTGTTGCGCTGCGGGCGGTTCCGGCATTGCCGGGCACCTGGCTTATATCAGGCCTCGTGTACGACGTGGCAACTGGACTTGTTGAGATCGTTGTGCCGCCAGCGCCGATTCGTACTGCTTAAGCGTAAAATCCATAAAGACGCGCGGCGTCATATACTGTCACGTGGTGGAGTGGGCATGGCCGAATCGCCGGAACTCAATCGAATCGTAAGCGATCTCAACGACGATCGCGAGGTGACTCTCTCGGATTTGTCCGCCACGCGGCTTCTCGATCGTTGGCTCACCGCACTGGCTCAACAGGGTGGGAGCGATTTGCTTTTGGTTCCTAATGCCCCGCCGTGTTTACGCTTTGAAGGGAAAATACGCCAGCTCGAATCCGGATCGCTCGACGGCGCTGAAATTGAAGCCGCGGTTCTGCCTGCGCTCACATCTCACGCCTTGCAACTTTACCGAAAAACGCAGATCGCTGATTCGTCCTACCGGGTTCCCGGTCTCGGACGTTTCCGAATCAATCTACATCGTGAACGTAACAACGCCGCGGCGGCCGTGCGAGCGTTGCCCGCGAAGGTCCCTTCCCTGCCCGATCTACATCTTCCTCCGCCGGTGGAAGCTCTCGCTCACTTGCCGCGAGGGCTGGTGTTGATCGGAGGTCCGGCAGGAGCCGGCAAAACCACCACGCTCGCAGCGCTTGTTAACGAGATCAATAAAAACGAATCTCGCCATATCGTCACTATCGAAGATCCCATCGAATACGAACACAAGCACATTCATAGCATCGTGGAGCAGGTGGAAATCGGTACGGACGCTCCGGATTTCCCCACCGCGCTGCGTGCGGCTTTGCGCCAGGCGCCTGACGTTCTAGTCGTGGGCGAAATGCGCGATCCTGAAACCATGCGGATTGCCGTGGCCGCGGCGGAGACTGGTCATTTAGTTCTTTCCACTTTGCATACCACGGACGTTGCGACAACGATTGGCCGGGTCTCTGATTCGTTTCCCGTGGAGCGGCAAAATACGATCCGGCAGGAGTTGGCCATGGCTCTCGCCGCCGTTCTGAATCAGATTCTTGTGCCGGTAACGGGCGGCGGCCAAATGCCCGTCGCCGAGCTCCTGATGATCGGATTTGGTGCTCGCCAACACATTCGTCACAACGCTCTTCAGTATCTGCGGCAGGAAATCACGCTTACCAAAAAGAAAGGCTCGTTCAGCCTGGAAGCGTCATTAGCCCGGCTCATTACGCAAGGCTCCTTGAGTCGCGAAGACGCCACGCACCTCGCTTTCGATCCCGGAGAACTAGAAGGCATCCTAAAATCCGAAGCACGCGCTAACTCAGCGTAGCGAAACTACTGAAAGATTTATCTTGGTGATTGCACCAGTGTCAATGCCCGCCTACTTAACTTCAACAACTGTGGAGCACCCGATGAATAAATTTGCATACCTCATCACTCTTCTCGGATGCATGTTCCTCATGCCTGTGGCGTCTGTCTCGGCACCGGGCGACGACGTAGTGGTTGGCAATCAACAGTAATGATCCGAATACCGCGAAGACTATTCTTACACTCCGATTCATGCTCGAGTTGTTTACGGGCGCTCTCGTGAGGCCGAGTGGTCAATTTCCCAAATACTAGCTAGCCGCCGATTGATTTCAGATCGTCTTTGGCTTGCTGCTCTGCTTCTTTTGTAGCTTGCTTGGCGTTGGCATCCGGCTTCAGTTGATGGAGAGACTTGCTCAGGCCTTGAGGTTTTTCTCCGTCGGCCACTTTGCAGCCGGAAATATCAGCGCTGGTGTGCACACCGGTCGCGTCGGCGCGGAGGCAATTGAAATTCACATCGAGATTGTGACTGGCGTGAAGCGCAGCAAGGCATTCAGACAATTCCACGAATGACGCGCAAGCGTCGGTAGCGGTAGCGTTCGCGGGCAAAAGTCCTTGGGACTGCAGGTTGGGAGTGAGCTTTTTCTCCGCGTCGCTTCTGTTTGCGGGCGCATCGACGGAATTCTTGGAATCTTTTCTCACCCACTTGATCGGATTCAGGGAATGCGAACTATCCTGCGCGGCAGACGCTGCGCCGTTGCCCGCTGGCCCTTGCGCTGCGGCCCGTTGCGCGCCAACCGATAGAGTAATCGGGACAACGAAAAGCACAATCGCGAAAATCTGAAGAGTTTTTTTCATAGGTGCTCCTTTGCTGAAGATACTTGTAAAAGGGCGGCTGGCGGGCGTGGCCTCACACTCAGTAGGCCACAATGCACATGCCTAAAAAAGCGAAGCGGGACGGTACTACTCCAATCGGTCACGCTGGCCTTTGGAACAGGCGGGGTGTGCATCAAAGCTACTGTGCTTTCTCGCTATTTTTTCTGCGACAGTCCGCCGTCTCGTTTCATCCAAGTCTTGGGAGGCTTCAATGTCGTTACCCAGTCCGCTTAAAACTGTTTTGCCCGCCCTCATCGCGCTTGGCGCAATGTACGTGGGGAGTTCTTTCGCGCCGGCTGAAAACCATTCCAATCCGGCTGCGCAATCCAAGAGCCAGGCATGCCCGAACGATGACAGTGGATTGAAGTTACCTACCGGCTTTTGCGCCACCGTATTCGCTGACGGCATCGGCCACGCCCGCCACATGGTAGTTGGGCCGAACGGAGTTCTCTACGTCAACACCTGGTCGGGCAGGTATTACGGTGACGACACGCCACATCCAGGCGGTTTTCTCGTCGCGCTGCAAGATAAGAACGGCACGGGAAAGGTCGATATGATTGAGCGCTTTGGCGAAACCGTCCAAAGCGGTGGAGCAGGCGGCACCGGCATCGGCATATACAAACAAGCGATCTACGCTGAGATCAACGATCGCATCGCGCGATATTCCCTGTCCGCTGGCTCGATCGTGCCTACTGGTTCCGCTGAAACCATCGTCTCCGGATTGCCTCTGAGCGGCGACCATCCGATGCACCCATTCATCATCGATGCCCAAGGATTGATGTACGTCGATGTCGCCACCGCGACCAATTCCTGCCAGGTGAAAAATCGGACGCTGGAGTCCCCGGGCGAAAATCCATGCACGGAACTTGAGACGCGCGGCGGCGTTTGGCGCTACGACGCGAACAAGACGAACCAAACCTTTTCAACAAATGAGCGCTTCGCCACGGGAATCCGCAACGCAGAAGGCTTTGTAATCGACTCAAGTGGCCGGATGCTCGTGACACAACATGGCCGCGACCAGCTGCGCATGAATTGGCCTAACCTTTATAAGCCCGATCAGGAAGCCACGCAGCCCGCGGAAGAGTTGCTGCTTTTGAAGGCTCAAGGAGATTATGGCTGGCCCGAATGCTACTACGACGCGTTTGCGCAAAAGCTGGTTCTGGCGCCCGAGTACGGCGGCGACGGCGGCAAAGCCATCGGCGTATGTGCGGATAAGATTGGCCCTATTGCGGCGTTCCCCGCACATTGGGCGCCGAATGCGATGGTGCAGTACGACCAGAAACAATTCCCGGCGCGCTACCGTGACGGCGTCTTCGTCGCCTTTCACGGATCATGGGACCGGGCCCCGTATCCGCAGGGTGGCTACAACGTGGTTTTTCAGCCGCTCGCCGGGGACCGCGCGTCCGGACAGTGCGAAATATTTGCGGACGGCTTCGCGACGATCAAGACGCCTGAACAAGCCGAACATCGTCCCACAGGTTTGGCGGTGGGAGCGGACGGTGCGCTCTATGTTTCTGACGATGTGCGCGGACGCATCTATCGCATCATCTATCTTGGTGGCTCGGATAGCGGATCCGCGAATATCACGCCATGCCCGAGCTTGACAGCTCCAGCCGGCAGTCCCGTTGAAGCGGCCGCGCAGCCCCCCGAGGGCACGCATCCAGATGCCGGCGCAGCCTCCGCAACCAACAATCTCCCCGTTCCTCCAGGCGCCACGCCAGAAATGGTTGCGCTCGGTGAACGCATATACCGGGGCGAAGTGGGCGGAGCGGCGTGCACGGGATGTCACGGTGGCAGCGGTCAGGGCACATTTTTGGGGCCCCCTTTAACAGGCAAGAACCACCAATGGCTTTGGAGCGATGGCAGCGTCACCGGACTCGCGAAAACGATAAAAGAAGGCGTGTCGAAACCTAAAAAATATCGCAGCCCGATGCCGCCGCTAGGTGGCGCGCAACTTAATGCCGACCAGGCGTCAGCTGTCGCAGCATATGTGTGGGCCATGAGCCATCGGCCACCGCCATCCCCCAATCATAATTAATCGTCCAAGCGCGGTAGTCGCTTCATCCGCGCGCATCACCACGCCACTTACGCGGGGACCGCTACTGGGATTTATACGGAACGGCCACAATAAAAACCGAATGGTCATGAATAATGCTCGTGTGGCCTTTGCCGGACAGCGTGTCGCTCGACACGCTGCAACGATTGGCTACACTTTGGGAATGAAACTATCAGCTCGCAATCATCTTGTCGGCAAAGTCGTTGAACTTCGGTGGGCGACGTGGTGGCCCATGTCGTGGTTAAGGTGGGTGACAACTTGGTCGAGAGCGTCATCACGCGGCGCAGCGCGGAAGAAATGGCTCTCAAGGTCGGAGACACGGTTGCCGCCGGCATCAAATCGACCGAAGTTATGCTGCAAAAATCTTAGCCTTTCCTAGTGTACCGATATCGCATTCTCGGCCTGTTGCTGCTCTTTCTTTCAAACGTAATCTACTGTCCTCGAACGCGCAGTCCCCTTCTGTCGCCGCTCGATTAACCATCAAGGGCGATGTCGAAAACCAGGTGTCTCTTTCACTGGAAGACCTGCGCCAATTCCCTCGCAAGACGCTGAAGGTGACGAACCCGCACGACAAGAAAGAGGAAACCTACGAAGGCGTGCTAGTGACGGAATTATTGAAGCGCGCCGGAGTTCCGCAAGGCGGGCAATTGCGTGGCCCCGCGATGGCCACTTACGTTCAGGCGGACGCAGCGGACGGCTACCGCGTTATCTTTTCGCTCGCCGAGCTGGACACGGACTTCCCGGACTCCGATGTGATCGTCGCGGACATCATGAACGGTGCGCCACTCGACCAGAAGGCCGGACCGTTCCGGCTCGTCGCTCCGCATGACAAACGACCGGCGCGCTGGATCAGAATGCTTCAGTCATTGACCGTAGTTCAAATACCGAAGTAGCTCCTCATTCCAGCTCCTCCAATTTACCGGTGACGGATAGGCGCCGGACCGGAAGCTTTACCAAGGCGCACGTACGCAATAGATGTAGCATCGTTGCACCTTTCTCCAAGGAAGAATCCCCGATGAAAACCGAACGCCGTCAGACGCCCAGGTATCCTTTTTCTGCATTGGCGGAAATCGTCGACGAAAAGGAAAATGCTCGGACCTCGTCACGAGTCAGCGATCTAAGTCTGCACGGATGCTACGTGGAGATGAGCGATCCATTCCCTGCGGGAACAAATGTGATGATCGAAATTTCCACCGAGACGGAGTCTCTGGAGACTTATGCGACAGTGGCGCATATTGAACCGAAACGAGGAATGGGGCTTACATTCGGCGAAATGCCGAAGTCTCTCGCGAACGTTTTGAACAAATGGGTGGTACAAGCCAGAGAAGGTAAACCCAACTGATCCCCGCGGCAGGCAGCCGACCGTTCCCCGCAACATCTGTGTTCCGTCCCACTAAGATTGAAACTCGCCAGGGTGCCGCACCTTTTCTGGGACTCGCACGGAAACAGCCGGGGCCGCCCAGGTCGCTTGTAGGGCTCCCAGGTCGACGGTTGGTCGAGCCTGAGAAATAAATCAGTCCAGGGAGATCAATCAGTCGAGCTTGGGGAAGAGGCCACGAAGTGGTCGGAAGAAGTCGGCTTTAGATCTCACACCTGAATAGCGCAGACATTGACGCCAGAGAATCTTTAATTTCGTTAGTGCTTGAGTTTCAGCACCTTCGCAAACACGTTGAGTTCTCGGTCTCGTGCTTCAAGAGAAGCCCATTCTCCGAGCACAATCTCGCAGCTTGGGCAAAGCATCAGGTACACTAACTCGCCTTTATCTTGCGCCCCAAAGGTGAAATTCGGTGGCACTTTGCACGTCGAGCAAACGAAAATTAATGTTCCATTTCGAGCTCTCGTTCCTGACAGATGCATTTCTATCATGTTGGCGACCTCGTTTTACCATCGTTGCCCGTAAGTCTATTCACTGGGTTTTATTCTGAGACAGACGAACACTTCTGCTGATCCTTGCCGTTAAATGACACGCGTTCGTACTCTTCGTTTTTAATGCTGTAGAGCCCTGACCACGCTTTAGAGTCTGCGACACACCACCGACTCGCAGATCTCGTGAATATAATATCATAATGCGATATAATATTTCTGGTGACAAAACAGCTATGAGACAAAATGACTATCGTGTGCTTGCGGAGTTTCGCTACGAGATTCGCCGGTTCATGAATTTCAGCGAGCGCGCCGCGCGTAAAGCCGGGATTGAGCCGCATCAACACCAGGCCTTGCTCGTCCTCAAAGGACTGCCCGCTTTCCAAATTGCAACTGTCGGCGTTTTGGCGGAGCGTCTGCAGATTCAACATCACAGTGCGGTTGCACTAGCAGACCGGCTTGAATCCAAGGGTCTCATTCGACGCTCGCGCGGCCAAGAGGACCGCCGCGAGATCTTGCTAGGACTTACTCTTCGCGGAGAAAAACTCTTGCGGGAGCTTACGCTATCGCATCGCACCGAATTGCGGATGGTGGGGCCAAAGCTCGTGGAGTCTCTCGAATCCGTCATTGCGCGTCGGCGGCGCGGGCGCGCATCGCATACCTTTCCACTGACCTCGGACGCTTCGCGGCGAATCCGGAGAAATCGTAAAACTAACAAGTAACAGCTAGAGGAACTTTTCCAGAGGAGAATTGGGCGTGGGATCTTCGGCTGGAGTCATGCCAACTCGCATTCCGGAACAATCCGCGGGTTATCGCATCGGACTGATTTCGCTCCTGGCTGCGATGATCGGCGTCCTTGCTGGGTTCATCGCCTACATTCTGTATGACTTGATCGGCCTGATCACGAACCTCGCTTATTACCACGAGTGGTCGTTCCATTTTAGAAGTCCGGAACATACGCAGCTCGGTCTGTGGATCATAGTTACGCCCGTCATCGGCGGGGTCATCGTTGGCTTCATGGCGAAATACGGCTCGGAAAAAATCAAAGGCCACGGGATTCCGGAAGCGATGGAAGCAGTGCTCACCTCGCGCAGCCGTATTGAAGCTAAAGTCGCGATTCTGAAACCTCTTTCAGCCGCTATCGCTATCGGGACCGGCGGACCGTTTGGCGCGGAAGGCCCGATCATCCAAACCGGCGGCGCGGTGGGCTCCCTGATCGGCCAGATTATTTCCACCACCGCTTCGGAGCGCAAGGTCCTTCTGGCTTGCGGAGCTGGAGCCGGAATGGCCGCTACATTTAACACGCCCATTGCCGGTGTGATTCTCGCCATCGAGCTTCTACTGTTTGAATTTCGCTCGCGTTCCTTCATCCCACTAGTGATCGCGTGTACCCTGGCCACGAGTGTACGTGCCGTGCTGCTTGGCCAGCATTCCATGTTCACCATGGGAAATGTAAATTACGACGCGTTGCACGGTCTTCCGTTTTATCTGCTTCTTGGAGTTCTCAGCGGAGTGGCCGCAATCTGCTTCACCAAAGTTCTCTACTGGGTGGAGGATCAATTCGATCGGTTGCCAATCGACGACCTCTGGCATCCCGCGATTGGTGCGCTGGGCCTGGGCATCATTGGCTTTTTCGTTCCTCGCGTTCTCGGCGTCGGCTACGACACCATTTCAGACATCCTCAACAACAATCTCGCTCTGAAACTGTTGCTCTTGATTGCAATTTTCAAAGCGCTCGCACTGATGATCTCGCTCGGCTCAGGAACTTCCGGCGGCCTGCTCGCGCCCATGTTCATGTCTAGCGCGGCGCTGGGAGGGTCCTTCGCCATAGTCGTCAACTTGATTTTCCCCAGCGCGCATCTTTCTCCTGGAGCATACGCGCTGGTCGCTATGGCTGCCGTGTTCGGCGCAGCTTCCCGCGCCACGTTTGCGTTCATTGTCTTTGCGTTTGAGATCACGCGGGATTACAACGCAGTTCTCCCGCTGATGCTCGCCTGTGTGATTGCGGATATGATCGCGATTCACTACTTGCCCAGTTCGATCATGACGGAAAAACTCGCGCGGCGTGGTCTTCGCGTCCCAGAGGAGTACGAAGCGGGCGTGCTGCAGGTCGTGCGGGTCGGCGAAGTGATGCGGAAAGATGTACAGCCAATCTCTCCCGAAATGACCGTGGGCGATCTGGCCGAGCGCATGAGTCGCGGAGAGCCGAGTTTTAATCTGACGCAGGGCCTCCCGATTATCGGCACCGATGGAAAGCTCGTCGGAGTCGTAACCCAAGGAGACCTACTGCGAGCGCTGGAAGCGGACCCCAAAGGAACGGCGACTGTACTCGACGCGGGAAGCAGAAATCTCACCGTGGCTTATCCCGACGAGTCAGCGTTCGATGCTCTCTTCCGCATGCTGCAGAATGATATCGGCCGGCTGCCGGTCGTCAGCCGCGAGGACCCTAAGCAGATGGTCGGCTACCTGAATCGCTCGAGCATCCTGGGCGCCTGGACTCGCCAGATGGAAGAAGAGGGCGTGCGCGAGCATGGCTGGGTAAAGAAGTGGCGTACGGCGCCGGCCGCGGCACCCGTCAAACGAAACTAAGAGTCTGGCGGCACGCTGATTCCGGTGTTCTGGATTTCGAGAGCTGCATGGGGTCGCTCGCGTTACTTGCCGTTTGTTACGAAAAAACAGGGCGCTACTTCTTATTTTCCTGTCCAAACCACCACACCAAAATTCCTCCTAACAGGACGGCCGGGATACAAAAGAGCATGAAGTTCATAGCAATGGCGAGTTTGATCGTATCTTCAATCTGCAATTGGTGTGCACGATAGTAGTCAACATCCTTCCAAGCTATCCATAATTGCCAGGTCACCCACCCCGTAATGACAAGCATTACGATCAGGCGTTTATTTCTGGTATTTTTCATTCGACTTCTTAAAGTTTTTGAATCCTCGATAGAAGATCATCTTAGGTCGTAACAGCCACTCTAATACCCGCGCGGCGAATAAAACCAGCTGCGCCTGGCGGGCGACTCCGATGGAAGCTGACCAATGACCTCCACCCCGCAATCGGTAATGCGGTTGCGCGCCAGATAATCGCGGTCGTCGATGCCGGCGGGCAGGGACCCGCTTTAGCCGTGCGGGTTACGAACGCCGGAGGCCTGACACAAGCTAGTCCAGCTCGAGGGCTGGGAACCAAACCCCCAAAGAGCCGTCTACCTCCTGCCCCTATCTCTCGGTTCGGTGGCAACTCACCTGACGGCAATGCCCTGGTCGGCGTTGCACCGCTTTCCCCTTTTTCAGGAGAATTTCATGTTCTTATGACACTTTGTCCGATGCAGAATTTTCGTGACTCGTTTGGCGCGCCAGGGGCAACTAGGGACTTCGCACTGTACGGGTTACCATAACCCCGGAGGAATTGTGAATTACTCGGCTCTTTTTCGATCCGCTCTAGTGGCCTTGCTGAGAAACAAAATGCGCAGCTCTCTGACCGTTCTGGGAATCACTATCGGGATTGCGGCGGTGATTTGCGTGGTGGCCATTGGCAAGGCGGGCCAAGCCCGCGTCGAACAACAGCTCAACAATCTGGGGGACAACTTTGTGTGGATCGAAGCCGGCGGGCGCGCGGTCAACGGCGTCCGCACGGGGACGCATGACACGATCACGCTGACGGTTGCCGACGCCCAGGCTATCAAGAGCCAGGTTTCGCTTATCAAGAGCGTCTCTCCCAACGTGGACGATCCCGTCCAGGTCGTCTACGGCAATCAGAATTGGCACACTTCTTACCGTGGCGTTTCGCCTGAATTCTTCCAGATCAAGCGCTGGTATGTCGATCAGGGAGCTGTGTTCTCACAGGACGACGTGGACCGGGCCGCGGATGTTTGCGTGATTGGCCGGACTGTTCAAGATCAGCTGTTCGGCGTCGAAAATCCTATCGGGAAGGTAATACGCTTCAACAACTTTCCTTGCAAAGTGGTGGCCACCCTGCACCCAAAAGGCCTTTCTCTCTCGGGGCAGGATCAGGACGACACCATCATCATTCCCTACACCATGGGTCAGAAGAAAATCAAAGGCGTGAATTGGCTCGACGACATTCTTTGCTCGGCGGTCTCGGCGGATGCCGTGAAAATCGCGGGGCAGGAAGCTACCGCCGTGCTGCGCGACCGGCACCACCTTCGTCCCGAAGAAGAGGACGATTTCAATATTCGAAATCCCGAAGACATCATTCAAGCCCAGCTGGATGCCAGCAAGACCCTCACCATCCTCTTGATTGCCATTGCCTCCGTTTCATTGCTCGTCGGCGGCATCGGAATTATGAATGTGATGCTCGTCTCCGTAACCGAGCGAACGCGCGAGATCGGCGTCCGCGTTGCCGTGGGCGCCACGGAAGAAGCCATACAGCTTCAGTTCCTGGGAGAATCCATCATGCTAAGTCTCGTCGGAGGCGCCATGGGCGTGCTCTTCGGGATTGTCGGCTCTTATTTAGTGGGACGGACACTGCATTGGCCGATTCAAATGTCTCTGGAAGCGGTCGTAGCCGCCGCGTTATTTTCCATCGCGGTAGGAGTCTTTTTCGGCTATTACCCGGCGCGAAAAGCTTCTCTGCTAGATCCTATTGAAGCGCTACGCTACGAGTGAACCATACCGGTTCCAATTGTCGGATCTGCGCATGAACGCAAAAACCAAGTGGCTGATCTTCGCGGTCTTTGTCGCCGTCGCTGGCACATTTATCTTTCTAGCGCTGAACCGTAAAGTTCCAGCTCAGCACTTCACGGCCAAGGTTGAACGAGGCGATATCAACGATGTGGTAGAAGCCACCGGAACAATCAATGCGGTTATCACCGTTCAAGTCGGTTCGCAGGTTTCCGGCACCATCGCCAAACTCAACGTTGATTTCAACTCCCGCGTTCACAGAGGTGAAGTCGTAGCGCTGATCGATCCCGCATTGTTTCAAGGCGCTCTCTTGCAGGCGGCTGCCGATCTCGAAAACGCCAAGGCCAACCTCGCCTCCGCCAAAGCTAACGTGGAAAAAGTCAAAGCCAGCGCGGTTCAGGCTAAAGCTGACTACGACCGAGCCGTTCAGCTCACAAAATCCAACATCTTCAGTCAGCAGCAATTGGACCTGGCCAAGGCCAACTATGACGCGGCCAAAGCCACCGTCGATGGAGCGCTCGCCAACGTCACGCAAGCCGAAGCGGGGGTTCGCCAGAAAGACGCTGCTGTCACCGTCGCTCAAACCAATCTGAACTATACCGTGATTCGTTCCCCCATTGACGGCACAGTAGTAGCGCGCAACGTGGACGTGGGCCAGACCGTGGCCGCCTCGCTGCAAGCGCCCACGATTTTTACCATCGCTCAGGACCTCAGCAAGATGTGGGTCTATGCCAAAACCGACGAATCCGATGTGGGAAACATCAAGATCGGCAAGCCGGTCACGTTCAAGGTCGATGCTTTTCCCAAGGACACGTTTCAGGGCGTGGTCAGCCAGGTGCGGATGAATCCCACGACCATACTGAGTGTGGTCACCTACGACACCATTATTGAATTCGTGAACCCTGACTTGAAGTTATTTCCCGGAATGACAGCCTATGTCACCATCCCTGTCGACGCCGTGCGCAACGTAATAAAATTGCCCAACACGGCGTTGCGTTACAAGCCGTCCATGACGACAGAGGAAATTGTGGCTGTTTACAAACAATATGGCATCGAAGGACCAGAGGAAAAACAGGGCGCCGACGATCCTCCGCCTCCCACTGGACCTGTAACACTAAGCACAACTCGCGCTCCTAAACGAGAAACCGCCGTTGTTTGGAAACGTCATGCGGACAACACCATGGAACCTGTCAAAATTTCTCTGGGAATCACGGACCATGCCTACACCGAAGTCACCGCCATTCTAAAAGGTGGATTGAAAGAAGGAGATGAAGTGATCATTCGCTCTGTTACTGGCAATGTTCCGGCTCCCGGCGGAACACCGCGCTAACTGGGGCAACTTCCCGGCGCCTCCTGCGGATCAATGTCCTCCCCAAACCAAATTGAACCTGTACCAGCCGTCTCTGCGGAAAACGTCGTTATACGCGTGGAACACGCGCACAAGTACTACCAGTTGGGCGAAACGCGCGTGCATGCACTCCGCGGCGTAAGCGTCGAGATTCATCGCGGTGAATTCGTGGCTATCATGGGTGCCAGCGGCAGCGGCAAATCCACTTTCATGAATATGCTTGGGTGCCTTGACCGTCCTAGCTCAGGCCGCTATCTCCTCGAAGGTATCAATGTTTCTGAACACACCAAGAAGGCGTTGGCGTTGATCCGCAACCAGAAGATCGGTTTTGTCTTCCAGGGCTTCAATTTGTTGGCGCGCACGACGGCGCTCGAAAACACCGAGCTCCCAACGCTGTACACAAAAATCGATAAAGCCGAGCGTGAAAAACGTGCCGCCGAAGCATTGGCCATGGTCGGCCTCGCCGACCGCGCTCATCACTTCCCCTCCCAGATGTCTGGGGGGCAGCAACAACGAGTCGCCGTGGCGCGTGCGTTGGTGAATCGTCCGTCAATCCTGCTGGCCGATGAGCCCACCGGCAATCTCGACAGCCGCACCTCCGTCGAGATTATGGAAATCTTTCAAAACTTGAACGACAAAGGCCTCACAATTGTCCTGATCACCCACGAACACGACATCGCACAGTTCGCCAAACGCGTCTTAGTTTTTCGCGACGGAACAATCCGAAAAGACGATCCCATTACCAATCGCCCTAAGGCCGTCGAAGTGTTGAAAACTTTGCCGAGCTTGGAAGACTGAGAGGAAGCCCGCGCGTGGCGGTTTGCAATCGTCGGTTTGGCAGATCTTTCGTAGGGGCGCAACTCGCCTGCTGAGACGGGCATGCTGCGCCTGCGATGGCACGAGCAAGAAACCGATCCTTCGAATCCTGCGACGCGACACGATCGCTGCGCCATCGCGTCAAGCTTCCTACGCGGCGGTCTTGCCTATCACGGTGAAATGGAAATGGCGACGGTCGGAGAAGCCGATGCGGCGGTAAAGACCGACGGCGTGGGTGTTACTCGAGCGGACGTGCAAAATCGGAATTTCGTTGCGGCGGAGAATCTGGCCGATCAACTCGACCATCAGCGCCGTCGCATAACCGTGGCCCGCGTGATTCGGATGCGTGCACACCGCGCTAATCTCGGTGTAGCCGGGCATGCGCATTCTCTCGCCGGCCATCGCCGCAAGCTGCCCTTCCCTTCGGACGCCGATGAAATTTCCCAACTCATGAGTGCGCGTGGTGAACGGGCCCGGCTTCATCATCGTCGCCAAGCCAACCATCTCAGGGACGTCCGCCGCCGTCAGCTTCACAAAATCGAGCGCGCTCGCCGGCAATTCGCGGAACGAGTAAATCATTTGCAGCAAAGAATCTTGTTCCACGATTCGGAAGCCGGCGGACTCGACGTCAGCGGCATTCGCGGACGCTTCCAGAACAATTCCCGCGCCCGTCCCGGTGCGCGCAAGCTTTCCCAGCGCGAGGTAAGCCTCGCGAGTCGGCTCCGCAAATCCCGCCAAGGGACCAATCTCCGCCTGAAACCTTCGCGCGAGGCCATGGCCTTCCGCAAAATGCGCCTGGCTGGTCGTCAATGCGGTCCAAATCGGATTGTCCAACGCATGCATGCCCATGATGCAAATTTACCGCCGCCCGCGCCGCCCGCGCCATCCGATTCTCGCGCCCAAATTATTTTCATCTCTACCAATTTGGACGCGGTGCTACGGGAATTATCGCGCTCGCAACACTATCCGATTCTTGCCCACAGTTCGCGCAGCTCCCCTAAGTTGGCGCCGCAAGGATCGCTCTCCAATGTAACTTCTCCGGCAAGTCCCGCTAGCGTTACTGCGGCCTTAGCGATAGTATCAACGAAACTCTGGAGGACCTCATGAAACGCTCGGCACTTGCACTTCTCGTGTTTTTGCTTTTTGCGTCCGTCAGCTTCGCACGACAAAGTGACGCTGACGTTCCCGCCTCAAAAGCGGACGTCGAGCGTTATCTAGACGCCATGCACTCCCGAACCATGATGAAGAACATGTTGGGAACAATGACTGTTCAAGTGCACAAAATGGTTCACGACCAACTGGCGAACCAAGGGAATCTTCCGCCCGATTTCGAGACGAAGATGGACAAAATGACAGACGACATGTTTACGAATTTTCCGGTGGACGAATTAATCGACGTGATGATTCCCGTGTATCAAAAGCACCTTACCAAGGGCGACGTGGATGCGATGATCATGTTCTATTCGACGCCGACGGGACAAAAGCTGTTAAAGGAGATGCCCGCGATAACTGCTGAGTCCATGCAAGCAGCTTCGGGAATCATCCAGAAGATGACGGCGAAAACATTGCAGCGGGTTCAAGACGAAATCGCGCAGGCCCAAAAGGCCGACGAAACAAAACCGGAGCACGGCAAAACACCCAAGGAAACGCCTCCCACGTCGAACTAGCGCTTTTGACAAATGCGAGCAGAGAGTCGAGGAAACCCGGCGCCTCGCCAACTAATCTATGCCAGGCCCGATGCGAAATTGCGTCACCGTAGGGTTCAGCTACCTGGTTGGTGATGTCGATGTCGGCCGTCACGTCGTCGCCCGCAAAAGTGGCCAGCGCCGGTGTTCCCAAGTGATGCCGTAATCGCGCCGGTGGAGTTTCATCGAGGCATGAAAGCCAATTATTTTCCTGTCGGAGTTGAACATCGGAAATTCGCCTAGCAGCGAAATCGGCAGATCGATTTCTTTCGCGACGCCTTTCATCGTCAGCGTTCCGTGCGCAATGATCTTTCCATCTTTCTGCGCGATGCTGTGGCTCACAAAGGTGATGGTGGGGTATCAGCACAAATACGCAAGCAGCAGCCGTGGCCGCAAATTTAGTTTTCAGGGGACGCTTTCCGCAGCAGTGCGAGATTTTCCTGCTCACTTAGACGCAAGAAAGCCCCGAAGGTATGGCCGGCAGGCGAGTGGTTTTGCGCTGTGATGCTGCACGGCCTGAGGTCAGTCTATGACTGGGCCGGTGGGAAACTGCGTGATCGTCTCGGTCTTAACGCGGGCCACAGGCTTAACCTGTAATTTTTTCTTCTTCACCGGCTTCATTATGAGTTTCTTTGGCGGCATGAAAATTCTCCTGAGTTCGCGCATAGCGACGCGGGTTGGAGTCCGTCATTTTACCCAGACTACGGGCCGCGACACAACACCCTTCACGCCCAAATCAGAGAATTCTTGTCCGATTTCTCCCGCGCTCCGGCTCGAAGAAACGGCGGCGTGCGCTACTCGTAACGAAGGACGACCATGGGGTCAACGCGCGTCGGGCGCCGCGCTGGAATGTAGCAGGCTGCGAGCGCCACGCCCATAAGAATCACCGGCCGCGAAGGTAATTGGGTCGGTCGCGCTCACGCCTGTTAGATCTAAACCCGCACCTTTTCTGCAGAACGCGCAGAAAGAGTGCGGCACCCACGCCGAGTTTTTGTAAACGCTGAAACTGAAACGCTGGTGGCGCGCGGAACGGTCGGCCGCTAGACACCGGCAAGGCTACGCTCCCGGGCTAAAGCCCGGGGTCACAAAAACAAAAGTTATTCTCACCCATTGCGCAGGCGCGAGGAATCTCGCGTGGCGCTATTCATAGCGCAGGGCGATGATGGGGTCTACGTGCATTGCGCGGCGTGCGGGGATGTAGCACGCGGCCAGCGCCACCAACGTCAAGACCACAGCGACTGCTAGAAACGTGATGGGATCGGTCGCGCTGATTCCGTACAGCACGCTGGACATCAAACGCGTCAACACGAGTGCGGCGGCCAGGCCGATTCCTACGCCAATCAGCGCGGTCTTGGTGCCTTCGCCGAGGATTAGCATCAGCACATTTTTACGCTGAGCGCCGAGGGCGATGCGAATGCCGATTTCGTGCGTGCGCTGGCCGACCAAATACGAAAGCACTCCGTAAATTCCGATGCTCGACAGCACCAGTGCCAGCACTCCAAATATTCCCAGCAGAAGCATGGAGAAGCGTTTCTCGGTCAGCGAGCGCGCGATGATTTCGTCATATGCGTGCGGCTCGAACACGACTTCCTGGCTGTTCATCTCCGCCATTTTGGTGCGTATCGGTTGCACGAGCGAGAGTGGCGGAACTCCCATCGAACGAATCAGCACGCCTGTGCTATTTCCCGCACGGGACATATATTTTTCCGGGATCTGCGTGTAAGGAATGTAAAACTGCGCGTGCACAGTTATTTTGTCGTCGAGGCCCCAGTGCTTCACGTGTCCCACGACGCCGACGATCTGGGCGGGTTTGTCAACGAAGGGATCGAAGATGCTTTGACCGATGGGATCTTCACCCGGGAAATATTTTGTCGCGAGGTCTTCATCAATTACTGTGACTCGCGGCGAGTTTTCGTTATCTTGCGAAGTGAAAAAGCGGCCGCGCTTCAATCGAATTTCCATTACTTTTAAATAATCCGGCTCGACTTCATACCACAGCCCATAGGGCATGTCGCTTTCGCGCGCAGGCTTGGGCTTGCCCACTACATAAAATGGATCTTCGGAGTCGCCCCACATCGGAAGTCCGCCGCGCTGCATGGAGATCGCTGCGACTCCCGGAACCGCCGCAATCTGATCGTGCAGACGGCGGAGCTCGGCGCGTATCGCGTCAGGATTCTGATTGGAGGTTCCCGGTGGCAGAGCGACTTGGAAAAACAGAACGTTTCTGGGATTGAAGCCGGGATTGACACTCCACAAACGTCCCAAGCTCCGAAGCATTAGTCCCGCGCCAACAAGCAGCACCAGAGCCATAGCCATTTCGACAATCACGAGCACGCTTTGCGCACGGCTTCGCGCGCCGCTTACGGTGCGTCCGCCCTCTTTCAATGTTTCCTGCAAGCACGGCTTCATCAGCCGCAGCGCTGGAGCGAGTCCGAAGAAAATTCCAGAGAGCACGGAAATCCCCAGAGTGAAAATCAGCACGCGAGTATCGAGGTGAATTTCCTCCGCGCGGGGCAAACCTTCCGGCAGCGATGAAATGAAGCCTTGCGTTCCCCAACTGGCGATGAGCAGTCCCAGGCCGCCGCCGCAGAGCGAAAGCAGCACGCTTTCGGTCAAGAGTTGCCTGATCACGCGCAGCTTTCCCGCGCCCAGCGCTGCGCGGATGGCAAACTCACGCGCACGCCGCATCGAGCGAGCGAGCAACAGGTTGGCCACGTTCACGCACGCAATCAGCAGCACAAAGAAAACTGCGGCGAGGAGCACCAGCAGATACGGACGCAAAGCGCCAACAATTTTTTCTTTCAGAGAAACTACCGTAGCGGTGGTCTTCGCGTTGGCATCGGGATAAGCCGCGGCGAGATGTTGTGTAACCCGCTCCATGTCCGCGCGCGCCTGTTGTAGTGTGACGCCAGGTTTCAGCCGCGCAACGGCGTCCATGCCCATGCCCACGTCGCGCTGATGGAATATCACATCGTTCCACTGGCCGATGGGCACGTAGATATCGCTGTCGCGAAAATTCTGCATGTAGAGATGGAAGCTCGACGAAATGACGCCGACGATGGTGTAGGGCGTGCCGTTGAGCGTTAAAGTTTGCCCGATCACGTCGGGTGCGGAGCCAAACTTTGTCTTCCACATTCCGGCGCTGATCATTACTTCGGGTTTTCCACCCAGGACGTCCTGTTGCGAATCAAAATTGCGGCCTATCACTGGATTTACGCCGAGCGTCGGAAAGAAATTCGCGGAAACCATTACACCGTCAATGCGCTGAGGTTCGCCGAGTCCCGTGAGGCTGAAATCATCGTCGCGAAAACCTGCGATAGATTGGAAAGACTGGTTATCGCGTTGCCAATCCTGAAAGTTCGGATAGGAGATTGAGCCGTACTCGAATTGCGGCTTGTGCTGGTACAGCGTGACCAGGCGATCGGGCTCGGGAAACCGCAGCGGCTCGAGCAAAACTCCGTTCACGAGCGAAAACAGCGCGCTGTTAGCGCCGATGCCCAACGCCAGGGTCAAAATTGTGACGAGAGTAAATCCCGGGCTCCGCATGAGCACCCGCACGCCGAATTTCACGTCATTCCAAAACGCTTCCATTAGGCCTCCGCCACTCAGCCGTATCTTGTATAGAGACGTATTGCCGCAATGAAGACGCCACCGCGTGTCTTAGGGCATTTTTGCTGCCGGACTTCGCGCGCGTGACGGGGAGATAAACTGCACGAAAAGCGCAACTTAGTTGTTGGTGCAGCATCGCTGCTAAGATAGCGTGCTCGATTTTGGGATTTGCTTTTCGCTTACGGTCACTTCATGCCAGCTAACGTCTACGTAGTCCAGGACTCAAGCACGCAAACTATCTTCAAACGCGACAGCTTCCCAAAGGTAGCTGGTGAAGCATTTCAATGTTCCGAAGAACGATCGATTTCAAGTGATCATGGTGCACCCTGCCGACGAAGTCATATACGATCCTACTTATTTCGGTATCCAAGTACGGCAGACTGCGTGTTGATTCAGATAACGCTGAGTGAAGGGCGCACGGTGGAGATAAAGCAAGCGTCTTATAAAGCGGTCGCGGACGGGCTCCACGAGCGCCTGAAACTTCGGCGCGAAGACGTATTCATCAATCTGGTCGAAGTGAAGAAGGAAACCTGGTCGTTCGGAAATGGCATCGCCCAGTACGTACAGCCCTAACACCGGAGTTTCCCACAAGAAATATCTATAAAAGATTTCCCTCGAAGCGTTTTCCAATTGCGGCGCGCAAGCTGTCCGTGATATATCCTGACGCCTGGTTGCACAACCGGTAGTACCTCGGAACCTACTTTTCTCCGCCACGATTTCCCGGTTGAGATCTTGGGGCGACCTCAATCCTTTCTTCCGCCATGGAGGCACTATGCGTCAAAGCAAATCTTACATTCTCGGGATAGTTGTAATTGCCGCGATCGCAATGCTGGCGTGGCCGAATCTGGCCAACGCGCAACGCGCTGTAAAAGTACCACCTCCGATGCGTTCACAACAGCCGGTCGCGCCAATCAAAGATATCGCGCCAACGCAAAATGTGACCTCCAACGCCTCTCTTGGGCCGTCGCGATGGACTCCGCTGAACAACCAGCCGTTTTTTCTGGTTGATGGCGCGTCCAATCCGATTCTGCTCACGGACGGAAGCGTCCTGATTCAAGATACGGGCTTTCCGGATTGGTGGAGGTTGACGCCCGATTCCACCGGCAGCTACGTGAATGGCACTTGGACGCAGGTCGCTTCGCTGCCGAATACCTACAGCCCGCTCTACCATTCTTCGGCGGTCTTGCCCGACGGCCGGCTGATCATCGAAGGCGGCGAATATTTGCTGAACGCCGATCAAACACAACTGGTACCCACGTGGTCAGCTCAGGGTTCAATATACGATCCGCTCGCGGACGTGTGGACCCCTGTTCCGACTCCCACATTTTTCGGTGGCTACGGACCGTTCCCGCAGACGATTGGCGACGCGCAAAGCGTGGTGCTTCCCAACGGCACGTACATGCAGGCCGACTGTTGCACGAAGGATGAAGCTTTGCTCGACGCCACGACGCTCACATGGACTCCGACCGGAAAGAACAAATTCGACATCAACGACGAAGAGGGTTGGAACCTGCTTCCGAACGGAGAAGTTCTCACCGTGGATGCGTATGTGTTCATGTACGAAAAAAATGGCACCCACTCGGAGATTTACAACCCGGCGAAAGGCTCGTGGAAAAGTGCCGGCAGCACCATCGTTCAACTCTGGGATTCTGCACGCGATTGCGGAGGGTTCAAGTTCTCTACTTCCGAAGTAGGGCCTGCAGTGTTGCGTCCTGATGGCACCGTGTTTTACACCGGGGCAAATTCCTGCGGTCCGGGCAACACTGCGATCTACAACTACCTAACCGGCACTTGGACTGTCGGCCCTGTTTTCCCTGACGACTTGGACATCGCCGATGGTCCAGCGGCGCTGGAACCCAGCGGAAAAGTTCTCATGGCGGCCAGCCCATTTTTTGGGCCTCCCGGAGTGAAATTCTTCGAATGGGATGGGACTAACTTGACGGAAGTCCCTGGAACTCCGAACGCGCCATTTGAACCTTCCTACCCTCTCAACATGCTCGTGCTTCCGACCGGCCAGATACTGCAAACGGACTTTTCCAACGACGTGGAAATCTACACGCCGGCGGGAACTTACGAAAAAGCATGGGCGCCGAAGATCACAAGCGCGCCAACGTTCATCGGACGCGGCCACACGTATCAGCTATCCGGCACTCTGCTCAACGGACTGTCGCAGGGCGCCGCATACGGTGACGACATACAAGCGGCCACGAACTATCCGCTGGTGCGCATAACTAACGTGAACAGTCACGACGTAATCTACGCGCGCACGCACGATCACAGCAGCATGGCCGTCGCGTCGCCCGACGTCGTATCGACCAACTTTGATGTGCCGTTGGGCGCCGAACCCGGGTACAACACGCTGGTCGTCGTGGCTAACGGGATTCCGTCGGCGCCGGTGACGGTGTTGATTTATTAAAAAAGGTAGTAGGTGATTCGGGAGCCCATCCCTGCGTTCCTTGCGGGGATGGGCAACTCCGCTACGGAAATAATTCTTAGGAAGTACCCGTCGCGTGCGTCGCAAAGAGAGGATGCGGTTCTTGGTGTAACCCTACTTCTAAGTCTACCCTGCGGAGTGCGTCGTTTTAGTTAAGCTTCACAACTGCGTTTAACTATTGCTCTTCTTTCCGGACTTAGTCGCTTGCATTGCTTTGACCGAGTTCCCAACCCACCTTACGCGGGGGTCTGGGCAATGTGGGGACTTTTCGCACTTTCACTGTTAATCGCTATTCTGGCTATGCGTTTCGTGCACCGCTTGATCATGCGCGCCGGAGAACCACGCAGCGTTACCGGGTCTGACTGACACGCTCCAATCTCCTCGTAATGACGACTTAAAAGCGAAAGACAAAAGAGGAGGCCGGGCTAAAAAGCCCGGCGCTAGGAAAGCAAAATCAAAAATGTCTGCGTGATCTTCTTGCTACTGCGTGATTACGGGGCTGGTTGGGGTGTCAGTTCTGAAGTAATGAATGGGCTGGCCGCGCCAACTCGAAACCTGCTTTCGTATCAGCCCGGCGGGGCACGCGAGATAGCAACCGATCAGAAGCGAGTCTTTTCGCTCCGTCTCCGGAACTTTGTTCATGAAGGCAAAATTGTCAACACTGCCAAATGAAAGCTGCGTCCGCTCAGGTCCCTTTTCCACCTGGAAGACTACGTCGGCTTCCTCGTAACGATTCCCTTCCGGCGGAGGCTCGCTGATCGGACGCAACACCACCACCTGATATTCCTTCTCCCTTTTTGGATCTCTGGACCATCGCGGATGGCATTTCTTTGAAAACAAATCGATGGCAATTTTCTTGTTCGGGCTAATCACCGGAGACATGATCGTTTCCACCGTGCAGGTCTGACCCGTGAAATAAAAGACCGCAGCGCCCGCGATGATGACAATCGCTACTTCAAGGAACACGGCAATTTTCAGCGAACGAGTTTTCGTCGGACTGGCGATCAGTGTCATTTGGCGCTCGAAGTTTCATCAGTGGAAGACGGCGTCATGCAGCGCCGTCTAGAGAGCCAGCGTCACATTCCCTTGACCGCAGCATGCCGACGTGCGTTTTCATGTCCAATGGCTTAACGGACAAAGGGATCCGGCGGCACCTCGATAGGAATGTTCGTGTTGTAATCCGAATACGTCACCACTCCTTGCGGATTATCCACTTCGCCCTCAAGGTACTTCCGTGCCAGACCGTCTTCCACAGCGATCCAAATTGTGTGCAAGGGGAAAGCGCCGTCCCGGTCATGAATCTTCCAAACATCGCAGTAGTCACCATCGACTACCTCATTACCCAAAGACGTGATGGTGGCACCCGATGATCCGGGGGGCTCATTCGCGTAATAGAAGAAAGGCGGCACGATGCGGCCTTGATCGCCGGTAAAGAGGCGCGGACTGCCGTGCGGAATCGACGCGCCGTTTCGAAGACGCTCGCAGACACTGAGGCCTGCGGGCTGGCGCACGGCATTCCAACGCTCGGTTCCCGCGGCCCGGCTGAAAGTAATGGCGGGCGTCTGAATGTATTCAATCGTGCGAAGTAGCTTTGCATTGTTCTCGATATAGTGCGCGACCGAACGGCTGCAATCGTATTCGGCGTCGGTGTGCACGGCGAAAGGTCCATAAATATCGATTTTGGCGCGGAAGGACTGCACCTTATCCACGGCAACTTCCGATTTCAGGAAAGCCGTGCGGCCATCGTTCCCATGCCCGCAGCCGGCTACAAGGGCCGCCAACGTCGCAAGAAATAGCGCACGGGCGGAAAACAATCCGCGCCGTGGCCCCGAGATTCGTCCCGCGCATCTCAGCTCTTTCTGTGTCACCGCGATGCCCTCAAGCCAGCCTATCGGCAAGTATATGGGGCAGCGACGCTTCAAATCGAGACGAATGCAAGGTTGTGTCTTTGAATGTATCTACGGTGGGTATACCTCTAGCGCTCGCAATAATCGCGCGCATAGACCAGGCGCACTTCCGTCCCGCGTTCTAGAACGGGCCTTTCAGGTATACCGAAACTGTGTAGGGTTCGCGCGAAACACTGTGCTTCAAGGTTGTGCGGATGTCGAGAACGCTCCATCGCTTGGCGCGACGTTCGATCACGTCGCCGATTCTCAGCGTACCAACAGCGTTGCCGCGATCGCTGTTGTGCTCTCCAATTACGGAATTGTAGTAGTACACGACATTTTTCATTAACTTTCCTCTCTTCGATTGCAGCGGTTAACGTGCTTTGGAGATCATCCAGTTAAATTTGGTGTCAGGCTTCTCGTCCACGCTTGGCGGAACGATTCGCTTGAAGAGTTCGTCCTGAATTCTGCGATATTGTTCATGAGCGACTACTTCTACGGTGCGCTGCCTCAGGAGTTCATTATAAGAAGTCCAGCCCGGCCGGCTTTTGCTTTTGGATAGAAGCACGCTCAATTGTTCAGATTCGCGCGCATATTCGCTGAAAGCCGTATCCATTCTGGTGAGTAATATCTCGAGGCCGGGGTCTTGCTCGGGAGGCTCAGGTCGGCGATGAACATTCTGCGACTCGGACAGATTTGCAGAGATTTCTCTGTCTGTAAACTCAGACGGATTCTTATGCTGCACCACCTGCCCGTCACTCGCGAATTCTGAGTTAACGGAAGGATGCCTGATGAGAGGCGCTTTATCGGTCATAGTTCATCATAGGGAAACCTCGCGAAGGACAGTCAAATTTCGCAAAGGACCACCGAAGCCAAAGCCTGGGAGGAAGGATGCTAGTGTGACTACTCCAGTGTACGCGCTTTCCGCGCTTGGGTGTAACAAACCACGTCGTAACAAACGAATCGATCGGGTAAGCGTCGAATCCGAGAATAGCCTGTTCCGAACTTGCCGGTTATGCGCCGGAGGAACGTGAAGCTTCTGTACGCTTGGCCACTTTTCCCAAAGCTAGGCCGTTGTTCAGGTCCATCGCGGTGTGCAGCAGCTGCCCGGGGATCAAACTGCCGCTTACAATGAACACGATTCCAAATATTGCGCCGAGTATGCCGGTGCCGAGTATTCCGCTGCGTCCTTGATAAGCGTGAGCGAGGCCGAAGATTACCGACGAAATCAGCAGGCCGAGCCAAACTGAACCCAAAGCAGCGCTGAACAGGGTGAGCAGCCATCCGCGATAGAGAAACTCCTCGCAAACGCCTGCGCTGATTGCGACAAGCACCCACACCTTTCGTTCTGTCGGAGTCTTGGGCAGCAATCGCCGGACGCTGTCCAACGCCTTCCCTACTTGCTCGGGAGTTGTTTTTTTGTTTTGTACTTTCTGCGCGCCCATCAGCAGAAAAATAATTGCCGCCATGATTCCGCAAACCACAAGCGTGCGGAAAGCGTTGCCGGCTTGCTCGCCAAGATCGCTGAAGGTCAGGTAATTCAAATGGCTCGTCCACAGGCAGCCCGCGGTGAGAGTCCATATCGACAAAATGTTCCAGGCATAAATTTGCAGCGTGGATTTCAGGCGCTGGTAGAGAACGTAATCGAGGATGGGAAACAGCACGGCGAGCACGAAGGTAAAGACCCAGGCGCTTCCGCTGTGTACCGCGTTCTGCCAAATTTCCGGCTGGCCTACGGTGAACATGGCGCAAAGTCTAACGGGAGAAACACAACATCGTCAATCCGGACGAATATCGCGAGAATTTCCGTTGCGCGTTATTGCCAGTTGGATGAAAGGGCTCCCGTGGCTGGATCGATGCGGAAATGTGAAACCTGGCCGCTGCGAAAATGTCCGACGGATACGGCGGCGCCACCGGGATCTACTTCGACGCTCCACGGTTTCGCGCCAGCCGAAAATGGCGAATCTGCAACTTCGTACAACGATGCCGTTTTCCAGTCGATGGTAAATGCGGAAACATTTTCGGAAGTTTGGTTCACCACATAAAGATATTTTCCGGAAGGGTCGATGGCGAGCCAAGCGGGACCGTGTCCCGGAAGAACGGAAGTTTCGCTCCCGGCCATTCCTTCGCCGCTGGGCGCGACGCTTATCGAATCGCGCAACCGATTCGCCGCGAAAGTTATTTCCTGACCGGTATGGAGATTTTTGACTTGCAGAGTCTGCGAATCGCCCCGCACGGTGATGGAAACATCCGCGGCGGCCGTGACGGTGACGACAGTACTCGCATTGTTGCCCTTATGGCTGCCTTGGATCGTGGCAGTCCCGACCGTTACGCCTGTGGCAATGCCCGCTTTGCTGATTGTCACCACCGAAGTGTCTTTCGAGGTCCACGTGGTGTTGGTAGGCGATTCGTGATTGGTGCTGCCGTCCACAAAAGTTTCCACCAGGATCATTGATTGCGTGGCACTGACCGCTATCGTGGGATTTGCCGGAGTTAGCTTCACCGAGGTGACCAGCAAATTGGCCAGTGTGGATCCTAAGCAGCTGCACAGTCCGAGAATCGACAGCAATGGTAGAACTTGAAGAACTGGTTTGAGTTTGAGCAATGCTTTGAGCTCCGTGTCCGCTTGAGCAAAAGTCGAAAAACTTTGGCGGTCGTGCAGTTTTACTTCGCCGCGTTATGCCATGCCTCCGCAAGTCTGCTCCCAGCTGGCCGTAAATAACAGCTATTTGGACGATTAAGTGCGCCCACCGCACTTAAGAGTACTGGTCGCGGGGCGCAAGGCCATGCGGAAGCTGAAAGATGTCAGACAGTGTGTTGGTATTAAGAACGGACTGAAGTCGCTGAACCGAGACCGGCCGAAATTCTTTTTGACAAGGAATACATGGTTGAAGACCAACGAGAAAAATCTTGCTAGACGACTAAAACGCTCGCGCGGCTCCCGGAGAGTGAAATCGACACCACTGATATCGCGGAGGTGACGGACTGGGGCAAAGGGGTGGTGGGCAAATTTTATCGGCCGCCGAGTCCTTGACCGCGATGCTGCAAGTAACCTATTGGGCGCACGTCAGCGGGCCGTCGCCTAGTTACTCGGCGCTTAATCAGAATGGTAGCTACGGCATGCAAGGTACGCTGAGTGGTTGGGTAGATGCGAATTGTAATTTCCGGCTATTTGGCGGATATGGTTACGCAGCGAATGGAACAGAAGGCGACCTGAACGATCTGTGGATGTACATGCGCTAGCAAATTATGTGCGCACTTGCGTTGTGCTTGCTCTTCGTTTTCTTTTCTGCAATGCTTTTGAGTTTTGAGCTATAAGTGACGGCATGCCTGGCGTTGTTGCGCCTGCTGCCAAAGACGACCTCCTTACGATAATTTCCATTTCCGCGCTGGCCTGCATTCTTCAAGACATTTTGCACGAGGTACTGGGCCACGCTGTTACCGCCTGGCTTAGCGGCGCGCACAAAATTACCATCAGCACGGTAGCAATGCAGAGCGACATCGAAACAAAATGGATTTCCGCGAACGGCACCGTCGTTAATCTTATTTTCGCGGCCATCTTTTGGCTGATTCTGCTGAAGCCGCAGCGTTACTCTCCCGCCCTACGCTATTTTTTCGTGCTCGCGATGGCCGGCAATCTTTTTACCGGCACCGGCTACTTTCTTTATTCGGGTGCGGCGAATTATGGCGATTGGGCCGCAGTGATCGCGGGCTTGCAACCGTATTGGATGGGACGGCTCGGGCTGGTTGTGCTGGGCGCGGCTTCGTATTTTGTGTCCATGCTTCTGGTGCGCGCGCAGCTTCTGCCATTCCGCGAGCCCGATCGAACTTCGCGAAGGGTTCGCAAGCTCTGCTGGGCGCCTTATTTTACCGACGGAGTTCTCGCCGGCGTGAGCGGCTTGCTGAATCCCATGGGATTGTTTTACGTGATCGCGTCCGCGCTGCCTTCCACATTAGGCGCAAACGCCGGCCTGTTAAGTCTTCCCAGTATGATGCGACTCCGCGCCGGAAGTGAAACGAAGTCTGGATCTGTCGGCGACATAACGCCCCCCGACTACGTTTCATCAGTCGCGCCACCCTCCGTCGTTGCAACGGTCGCTCCAATTCTCCGCAGCATCACGTGGATCGCCGCCGGCGCCATTGCCAGCATCCTTTTCATTTTCGTCCTGGGCCGCGGCATCACCTGGTCCCGTTAGCTATGGCTCCCTTTTGCGCCAATTTATAAACTGATTACGCAATTCATTCTTCTGCTTGCATGGCGCCGTCCCAATTTGTACTATCCGCGGAGGTGAACCGATGCGGGCAGGCAAGTTTTCACTTTTGTGCATTATTTCTCTCTTTTTAGGGGTAAGGAGGTCAGCAACTCCGGTAGCCGCCACAATTACACCACCGAAGTCACCGCTGAAAATCTTTGGGGCAAGAAAATCCCCAATGCCACATTCACGCTATACGCTTACGACAAATCAAAAGCCCGCGTCGGGGACGCATGGGTTACCGTCAACGACATGGACCCGGGTGCAGTGATTCTGATTGGCGATGTGGAATCGATGTCACCTAGCGACGTTATCGTGCGCATCGCCGGCGCCAACCAGCGCATTACTCGCAACAAAGTGAAACGAATCCTCCTGGTTAAACGAGAAGAACCACAATAACCGTGAGTCTCGCTACACGAACGATGGCGCTCTTCGACGAGCCTCTCGTTGCAGATCTCGCGGAGGACTGAAGCGACCGGCCATTCATTACTAAGAGACTTAAGAACCTGCGGATTGAGCAGTCGCGCCAAAACTATTGAGCGCTTCGTCCTCGTTTTCAAACGTGGGAATCGAATTTAGCAAGCGCATCACTCGCAACACTTCCCGCACGCGGCTGCTCGGGCGTGATAACTTCAAACTGCCGCCATCACGTGCGAGCGAAACATACGTCCCAACAATTGCCGCAATCCCCGAACTGTCCATCATGGTTACCTGCGCAAGGTTCATCAGAATATTGAGTGTACCACCCGCCACCAACTTTCGCAGCGCGTGGTCTAATTTGTCGGTGTTTGCGCCGATGGTCGCGCGCCCCTGAAGATCCACAATTGTGACGCCGTTGACTACCCGTTTAGAAATTTCCAGCCCCATGGCCATGGGAATATCATCTCATTCGAGCAGCGTTAAATAAAGTTCGCCAATAATCCATCCAAATCTCTGTCGGCCGTCCGACGCGTTGGCACTTGCCCCGCAAGCGACGCAAGCCAAGGAGTAGAAGCAAAATACCGGGCTGAAGACCCCGGCGCTACATTGAAACCTACGGCGCGCACGAGGAACGCTCGGGAGCGAGACGCTACGGATGGACTGGCAGCCGAGCTCTTTGTAACATTGATTGTATGAAAAGGCCAAAATCCAGCAGCCGCAAAACTCTCGCCACACGCAAAGCCCATCCAAAAACAGTAGATGAATATTTCGCCAACGTACTTCAGCCTGCCCGCAGCGCGCTAAGTCAGATTCGCGCCGCGATTCGCTCGGCAGTCCCGTCCGACGCGACTGAAACCATCAGCTATGCCATTCCCGCGTTCAAACGCAGGAAAATACTGCTGTGGTACGCCGCGTTTTCAGATCACTGCAGCCTATTCCCCACTGCCGCCATCATCGACGCATTCGAAAAAGAACTCAAAGGCTTCTCCACATCGAAAGGAACCATCCACTTCCCGATCGACAAGCCCGTCCCCACCGCACTAATCAAGAAACTGGTGAAAGCCCGGGTCGCCGAGCTCGAAAAACAGAGCCGCTAAGCCGATTGGTTCTTGGCCAGAATGGCAATCAGGTGATGAATCATCGGCGGTCTCGATCCGTGGCTACCGATTACTCCATTGACCGTCTTTCGCCTACGTCCCCGACGCCTACGGCAATAACACCGTAGAGCAATATACGATCGATCTTTCCACCGGGGTTATGAGCCCAAATACACCGAGTCAGGCCCCGGCTGGAACCGACCCCACATCCGCAGCTGTCGATCCTTCCGGCAAGTTCGCTTACATAGTCAACCGACAGGACGACACGATTTCGATATATAACATCGACGCAAGCACCGCTCTCCTGACACCTTTTGGCCGGTCTCGGCAGGCGCGCAGCCGTTCCACATAATCATCGACTCCTCCGGCAAATTCGCTTACGTGGACGACGAAAACCGCGGGAACCTTTTAGCCTTACGATAAATTCCGACGGCACGTTGACCTTTGGTGGTTCGGCATCCGCCGGCGTGTTCCCTGTCTCGCTAGCTGTTACCGGAGCCCTAACTAGATTGGTTAATCCGGCGTCGCTTGATGCAGCGTAAAACCGCAAACTTCTAGTGAACGATGTTGATTGCGATCGCCGGAGTGATTGTCATCGGAGTGTTGTGTCCGCCGGGGATTACACGCGTGCCGACTATCACGCCAATCGTGGATTTCCAACTGTACTCTACCGCTGGAGCGAAGCCGGATGTCTCGGCTGATCCCAAATTCACCAAAACGCTATCCGGATTCTGCGCGCTGCTCGGGCCTGAAGTATTATTTCCAACCACGCGCGTATTCGCGGTGTAGCGGTACGTCGCGTCCAGCGCCAAAACCCAACGCCGCGTCAAACTATATTCCCAGGACGCATCTACAAATGATGAAGTTCCAGGATCCGCGTGCCCGCGAAAATCTGCTCCAGTCCCGTAAACACTCACCCCTTCCACGCTCACTTCCCTGGAAAACGCTTGTGATACGTTAAAACGCATGCGCAGAATCCGCCGATTCGGCATCCAGAGATATGTCTGCATATAAATCGCCGCCGTGGTGGTGAAAGCGCCGCCGCCCAGACCGTCGCTCGGACGATCGCCCAAATTATCGTATTTCCCGGACGGGAAGGTTTCCTGCACCGTGGCGGAAATCGTCGGAAGCCAACTGCCTTCGTGAAATTGTCTGAGCCTGAATTGCCCCTGCACGGTGACGTCGCCCAGCCCGATTCCCGCGCTGCTTAGCCCGTTGCTCAATTTGTTGTAGCCAAAAGTCGGGATCACGCCAACCGTAAACCTGTTAGCCAGCCCGTAATTAATGTAGGTGAGCGAGCCAATTCCGTTCGAATGCGCCCCGATCACATCGTAGAGGTACGGCTCGATCAGAAAATGTCCGCGCGGCAAAGTGGAGGCATTCGGCGCCAGAAGAGGCCCGGTCCACCATGCGTCGTCCAACGCTTGCCGGTCAGCGCTGGCCGACGTAGGTTCGGCGGAATAATGCGCTGAATTACTCGGGGACTGCAGATCGACGCTGGATGGCAACGGTACATCTTGCGCCGCAGCAACGCCGGCGGCGATAACAAACAATGCCAATGTTCTCTGAACGATTCTCGACAATTTCGTCTGTGCCCCGCTCTGGGCCACAGTATTACTGCTTCGCACGCCGCTCACGCCATCCGCTTTCCGCGCCTAAACTGAGTGGACTTCTACCAACGAACCAAACCGTCCGGGTCTTCCACAAGTACCACTTCGTGCTTTTCCAGCATCGGCATCAAAAGACTTCCAAGCTCCCTTTTCCACAGTTCGCCTTCATAAAACTTAGCCTTCATTGGCTCGCGCGAGTCCATGTCCGGAAATCCACGCATGAAAAAGAAAACGTCGGGATTTTCGACGGAAGGAAATGGCCCCAGGAGTTTCATCCCAAGCCGCGCGTGAAGCGGCATCGATTTCTCACGAAATATTTGCAGGAATCTTTCGCGGCAACCGGGCTTGGTGGTGTAAGTCCGCATTTCGATTATCATCGCCAAACCTCAATATCGTGCGCTCAGGGAGCGGGCTAACGTTCGGCTTTATTTTTCGATGCGCGTATCTACTGCAATCCAATTCGCCTCCCAGGTCTTTCCGCCATCATCTGAAAACGACTGCTCGAACCGGCAGGAATTCGCGGTGATGTCCATCCACACGTTGCGCACCAGAATCATCCTGCCGTTAAATTCTTCCTGGTCGTAGAACTCGCCGCGGCCATTTTTGAACTCACCCACTGTCGGCACGCTCAGCGTCCCGACTTTCACGTTGGCAAAGTTCAAACTCCACTGGTGCGACTGCGGATTGTAGAGCCGCAGATTCAACCCTTCCACGTGACCCGTCGGCCCGTCCATCTCTAGCTCCACCATATTCGCGCGGCCGTCCCAGATTTTGCGCACCACGGAAACTCCCTCGTACTCGATCCAGGTGTGCGACCGCGTCAACGGATGGTCCAGCCGCGACAGATGCGTCTTCCAGGTCCCGATCTCAAAATCAAAATCGTGCGAGCCATCCCGCGCCGTCACCGCAGGATTCTGTTGGCTGCCCGAACCACGCATCGGCTGCACAATCAGCAACAAGCCACACACCAACAAAACATTCCGAAAACATTTACTTGCGCTCATCCGCCGCCTCTTCTAGTGTTTCGTGCCGCCACGCTAAACCTAAATCCCACCCGAATGTTTCATTCGACAATGAAATGTCACCGGCCATTGGCTGGCGCATCCCCCACCCTCGTTTGATCTGTAATCCAATTTACCTCCCAACTCTTGCCACCATCATCGGAGAAGGATTGTTCAAAGTGCGGCGCACTCGTGGCCAAGTTTGTCCAGTCATATCGAATCAGGATCGTTCTGCCGTTGATCGTGTCTTGCGCGTAGAAATCGCCGCGGCCATCCTTGAATTCGCCAACCTGCGGCGGGTCCAACTTAGCGGTCTTGGAGTTGGCCCAATACAGCGACCACTGATGCGTTTGCGGGTTGAATAAACGAAGCGTCAGACCCTCGATGCGTCCTGTGGGACCGTCTACCTCGATCGTGTCCAGATCGGCGCGGCCGTCCCACACTTTGAGACATTCGCCAGTTCCCTCCAGATCGATCCATGTAGTTGAATCCGTCAAGGGATGCTGGAGACGTTTCAACCGATATTTCCAAGCGCCGACGAGCGGATCAAAATCGTGCTGGCCAGCTTCTTGCGAACCTGTTCTCGCTGCCGCTGAATTCTGTTGTGTGGACCCGTTTTCGGCTTGGTCGCTCAGTCGCGTCTGGTCTGTAATCCAGTTCACTTCCCAGGTCTTTCCGCCGTCCACCGAAAATGATTGTTCAAAGTGCGGCGTGTTCGTGGTGGTGTTCGACCAAATAAAACGAATCAGTATGAACTTGCCATTAAATGTGTCGGTCCCGTAAAACTCTCCAACCCCATTTCTGAACTCGCCGATCTGCGGCGCCACGACGGTTCCGTCCTTCGCGTTGGCCCAACAGAGTGACCACTGGTGCGATTGTGGATTGTACAAACGCAGCGTCAACCCTTCGATGTGCCCCGCTGCGCCATCCGTCTCGAATTCTTCGATTTGAGATCGCCCGTCCCAAATCTTTCGCGTAACCGAAGTGCCGTCGAACTCCACCCACTTGTCTGATCCGGTCAAAGGATTCAGCCGGCGTTTCAGATGAATTTTCCAACTGCCGATTTCGAAGTCAAAGTCGTGCTGACCGTCGCGATATGCCGGCGCCGCATTCTGATTCACCCGCGCATTCGTTTGCTGCGCGGAAAGCGATCCAGCCTGAGCGAAAAACCCCACCATACAGATCGCATCGATAATCACAACCTTTCTTAACATCCACATAAATGCTTCCTCCCTTCTCACACGTAAAAAGGCTTGAATGTAGCGCCGCGGCCTTCAGTGCGATGTCCATGCGCGAAAACGACCTTAGCCGCCGAAGCGGCTTGGGCTCTTTGAAAACGTAACCCGCGTAGTGGTCGCCAACAATATCCACTTTCATGTGTTACGATATATCCACTTTAACCGCCCATGGAACGCCTCTCCACAAGCTTCCTTCCACCGTTCGCCCTGGATAACAAAACGAAGACGCCCATGTACCGCCAGCTTTACGACTGGTTCCGTCACGCCATCACATCGAATCAACTGCGTCCCGGACAGCGCATCCCCTCCACCAGAAACCTCGCCGCAGAACTGAAAATCTCGCGAATCCCCGTGTTAGGTGCGTACGAGCAGTTGCTCGCCGAAGGATATCTAGAGACTTTTACTGGCGCCGGAACTTGCGTGGCTAAATCAATCCCAGAGGAAGCGTCGCGCTTGCAAAGTTGGAAGCCACGCGCAAATCCGCAGCTGATCAACAAACGCGCGGGAAAGCTTGTTGCAAATCAACCCGCTGCGCCGCGCAGAATTTCAAAACGTGCCGCAGCCATGCTGCGCGTCCCTCCGCAATCCTGGTTGCGCTCTCTGGGCGCTTTCCGCTCCAGCCTTCCTGCGCTCGATCGCTTCCCGATCGGCGTATGGTCAAAACTAGTCGCCAAACATTCGCGCAACTCGCCCATCGACACCATGGCCTACGGCGACTCCATGGGCTACGCACCGTTTCGCGAAGCTATCGCGGAATACTTGGGAGCCGTTCGCGCCGTGCGCTGTGAACCGTCGCAAATTCTCGTTACCACCGGCTCACAGCAAGGCCTACAAATTTGCGCGCAGGTTTTGTTGAACGCAGGAGACCGCGTGTGGATGGAAGAACCTGGCTATCCCGGCGCTCGACTCGCGCTCACCAGCCCGGGCGCAGAATTAGTTCCGGTTCCCGTAGATCACGAAGGCCTTGAGGTAGCCGAAGCCATGCGCCGCACACGCGCTCGCCCGCGTAGCCGACAAGTGCGCCTCGCCTACATCACGCCCTCGCATCAATATCCAATGGGCATGACCATGAGCGCCACTCGCCGCATCCTTTTGCTCAACTGGGCCGTGCGCACTGGCGCGTGGATTATCGAAGATGATTACGACAGCGAAATTCGTTTCGGCGCGCGCCCCATCGCATCTCTGCAGGGCCTCGATGGCGACGGCCGCGTAATTTACATCGGCACCTTCAGCAAAGTAATGTTCCCCGCTCTGCGCCTGGGCTACGTGGTCGTCCCGAAATATCTAGTGCGCGCTTTTTTCAACGCGCGCGACGCCGCCGACATTTTTTCGCCTACGCTCTACCAAGCCGTGATGACCGACTTCATCCGCGAAGGCCATTTCGCGCGCCACATCCGCCGAATGCGCATGCTTTATGCCGAACGTCGCGCTGCGCTCGTCGAAGCCCTTCGCGACAATTTCGGCGACGCAGTAGAAGTGGTCGGCAGCGAAGCGGGAATGCACCTGGTCGCGCTCCTTCCGCATGGCCTCAACGATGTAGCCGTGTCGAAGAAAGGCGCGGCAAAAGGCATCTCCGCCATGCCTCTCTCCATGTGCTACATGAAAACGCAACCCCGCCCCGGCTTAATCCTCGGCTACGGCGGCACCACCCCCGCCCAAATCCGCGAAGCTACCCGCACCCTAGCGACTTGCTTATCCTAACCTTTGCCATTTAGGAGATATGTAATTTATTTTCCGTACACAACTTCGCAGATCCCATCCGGCCCACAAATTCCAGGAGATTGCCCGATGGCCATCCGGCGCCGTCTTATCATCCTTTTACTGTCCGCCTGCACATTGCTCTTTGTCACCTCCTTGCGATCCGATCTGCACCAGCCACACAGGGCTGCCGGTGGAGGTTTGCCAAGCTTGGACAAGAAGATTTCGTCGGCAAAGGTCGCGGAAGAATTTGGGGAAATTCCGCTCGTCTTTGAGGCTAACGTTGGCCAAGCGGCTTCTGATGTGCACTTCCTGACCCGGGCAGCAGGAAATACGATCGTGCTCAAGGACCGGGAAGCGTTGCTGTTACTTCCGGGCAAAGTTGCTGAACCAAAAGGTGATCGCTCACGTCCAGATTAACGAGCGGTCGATACTCGCAACATTCGACCTGCCAGTCAACGCCATCGCCATTTGAAATTCGCGCCGCAAAATTCGGATCACCTGCGTGACGCCAGCCTCGCCCGCCGCGCCCAATCCATAAATATAAGGACGCCCGATAAACACCGCGCTAGCACCCAGCGCTAATGCCTTCAGCACATCCGTGCCGCGCCGAATGCCGCCATCCACAAACACCGGCATGCGTCCGGCAATTTTCTCCACCACCTGCGGAAGCGCGTCAATCGTCGCCGGCAAGGTATCCAGGTTCCGTCCACCGTGATTAGACACGATGATTCCCGCGACTCCGTGCTTCACGGCAAGCTCAGCGTCATCCGGATTCAGGACGCCTTTCAGCAGAAAAGGAATTTTCGCGATCGAGCGCAGCCACTCGATTTCTTTCCAGCTCATCGACGCATCCAGCACGCTCTTGAAAACATTCTGCGAACCGGTGTGCAGGCTGACGTCATTACCAGCTCCCGCAAATTTCGCAAAGTTGGGAATCGGCAGCAGTTTCACGGCAGCTCGCGCCTCGCGATTGCGCGCGCCGGTTGTGGCCGTGTCCACCGTTAGGCAGAGCGCGCGATATCCCGCGGCCTCCGCTCGTTGCACCAGCTCGCGAGTGAATCCATGGTCTGTCTGCGCGTACAACTGAAACCACAAGGGGTTTTGCGCCACCGCCGCCACATCTTCCAGCCTCGTATTCGCAAACGAGCTGACCACCATCGTCGCGCCCGCCGCGCTCGCGCCTCGCGCCGACGCCAACTCTCCTTCCGGATGCATCAGCTTCTGCGCCGCCACCGGCGCCAGCAAAATCGGAAACGCATGCTCCTGTCCAAATAAATTTACGCGCGTATCAAGCTTCGAAACATCCACCAGAATCCGCGGCTTCAGACGAATGCGGCGGTAGGCCTCCTCATTCCATCGCACCGTAATTTCGTCGCCCGCCCCCGCGCAAACATATTCCCAACTCTGCGCCGCCATCTTAGCCTTCGCCAGCGGCTCAAAATCCGCCAGACAAATGCACTCAGTACCGCCCGCAGCGCTCTCTGCCGCGTTCGCCAAGCCAGTCGCGCTGACTTCCGCCGCCTTGACCTGCAAATCGGTCTTCGAATCCGCTTTTGAATCTTGGCTCATCGTTTTCGCGCCGTCATTAATGCCAGTCTCGCCCTAGGAGTGCTTTCTTTAGAAAATATCTAAGCCGAGCTATTGGTAAACATCAATTCTTTTGCTCGTTGCGACGCTTTCACCACTGCCTTTATCAACGTCACGCGCAACTTCCCTTCCTCCAGTTCGAGGATCCCATCGATGGTGCAACCCGCTGGCGTGGTCACGGTATCTTTGAGCAACGCCGGATGATGTCCCGTTTCCAGCACCACCTTGGCCGCTCCTAACATCGTTTGCGCCGCCAGCAGTGTGGCAAGTTCCCGGGACAACCCCATTTTCACGCCGCCTTCCGCCAGCGCCTCCAAAATAATATACAGAAATGCAGGCCCGCTCCCCGATAGGCCGGTGATAGCATCCATATGCTTCTCGTCCACCACAACTGTTTTGCCCACTGCGTCAAAAAGCTTGCGCGCAATTTGCAGATGTTCGGGTGTGGCGTATTTTCCTTTGCTCATTGCAGTGATGCCCTCGCCAACCATCGAAGGCGTGTTGGGCATGGCGCGAATTATCGGTACGTTCGCGCCAACGCGCGACTCGAAATACGCCGTCGGCACAGACGCCGCAATCGAAATCACAAGTTTGCCGGGACTCAGCACCTCGCGAATTTCGTCGAGTACGGGACCGACCGAGAGCGGCTTCAAGCAAATCAGAATCACGTCCGCCTTTTCCGCGGCGGCGCGATTGTCGCTGCCCGGCGTAATCTGCGCGCTCGAAATCGTTCGGCGCTCCGAGCTGCTCTGTCGCACCGTGGCGAAAATCTGCTGCGGCGAGACCAGCCCGTGCTTCAGAAAAGCCTCGATCAGAATGCCGCCCATCTTCCCCGCGCCCAGCACCGCTAAGCCGCCATCAACAAAATGTTCAGTCACAATGCCCCCCGGGAAAATCACAACTTAGATACTGATCGCACGTGGAAACATTTTGCCATCGTCCACCACGCGAACCAAGCAATTGGGTTCCCACCAGAGAATATGAAGCCTACCACGGGGCGAAAAGCGGACTTACTTCTGCAGACCTTTGAAAACGAGTTCAACGACATCAACGGTTTCTTTTGAACTGACCTCGTACTTCCACATTTTTACCGCATCCACAGCGGCACCGGCCAAAACTGGATTGCCGCCCAGTACGCGCGCATTCATAACACGTCCGTCCGGCGAAACGGTCACTTCGATTTTAACCTTCCCCGATAGATTCAGCTGACGCGCCAAAGGAGGATACGTCGGCTCGACCCTCGTTTTGACTTTCCGCGCGACTTCTTGTTGATTGTTTACTTGACAGAACGCCGGGGGAGACGCCCATCCCACCAGTGCAAACGCAAGCACAAGAGTCGCGACGGTGGATTTTACTTTGCGTTTTTCCTTCAGCACGGGCAGCGCTCCAGCTCTATCAGAACATCCCTGGCCTCGGGCTAGTGATTTGTTACGAAGAAACCGGAGGAAATGGTTACCTGTACCTTAGTGCAGGATTCGGAATCTGGTTAGAAATGCTTAGGGCCATGCTATCAAGCAGGGTCTCGCCGCTGAAGCAATAGACCGCTATTTGGAGCGCTAGCACTCACTCGCTAACCATCGGCCCCCGCACACCCAAAATAAATCCACCCTCCCTGCAAAACTTTATGTAATATTTCGCCCGCCAGCTGCGTATCACCAGCAGAACGCCACATGGACGCCATCACACTAGAAAATGTTACCAAATCCTACGACTCCGTAACCGCCGTCAGCGGAATTAATCTACACGTCCGCCAAGGCGCCATTCTCGGCTTGCTCGGACCCAACGGCGCCGGTAAAACCACCACCATCCGCATGATTATGAATATTCTGGTCCCGGACGAAGGCTCCATTCAGGTGCTCGGCCAGCCCGTTAGTGACAACACGCGCGATTTGATCGGCTACTTACCGGAAGAGCGCGGCCTGTATCCGCGCATGAAAGTGCGCGAGATCATTATTTTCCTCGCCGCGCTTCACGGCCTCACCGAAGCCGAAGCGGACCGTCGCGCCAAGGAATGGCTCGAAACACTGGGCCTCGACGAATGGTCCGAGAAAAAGTTGATCGACCTCTCCAAGGGCATGCAGCAAAAAGTTCAATTCATCACCGCGGTGATCCACAAGCCGCCGCTGGTAATTCTCGACGAGCCTTTCTCCGGTCTCGATCCCGTGAATGCCGCCACGGTGGAAGAAATTATGATCGATATGCGCGCGAGTGGCTCCACTATCGTCCTCTCCACCCATCGCATGGAGCAAGTCGAACGCATGTGCGATTCGATTTGCCTGATCGACAAAGGCCACAAGTTGCTCGACGGCGACCTTCGCGCCATCAAGCAGTCTTACGGCAAAAATACTTTGCACATCGAATTTACTGGCAGTGACGCTTTCTTGAAGCATCCCGCAATCCTCAGCATGACTCGCTTGGGTAACGGCGTGGAAGCCAAACTAAAACCCGGCGCCGACCCGCAGGAAATTCTGAAAGCCGCCGTGCAGGAAAATGTCAGCATCATCCGCTTCGAACTTCTCGAGCCTTCGCTGAATGAAATCTTTATTGACAGGACTTCCCGTGCGTAAACTTCGACTCATCATAAAGCGCGAATATTTAACCCGCATCAAGACGAAGGGCTTCATCATTGGGACAATCCTGGTGCCGCTGATAGGCCTGGCTTTCTGCCTGTTGATTATTTTTCTGGTGAACCACAAACCCACGCACAGCATGCGCCTGGTGATCGTGGACAATTCTGGCACGCTCGCGCAGCCGATCACACAGGGTCTGGATGCCAAGCTCGAAAACGGTCAGCCCGAATTCAATATCGTACAGACCGTCTTGCGCCCCGCGTCACCCGATGCCGTCCAACAAGACCTGCGCGCGCGTATTAATTCCGAAAAGATCGACGCGTATCTCTGGATTCCGCGTGACCCCAAAGATTCCTTCGAGCTGCACATGCGCAATCCTGATAATTTCAGTCTGATTGGCCCGCTTTCCGGCGCCGTTGATCAAGCTGTAATTTCGGCACGCCTCAGCGAGCGCGGTGTCCACCTGGACGACATCAAGGCCGTCCTTCACGGCAACGACCTCAAGCTGATGAAGGTCAGCGACGCTGGCGAAGCCGAGGAAAAAGGACAAAGCATCGGCATCGCCATCGCTCTGGTGGTCTTGCTTTACACTGCACTGCTGATGTATGGCATCATTACCATGCGCTCCGTCCTGGAGGAAAAAACTACGCGCACAATGGAAGTCCTCATCTCCGCCGTGCCTCCCTTCGAACTTCTCACTGGGAAAATTCTCGGCGTGGCCGCAGCCGCGTTCACCCAATTCGCCGTATGGATGATTTCCACTGCGCTTCTTTTCACTTACGGCGCACTAGCTGCCATGGGCATGGGCGGAACGGCTATGTCGGGCGTCCACGTTCCAATTTCGCTGGTGCTCTACGCCACAATCTTTTTTATCGGCGGATATTTTCTCTATTCCTCCATGTTCGCCGCTATCGGAGCCGCCTGCTCCAACGAACAAGACGCGCAACAATTGCAGTGGATCGCCATGGCCCCGCTGGTTTTCTGCATGGTCATCTACAGCATGGTGCTCAATGATCCCACTTCCACCGCGTCGGTGGTCCTCTCCGAAATTCCTTTCTTCGCTCCAGTCCTGATGGCTCTGCGCATCTCGTTGCAGACGCCGCCGGCGTGGCAGATCGCCCTGTCACTGTTTCTGCTTTTGGCCACCACAGTCGGAACCATCTGGGCTTCCGCAAAAATCTATCGCGTAGGCATTCTGATGTATGGCAAGCGCCCGTCCTTGGTAGAAATGTTCCGCTGGCTCCGCTATTCATAGCCCAGCATCCTGCCAATGTTTACGTAGCGCAGCGGTAATGGTCCGCCTTACGATTTACCTTGAGCAACAACGCCTTTAGTTTAGCCATACACTTAATTAAAGGGGTATTGGATCGAACTGTATAGCTGGCGTACGCTCCGAACGCATCTGCCGCTTCCGTCAGTTACCTTCCTAGCGCCGAAGATGGACCCGCCGCCTTTAAGGAGAATCATGAGTACAGGAGTAAGAGATTGTTCCGCCCGTTACCCGTCATCACCATTGGCTTGGCTCTATGCGCCGTTTGCGGAGTGCTGCTCGCGCAAATCCTGCAGAGGACTGATTCCGGCCCCGTGTCGCAGGTCTTTGCGCTCACCACTTCAGCGCAAGAGTTGTAACCGAATTCAAGGGGCGCGTTCGAACTCATCCCCCACATCTTTGTCGTTCACCGTTAACGCGGAAAGCACACCGGCTATCTCTTTCAGCGCCCTCGGAGGGTCGCCGCTTCTGGAAGCGAGGTTATTCCAGACGTTTTCATCGAGTGTCAAATCGACGGCCAAGCTGGTCCGCCGGATTCAGACTCCATCGCATTCCTCTACCCAGAATTTTGTTGCGATACGCGATCATTTCAATGGGTAACGCAGAAGGTCGCGGCGTGTCCCCATAAAGTACAAATGCTTTGGGGCATGGGCAATCCTACATCCGCAGAAGTAACAAATCGGTCGTTAATTGTTGAGGCTGGTTCCCGCGCTCCGAAATCGTTTGCTCGGACGCCCGGGAGCTTTCCTTCCGCTCCAAACGGCGTTAGACTTGCGCCATCCCGTTCCCCAGACCAGCGTTGCAGGAGGTCACCATGCACGCACGAGTCACGCAGTTCAGCATCCCGACCGAAAAGTTGGAAGAATTTAGGGACGCGCTCAATTCCGCGATTCCGCTGATGCGTCAACGCAAAGGTTTTCAAGCCCTGCTGGTGTTGCGCGTTGAAGCGTCGAACCCGCCCGATGTCCGCGTAATGACCCTGTGGGAATCCCAAGAAGCTTTGCACGAAAGCGAGAACAGTCTGGCGTTCTACCAGGCTCTCGCGCGCGGCCTGGTTTTCGCAAAAGGCTTTCCCGTCATTCGCGAAGAAGAAGTGATGCTCTACGACTTCGGAAAGGCCGCCGCAGCCTCCGCCGCCTCTTCCTGAGTCTAGCGCGCGTGGAACAAAAGGTTTCCGAAGGAAAGCACTTTATTCCTCGCCAAGCGCCCTCAGCGGATCAATCCGAGCCGATTTCCGCGCCGGCGCGTAACAACCCAGCATCGCCACCGCCGCCAGCAGCAACGGTACTTTAATGTGCCCACTTCAAAACGGTATGTATCTGGAGGTCACCGTCACAGTCTGTTCTTTATTTAATTGGAATGCGTAGGCCTCGCGGCCCATCCTCGAATCTTTTGAAACTGCGCTGATAGCACGAGTGGGTCAGTACAAACGGGCAGTTCCACCCTCTCGAAACTTTTGTCACTCGCTCTGCCCGATCACCAGAAACTTCCTGGTTTTACCGTCCGCAAACAAAAACTCATAACTCTGCGAGTACTCGTACGCGTTCTTGTGCACATCTTGAATTAGTTTGGCTTTGTAGTCCCCGAGTGCCAATATCGGTATTACCCGGATGTTGCCGGAGAAGTTGTAAGCTTGCAGCTCGTATTTCTTCCCGTCAATCGTCGCATCCAACCTTGGATACAGCACAAAACCGGAAGAGGTAGGTCCGAAAACCCAGCGCGAATCAGTTACATGCGCGGTCGTAGAATAGTCGTCCGCAGCTCCCGCCCAGGACATCGTCGCAAACAGAAGCATCGCAATCAGCGCAGCCTTCTTCATAAATCCTCCGATAAATTGTCTATTTCGCCTTTTTGGGGAGAGCCTATTCTGACGAACGAGTGGCCCTGCCAGCCTCGACGCCGCCCGTCCTCAAATATTAAGCGCATCTTTACGACGCGTACCAGAATTAGCGGAGTACCGTAATTAATGACAGCAGAGGTTCCTTCGAAAGCTGAACTGATGATGCTACACGGGGTAACTCGAGTGACCTACCGCCGTTCGTTAAACTCTAAGACTCCCCCGCACGCAGGATAAACATCCTCTCCACGCCGCAACACCGCAGTCCCTCCAAGAACATCGTGCAGCGCTCGCTTGTCCGTGGCCAAGCCTATCCGCAGCGACTCGCAGAAAAAATAAAACAGTCCCACATACGGCACATTGATCAACAAACGCCCCGCGGCAAACCTTCGCGAAGCCTGCCAAAACCCAATCCTTTTTCCATTCACATCCGCGACATAAAGATTCAGAATCCGCTTCCCCACCGTCGAACGCGACGGCGAACTTTCCATCAACGCGAAATACACCCAGCTACTCACCACAAAAAAAACAAGCACGGCAAAAAGAAACGGCCGCCCAAATGCCTCAATGATTCCACTTTTCGGCATCCCCGGACGCAGCGCCAAGAACACCCGCCAACTCCCCACCGCCACCGACAAAAACGAAACAACC
>JABDEK010000022.1 GCA_013287135.1 Acidobacteriota bacterium | reverse complement strand
ATGTAACGCCGCTGGCCTTCGGCATAAAGCGTGTCAAACGCCAGGCTGGACTTGCCGGACCCCGAGACCCCCGTTACAACCGTGATCGCGTTGTGCGGGATGACGAAGTCAATGTTCTTCAGGTTGTGAACGCGTGCGCCGCGAACGCGGATCTCCTCAGCGTCGCCCGGCACACTCGGACGCGGGGCCGGATCAACAGGGAGGTTCTCAGTGGGTTTCGTCGCCATGTGCGTAAACCAAAAATTATACGCCGCTGAGTCAAGTCGAGCAAATGCGCTCCGTAAGGGTCCAGCCAGCAGGCTTTGTGAGATTAATCCGCTACCGAGAAACTCGGGAAGAGGCCCGCAGTGGCGTTCATCGCATCGTCTTAATAACTCGCCGTAATTTACCTAAAAACGTCAGTAACATATAGACCGACCTGGTCGAAACCGAGCCGTCTCGCAGCGCGTCAACATAGTCAGTACAAGAAGGCGGACGAACTCTTGTATGTGACCCCCTATTGAGGCTCAAGATTAAATTGGAGGAAAAGACTATATGAGACTCAAAGTGTGGTTAATTTGTACTTTTCTGCTGGTCTTAATGCCCTGCGCGATTTTCGCGCAAACACGCAAGCCGCTCACCAACGACGACATCGTCAGCATGACCAAGCAGGGATTCGAGGCGCCTTTAATCGTGAAAGCAATCCAAGCTGGCGACAATAATTTCGACGTTTCAGCGCAAGCGCTTGTGGATCTCAAGAATGCGGGTGTTAGTCAACAAGTGATGGAGGCGATGTTTTCCCCGCGAGGCAATGAGGGCTCCGGTCCAGCAGAGGCAGTCCACGGAGCGGAAGCTGGGCCAAGCGGTGTAGTCGCGGATATCTCAAAACGTCCGTGCAGCCCGCGCGAAGGATGTCTGCTAAGAGAGGGTGACGAAGTTCCTTTGAAATTCGCCGCTGATGTGAGTTCCAAAACTGCGGAAGAAGGCCAGAGCGTCGAATTTATTCTCGATGGCGACTTGAAGGTTGGGGGCACGGTCGTCGTTCAAAAAGATTCCCACGCTCTCGCCACGGTATCGCATGTGAAGAAAGCAGGAATGATGGGAAAGGGCGGCGAATTGAACGTACAAATGCAATATTTGGTCACCGGAGATAATCGTGTCCGGCTTCGAGGGACAAAAGGCCGCGAAGGAGAAAATAAAGAGGGAGCAACAATAGTTCTTACCGTCCTCTTCGGCCCTATCGGCTTGATCAAGCATGGAAAGAATGTCGACATACCTACAGGCACACCATTAGTCGCTTACGTGGACCAGGACATCTGGCTTCCGCCGATCAAGTAATTTCGCCGACGGCTGAAGTTTCAGGCAGAAATTGCGGCCGAACTTGATAAAGTGACGCTGTGCAGAAAAGCGAAGCGCACTTTGACAGAGTGATATGGATCGTCCTCGATAGCGTTGGCATCGGCGAACTTCCTGACGCCGCTTCTTACGGCGATGTAGGACGCGATACTCTGGGCCATATCGCGCGCTCGCGCCGATTAAATCTTCCAAACTTGGTTCGTTTGGGTCTAGCGAACATAAAACCGCTCGCAAATTTTGCGCCTCTCTCAAGTCTTGCGGGCAGCTACGGAAAAGGCGCGACCGTTTCTCCCGGCAAGGACACCACGACTGGCCACTGGGAAATGGCCGGCATATGGTTGGACCAAGCCTTCCCGGTATATCCGTACGGTTTTCCGAAATCGCTGATCGAAGAATTCGAGCGCCAGATCGAACGTCGCACGCTGGGAAATAAGCCCGCCTCCGGTACTGAAATCATCAAAGAGTTGGGCGAAGAGCACGTCCGCACAGGCTTTCCCATCGTGTACACCTCCGGCGACAGCGTTTTCCAAATTGCGGCGCACGAAGATGTGATCCCGATCGCCGAGCTTTACGGCATGTGCGAGATCGCCCGCAAATTGCTCGACGGACCCAACCGGGTTGGACGCGTGATTGCCCGTCCATTCACGGGCACAGCCGGAGATTTCCGACGCACTGAGCGGCGCCACGACTATGCCGTAGAGCCGCCCAGGCCCATGCTGCTCGATGTGCTAGCGGAAGCCAAGATTCCCGTTTTTGGCGTCGGCAAAATTCATGATATTTACAATGGCCGCGGCGTGGACGACTACGTCACCACCAAAAATAATGCAGATGGCTTGGCCAAACTCAGCGACGCGCTCGCACAGCGCCCCAAGGGATTAATTTTTGCAAACCTTGTGGATTTCGACATGCTCTACGGCCATCGCAAAGATGTGGAAGGCTTCGCGCGCTCGCTGGAGGAATTCGACGCGCTGCTCGGGCCTTTTCTCGCAGCGTTACGGCCTTCGGACTTATTGCTGATTACCGCTGACCACGGATGCGATCCGGACCCGGTGAACCCGACGACAGATCACTCGCGCGAATATGTTCCGATACTGGCATACAGTCCAAGTATACGGTCTGGCGTAAATCTTGGAACGCGCGCAACGCTCGCCGACATGGGGCAGACCATCGCTGAGAATTTCGGAACGAAGATTCCGCACGGAACAAGCTTCCTCAACTCACTCCGCGGCTAGTCTCAAGAAATCTCGATTATTTCATGAGCGAATGAAAGCGTTTTGTTGGAGGCGCGGCAGGTTGCGTCGGCATGAAGCTCAGGCGAGGAGACTAATTACTCGGCGCGGATTTGCTTGCGTAATAGCCGGTACGCGTGCGCACGGAAAGTTTCCCGCGCCCTTTCGGCGGAATCAGCTCAAGTTTCACGGCGCGGAACGTGCCGTCCTTGGCTGTATTCGTCGGGTAGTAGCCGATGGTGTACTGATTGCGAACGTCTCGAGCGATTGCCGTGCATGCCGAATCCACATCACCAAGGTTGTCGGGGAAAAACGCCAGACCGCCGGTAGCTTCGGCAAGGGTAGTCAGATCCTTTTTTGATTTGCGGACCATTTTCTTGTTGTTCTTGCGATCTTCGTCGCTGAACACGCCCACGGCGTAAATCAATGCATTCGATTCCACCGCTGCCTTCACGGTGTACGCAAAATCCTTTCGGCTGGCGTCGTCATCTCCGTCGGTAATCACCAGCAGGACGCGCTTGTCCTTGTGTCCTTTCTTCAAATGGTCCAGGGAGCCAATGATCGCGTCATACAACGCCGTGCTTCCACGCGTATCGATTTTTTCCAGAGCTTCGTGAAGCTCTTCGGGATTACTGGTGAAGTCTTCGTCCAGATCTAAGTAATATTCGTCGTTGAAATTCACCACAAAAACTTCGTCCTGCTTATTGCTGGTGCGCACAAACGAAAGCGCCGCCTCGTTCACCTGCGGCCGTTTTTCTTTCATGCTGCCGCTGTTATCAATTACCAGGCCCATGGTGACCGGCACATCTTCCTTGGAAAAAACAGAAATCTTCTGCTCGATTTTGTCTTCGAAAACGCGGAAATTGTCTCTGGTCAAGTCCGGAACGAAATTGCCTTTTTCGTCCACCACCGTGGTGTGCAAAACGACCAAGTCCACGACGTTCTTGATGGCATGACTCTGATTTTGCGCCCCGGGCGTAGCCGGCGGTGGCGGACTTGGCGGTAGCGGATTATTATTCTGCGCGCGCAGGCAGGGAACAGCCAGCAGCAGAGCCAGCAGAAGCGGCAAAATTTTCGCGAAATTAATGTCCGGGCGCGTAGTATCCCGTTCTTGAATAGACCGTAAGCGGCGGCAGTCCCTTGGGAGGACGCAGCTTGACTTTGACTTTGCGCCACTTTCCGTCGTGAGTGTGATTGCTGGGTCTATATCCAACAACATATTGGTTGCGCAACTCCATGCTGATTTTTGATGCGATGTCCGGCATGTCGCCCAGGCTGGTTACGCCAAAGGTGCGGCCGCCGGTCATCTCTGTCAGTTCGGCCAGCAGGGAAGGCCCGGCCCGTTCTTCTGTCGTCGGACCGCCGTTCGCTTCGTACAATCCGATGGCGTAAATCTGTACATCCGCTTCCCGAGCATACTTCCGAATATCGGTTTCAGTGTAACGGCTGTGATTATCGCCTCCGTCGGATATGATGAGCAACGCTTTCTTTGTGTTGTGTGCCCCTTTCATCTCACTGAGGCCCAGATAAATTCCGTCGAGCAACGCAGTCTGCCCATGCGCCGCCGTAAACATCAAACGGGTTTGCAAATCTTCCACGCTGGCAGTAAATGGACTCGCTAGTTGCGCTCGATCGTTAAAATTGATCAGCAGGAATTCATCTTGCGGATTGGCGGTGCGGAAAAATTGCACGGCGGCGAGCCGCGACTTGTCGATTTTGTCGCTCATGCTGCCGCTCATATCGAAAATCACGCCAATCGATATGGGCACGTCTTCGCCCGAGAATCGCACGATTTCTTGTTCCACGCCGTCTTCAAAAACGCGGAAATTGCTTTGCTCCAGCCCAGTCACTAGCCGGCCATACGGATCCGTCACAGAAACGTTGATAAGCGCCATCTCCGTTTCTGCTTTTAGCGGTTTGCCTTTCTGAACGCGTTGCGAATTTTCGGACTTAACTGGACCGGGAGGTTCTTCCTGGGGCCAAACGGGAGAAACTAGAGGCGAGAATAATGCAACCGCGCAAGAAATGGCTGTTAACCAATGGGCCTGAAACCGGCGCCGTACGAGGACTAGCAAACCATACCCCCGGGCATTCCCGAGAAACCCGCGCAGCGCCGCAGGTTCCTTTTGCCGATTGTAGCACTCGACTATTTGAAAGCAAGCGCCACTTGGCGAAAAATCTCAGATGAGTCATGGTCGTAATGGGGCATTCGTAATAGGACGACGGCTCCATGCTACTATGCTGTGGCGGGCGAAAGTTGGCGAAAGCTATGAGCGCAGCGGAAGAAAAAACTGTTTTGGTCGTGATTCCCGCGCGGTACGCCTCGGTGCGTTTTCCAGGCAAGCCCCTCGCTCAGATTGCGGGCAAGTCTATGATTCAGCACGTGGTTGAACGGCTGCGTGACGCCGAGAGCGTGTCCCGAATCATCGTCGCCACCGACGACGAGCGCATCAAACATGCCGTTACGTCCTTCGGCGGTGAAGCTATTCTGACACGCGCCGATCATCGCACCGGTACCGATCGCGTGGCGGAAGTGGCCATACAGGTTCCCGCGCAAATCTACATCAACGTGCAGGGCGATGAGCCGCTGATCGATCCCGACACGGTGGAGGCTGTAGCCCAAGCCATGCTGGATGACGAATCCGTGCAAATCGCCACGCCTTGCTCTCCGATCACCGTTCCAAACGACATCATGGATCCCAACGTGGTGAAAGTAGTGCGCGATTTCGACAGCAATGCCCTTTATTTTTCGCGCGCGCCAATCCCCTGGGTTCGCGACACCGGAGCCAAAGTAGACGCGCGCCATTGGAAGCACATTGGTGTGTATGGCTATCGCCGCGACGCTCTGCTGGAATTTCCCACTCTTCCGCCCGGCGAATTGGAGCGCGTCGAGCAGCTTGAACAACTCCGCTGGCTCGAAAATGGCTTTCACATCAGCGTGGTTGAAACGGAGTACGACGCCGTAAGCGTGGACGTGCCCAAAGACATCGAGCGCGTAGAAAAATTATTGCGCGAACGCGCCGCAAATTAAAGTTTCAGTCCAGCCAAACCAATCTTTGTGCTTCACCGTACGATCGCGCAACGAATTTTTTCCGAAAAAAATCAAAATCGTGATTTGACAGCCGCCAACATTGTGACCATAATGCTGAGTACGCAGATTCTTTCCGGAGGAAGTCGAGTACTTTGCGTTCCGCCCCGAAATACGTTTTCGTCACAGGGGGTGTGGTTTCTTCACTCGGAAAGGGTGTAGCGGCTGCTTCGATTGGATGCCTGCTCGAAAGCCGCGGCCTGAAAGTAACCCTCCAGAAGTGCGATCCCTACCTGAATGTTGATCCCGGAACAATGTCGCCCTATCAGCACGGCGAAGTGTTTGTCACCGACGATGGCGCTGAAACCGATCTCGATCTCGGCCACTACGAACGTTTCACCAACGCGCACTTAACGCGCGATCACAATTGGACCACCGGCCGAATCTACGAATCGATTATCACGAAAGAACGTCGCGGCGATTATCTCGGGAAAACGGTCCAGGTGATTCCGCACGTCACCGACGAAATTAAAGCTGCCTTCCGCAAAGTTTCAAGCGGCCCGGATGCGCCAGGCGTTGTGATCGTTGAAATTGGCGGCACCGTTGGCGACATAGAATCTTTGCCGTTTCTGGAAGCTATCCGCCAGATGCGTTTGGAACTCGGCCCCGAAAACGTAATCTTCGTTCATCTCACACTCGTGCCGTTTATTCCCACCGCGGGCGAACTGAAGACCAAGCCCACCCAGCACAGCGTGAAAGAACTTCTAAGCATCGGGATCCAGCCTGACATTTTGATTTGCCGCAGCGATCGCCAACTCGGCAGCGACCTGAAATCGAAAATCGCGCTTTTCTGCAATATGGCGGAATCTTGCGTGATCTCCGCACCCGACGTGAACAATATCTACGAAGTTCCCATGTCGCTGGCTGCCGAAGGCCTCGACGAACAAATTTTGCGCTTGCTGCACCTGAACGCTCCGCCTCGAGACCTGAGCCGCTGGCTGGCCATGCTCGAAAATTTGGAGCATCCGCAAGGCGAAGTGCGCATCGGCGTGGTAGGGAAGTACGTTCAACTCGAAGACGCCTACAAAAGTTTGCGCGAAGCTTTAGGACACGGCGGCTTGGCCAACAAGCATCGCGTCGTCGTCGAGTGGATTGAAGCTGAAGATATCGACTCGCCCGCCACTGCCGAGCGCATGCTGCGCCACGTGGACGGCATTCTGGTTCCCGGCGGTTTCGGCAAGCGCGGGATCGCCGGAATGGTTCACGCCATCACCTACGCGCGCGAGAAAAAGATTCCATTCTTTGGAATTTGCCTGGGGATGCAATGCGCCACTATTGAATACGCGCGCACCGTTTCGCATATCGAGCATGCTGACAGCACGGAGTTCGACCCCAGCACTCCCAATCGCGTGATATATAAATTGCGCGAGCTTCTCGGCGTGGACGAAATGGGCGGCACCATGCGCCTGGGCTCCTGGAAATGCAAATTGCAGCCCGGCTCGTTCGCGCACAAAGCGTATGGCCAGTTGGAAATTTCAGAGCGCCATCGCCATCGCTACGAATTCAATTGCGAATACGAAGACACCTTGACTCGCGCCGGATTCCGCATCACCGGACGCACGCCCGACGGCGTGTACGTGGAAATCGTCGAGGCTCCCGACCATCCCTGGTTCGTCGGTTGCCAGTTCCACCCTGAATTTAAATCCAAGCCCCTGGCGCCGCATCCATTGTTCGCGGCATTCATTCGTGCCAGCGTCGAAAACCGCCACCAGCGCCTCGGCAAAACTCCCGCCGAATCTCGCGCTATCAACCCCGCCGATTAACGCGTTCTCCTGAATGTTGTCAGCCCGAGTCGTAGAGTCGCGTGACTTTGTCTTTCCTCCGCGAAGGGAAGGGCGAGAGGCGCAGAGAGGGATCTGGTCTTGCGTCGTTTTCGTGAGCGGATAGCCTAATCCCCAGCTTGGAGTCGAATCATTTCTCGCCCATCCAATGATCTGGTCTCTGCCCTGACGCAATGTTTGCAGAGGCCTGTTTTGATTGGCCTCGCGGGATGGTGAGCGATTCCCATTTTCTTCCGGACTTCGTTACAAAATGTTTCGCCAGGAACGAAATTTGGCCTACGTGATACGCGTAGTGCGTCACCTGGCGCGTAATCGCCTGCATCACCGAATGCGGCTTCGAGCGAACGGTGACTGTGCGGGTCAATTCCGCGTCCGTAAGCGGCTCCAGCGCATCGAAAACGTATTTCCAGCCGCCTTCCCACATTGCAATCATCTCGGCGCGTGTCTTTGGCGGCGCTTCAAACTCCGAGTCGCGATCCCGGTCAGGTTTCTCGCCGTCGGTAGTGAGAAAATCCTTCCATCGCGAACGCATGTTGCCAGCCATATGCTTCACGATGATGCCGATCGAGTTCGATTCCGCATCCAGCGCGGTAAAAAGCGCGTCGTCCGGACACTGCGCCATCGCGCGCTCCGCGAGCTTCTTGTAGTAGCGAAAAACTCCAGTGGAGTCCTTAACGTAGGAAGTAGTCAGTTCGTGTGCCATGCCGCCATTTTCGCTCTTAACCGCCACGTGTCAAGACGCTAAGAACGCTCGTCGGGAAGTCTAGCGCGCTCGAAGATGCGTTCGCAGAGGCCCGCTTTCGACCATTAAGGATAGGTAAGCCAGGATGGATTTAGAACTGAACGCGCCGAGATGAGAAGTATTCTCCTCAACTCGGCGCGCGTTAAACCCTACTCTATTTAGTTACTTCTTGCCACCCGGAATGAAGGGTGAAGGACGTGGGCGTGATTGAGACTTCTGCGCCGACGCCGCTTGTTTGATTGCCGTGCCGCCCGCACTCACTGGGCACGAATTACCTGACAGAACGGTGTGAGTGTCATTCAGGTAAGTGTTCGAACCCACTGCGCCACCTCCGCCATTTAGCACGCCGGCACAAGAACCGCTTATTACGTTGCCCTTGATGGTCGCGCCGGTGCCGGTGCTGCCGCATGTACTGTCTGCATGGACTCCGGATTCAGCGTTGCCGTATAGAAAGTTACCTTGGGCCTCATCGCCGTTGCTGCAAAGATCGATCGCATCGAACAGCTGTGTTCCGAATACTTTGTTGCCGGTTACTACTGCGCCATCTGCCAGGGTGGATCCCGTCACAATGGCGATGCCAAACTGGGTGCTGCCCACGATGTTGCCCGACACTGTGATGCCGGTAGAGGCGTACACGAGAATTCCCGACGCAGCGTCTCCAGTATCGCTGCTGGTGTCTGATTCCCATATATCATCGATCACGTTGTTCGACGCAATTTTACCGGAGGCTCCAAATCCCACCTGTATACCGTTTTCCCCAGCCGGAGCGTTTGGTATCCAGTTCATCGCCGTCGCCGCCAAACCCACAACATAATTTCCCTGGATCGTAACGGACGGTCCGAAGGATGCAGTAGATGGACCGCTAGCGGTAATCCCATTCTTCTGGTAGCTGCTCACATAGTTGTTGGAAATGGTGATCGCTGGCGAGCTGTTGTTACTCTCCACGTTGATAGCCAAGCCATTCTGGCACCCGCCGAAGTCGGTGAAATCAGTCTGATATTGATTCCGTACGACGTCATCGGTAATCACTCCGGAGGCGTCCTGGTAATAGATGCCTTCTAAGAGATTGCCGCAACCGGCCACGTTGTTGCCGGTGCCATCGACTATCAAATGCGAGAGTGTGACTCCAGCCGGTACGTTCGAAACAAATATCTGTGCGTACACCGGGTTCCCATTAATATCTGTTCCGGATTGGACCATCCCGCTTGTCGGGGGAACTATCACTGCCGCGTCGTTCGTGCCCGAAGTAATGCCGATGATGGTCAATTGCTGGGCAATCGCCACCTGCTCGGGATAGGTGCCAGGGCAGACGTCAACGGTCCCTCCTGCTGGGGCTGCGGTGACTGCCGCCTGAATAGTCGGGTAATTCGCGAGATTCGATCTGCATCCACCCACCTGAACGGTATTAGCTTGGGCCATTGCCGTGCCTACAAATGCGACCATCCCTGTTGCGACAATCATAGTTGTGCGCAACAGTGCCTTCTTTATGTTCATAACTTCCTCCAGTTTTAGTTTGCGGTGCTTTGAGGGACCCAAGGTTCTACCGTAGGTGTGTTCTTGTTTACATTAATAATCTGTGAATTTTCTAGTTACCTGGTAATAGCACGGGGAGTACTTCGAGATTACGATTCCGTCAAAAATTTGCGTTTTTCAGGAGTCACGTGAACGAGGCACGCACAGAATTTGAGGAGAAACTCTAGATGATGCGCACCGAGGTGCGGGTTGGTTGCCGCCCGCACCCCAGCACGTTTTAGACTTAGAACGGCTTCATGATAGAACGACCGCTAAGGCCGAGACTTCGCGTGTTGTCCCGTCGAGTTTCCAGTTAGGTTCGCTTTTAACGCCATCGCCGGTGGTGTGCATGTGTCACCTGACACCGTCTCGAACGTGTCGTTGAGATACGTATTTGGAGCTGTTGTATTGCTGCCGCCCGTGCCTAGCAATAGTCCAGCGCAGGCTTCATTAATCACATTGCTCTTTACCGTCTCATTGCTTCCGCTAGTACCACCGCACGAATTGTCTAGGAACACTCCGGCGTTGGTGCTGTTGTAGATTACGTTGCCTTCGGCGATCTCGTTATTGCCGCAAAGATCGATTCCCTCAAGCATCAGGCTTCCGCCGATGTGGTTCGTGCTTATGGTTGCGCCGCTCCCGCCTCCTCCAAAACCCGAGTCATAGTTAATCCCGATTCCGATATTTGCACTGTCTACCGTATTGGTTTCGGCAACAGGCGACCCGGATGAAGCATAAAAGAGGATCCCGGTGCCTGCGGAACTATTGGTGGCGTAGAGCACATCGGCCACATAATTGGCCTTGACGGTTCCCGTTGCACCGAACGCTACTTCAATTCCGTTTTGAGCTGCGTTGCCCGGAACCGGACCAACACCAATTACGGTGTTGCCTGTCGCTATCAGGTTTGGCGCTGTCGAATTGTTTCCACGAGCAACGATTCCGTTTTTCTGAAAGTTGTGTACGGAACTGTTAGAAACGGTAAGGGTTGGTGTGGCGGACGGCCCGGTACCATCACTTTCTATAGCGATCCCCCAGCCGCACTGGTCGCCATTTCCACCGCCTTCGTTCTGATTACGCGCAACGCTATCGGTAACCGTCCCGCTCGAATCTTGGTAATAGATTCCAATTAGCAAACCGCTGCCGCAACTTTGGTTGCTCTGGGCATCCACCGTGATGTGCGAGATGGTGACTCCCGTGGCATTTAATATCAGGATCTGAGGAAGCGCACTCCCCGGACCGTTATCCGTATCGAAGATTGTGCCCATTGGTTGTAAGCCACCCGCTGGCGGGACGATCACTGCTGCATATGTCGTCACGCCGGAATGCGTATACGGGATGCCTTGGAGGGTTATGTTGTCGAGACCAGGTCCGGCGATCGTGAGCTGCTCGGCATAGGTTCCAGGGCATACGTCAATAACTGTTCCCGGCGTAGCTGCCGCAAGCGCTAACGTGATTGTCGCGTAACTGCCGGCGTGGCAGCTACCGACGTAAAGCGTATTTGCTTGAGCGCGGGGTGTGGCAAAACATGCAACTAATCCTGCTGCGACAATCATAGTTGTGCGCAGCAGTTTCTTCCTAATTTTCATAAATCCTCCGAATTTTTAAGTTTTGTACAGAATGGGGGAGCCGGTGTTATAGCTGATGTATATTCAAAGGTCAACTGTTAATAGCTGAAATTTTAAACTTATTAACATAAGCACTTCGTGGTCATGGGACTGAGAGTACTAGCGAGTTAGGTTCATTCCGGGGAAATAGCAAGCAAGCGCTACGCCCCGGAATGCTCCAAGTGCTGAACTGTCAGAAGCTTTACCGCTTTGGGGGGTAAGGTGCAATGCGAGCCACGCCGCGCTTCACGCCGCTGGAAGCGGCCTGAGCGCTCGTGCCTTCGTTTTGCAGCGTAGTACAACTGTCGCCTGCCAGAACCGTGTTGATAACATTGAACATTGTATTCGGAGTATCCACGTTGCCGCTAGTCCCAGAACCGGTCAGAACTCCGGCACAAGCTTCGTTGATGGTGTTGCTATTTATTGTGTTCTTGTTGCCTGTGGACCCGCAGCTATCATCCAGGTGAATAGCAGCCTCGGTGCTGCTGTTCAGTTCATTACCAGTTGCGGTGTTTCCATTACTACACAGATCGATTCCGTCGAAAATTTGCGTTCCAATGATTTTATTTCCAGTGATGGTCGCGTCGTCGGCCAGAAAACCGGTGCCAGCGCTTTCCGTCACGATTCCGAACTGCGTATTTCCAATCGTATTGTTAGACACAGTAATGCCGGTGGACGCTATCACCAGCACTCCCACTCCTGCGTCCCCGTTATCGCTGCTTGAATCGCCGGACCATATGTTGTCGATGGCCGTATTACCTGTTACTTTTCCGGTCGCTCCGAAACCCACCTGAATTCCATTCTTCGCCGCGGTGCCGGTGGACGCTGCGCCGTCCACTGTATTGTTTTCGATCGTGACGCTTGGTCCCGCGCTTCCATCGCCGAAGCCGTTGGCAGTGATGCCATTTTGCTGATAACTGCGGACCGTATTGTTCGATACGTTCACGGTTGTCGTTGCGCCACCGCCGCTCTCAACGTAAATTCCTAACCCGTTCGGACAACTTTGGTCCGCCGTGTCTTGCAATTGGTTTCTGACGGCATTTTGTGTGATGGTTCCGGAAACCTTCTGGAAGTAAATGCCCACCATTAGAGGTACGCTACTGCCGGATCCATCGCAACCGGTCAGCTTATTGCCCTTTCCATCCACAGTAAGCCGTTGGATGGTCACGCTAGTCGCCGGCGAGCTCACAACGATCTGCGCCGCCACCGGGCCACCGCCTGAGGGATCGGTCGCATTGGCCACCAAACCTCCCGAAGGTGGCGCCACAGTTGGCGCATCCGCGGTTCCCGATGAAATACCGATGAGCGTCAAATTCTTGGTAATGGAGACCTGCTCTTGATAAGTGCCAGGACAAATGTCAATGACTGAGCCAGCAGGAGCTGCATTCACCGCCTTTTGGATGGTGGGATAGAACGTAACTCCTTTCTTGCAGCTTCCCACTGCAATCGTCCCAGCTTGCGCAGGTTGGCTAAACACGCCGCCAAAAAATGCCAATGCTAGAATTGCAAACAGACGCACGAGTACCTTTGTTTCAATCATCGCTTCCTCCAAGATTTTGAGGCGAAAGGCCGGGCAGGAAAGTCTATGAGCCGGTGTACCGTATAGTCAACAACCTTATGCCACGCAAGATAATTTTTCTCAGATCAGATCGAATAAAATTCAAGTCGGTACCGGTACCGCACACACACGACTCCTTGAATTTCAGCGAATCACGTGCTAGCGTTCGGCGTGATTAAATTCGGAAAGCCAAAGCCAGCCGTTGTGCGCTCCGTTCTTTTGGACCCCCCGTCGCTAAATACCGCCTCAAACCTAGAGCTTCCAGCTAGCTTTGTGCCCCCAACTTTCAGCCGTATCACAGGATTTCTACCCGGGACTGCACAAAATATAGAATGCGAGGTAAGTTACTCAAAACAAACAAGAGCGAGATTTCTACCAGGGGCCACAACCGCATACAGCGCGCCAAGCGTTTTGCCTCTTCATTCACAATTCGAAAGCACCGCGAGAGACAATTTCTAGCCGATTCCATGCCGACGCCGCGCAGCTTCGAAATCGGAAAAATTCGCTTCGGCGCCAAAACGTCCCTCTTTTTGATCGCAGGCCCTTGCGTGATCGAGAGCGAAGCCCACGCCGCCAGCATGGCGGAACGCCTGGGAGCCATCACTTCCGAACTGGGCATTCCCTACATTTTCAAAGCGTCTTACGACAAAGCGAATCGCACCTCGCTCTCTTCGTTCCGCGGACCCGGCTTGCAGGAGGGTCTTCGCATCCTGAAAAAAATAAAGAAAGAGACTGGCCTGCCGATTCTTACCGATGTGCACGACCTCTCGGAAGTGGGTCCTGCTTCCGAAGTTTGCGACATCCTCCAGATTCCAGCGTTCCTCTGCCGCCAAACGGATTTGCTGATTGCCGCAGGCCGCACCGGCCGCGTCGTCAACGTGAAGAAGGGCCAGTTTCTCTCACCTTGGGAAATTGGCAACGCCGCCGAAAAAATCGCCAGCACCGGAAATGAGAAAATTATTCTCACCGAACGCGGCAGCTCCTTCGGCTACCAAAATCTTGTTGTCGATATGCGCTCTTTTCCTATCATGAAGAAACTAGGCTACCCAGTCGTTTTCGACGTGACGCACTCCGTGCAATTGCCCGGTGGGGAAGGCAAATCTAGCGGTGGCCAGCCCGAATTCATCGAGCCGCTCGCACGCGCAGGAACCGCTGCTGGCGCCGACGGGATTTTTCTAGAAGTGCACGACAATCCCGCTCAGGCGCTCTCCGATGGCTCCAACGCGCTGCCTCTCGCACAGTTCCGTCCGCTGCTGGAAAAAATCTTGAAAATTTCGACACTCGTTCGCGCATGGGATACGAAATGAGTCTGGTCACCGCCAAGCGCGTGTTGCGAATTGAATCCGAAGCCATTGCCGGGTTGATCGATCGTCTCGACGAACGCTTCGAAAAGGCCGTTGAACTTTTATATGCGTGCAAGGGCCGCGTGGTGGTCACCGGCATGGGCAAGTCCGGCCTGATTGGACGAAAAACCGCCGCCACCTTCGCAAGCATTGGCACTCCATCACTTTTTCTCCACGCCGCTGAAGCGCTTCACGGCGATTTGGGCATGCTGACTGCCGCCGATGTCTTGCTGGCGATTTCGTCCAGTGGAGAAACAGAAGAGCTGGTCGAGTTGATGGAAGCGGTAAAGCGATTGGGAGTGCATATCATCACGCTCACCGCTAATCCGCGCTCCACTCTTGCCGGCGCAAGCGACATTGTTCTGGACATCGCGGTGAAAGAAGAAGCCTGCTCGTTGAATCTTGCGCCTACTGCCTCCACTGCTGCCGCGCTCGCCATGGGCGATGCGCTCGCCATATCGTTGCTCGAGCGACGCGGATTCAAGGAAGAGGATTTTGCCGCGTTGCATCCCGGCGGCCGTCTCGGAAAAAAATTGCGCCGCGTCGAAGCCCTGATGCACTCCGGCGAAGATGTGCCGCGGGTACTGCCGACAGCGAAGATGCCCGATGTGATCTATGAGATGAGCCGCAAAGGCCTCGGCCTGGCCGCTGTCGTCGAAGCGGATGGACGCGTGCTTGGAGTGATTACAGATGGAGACTTGCGTCGCGTCATGTTGAAGAAAAAAGAAAATGTGTTGGGTCTGACCGCCGCCGATTGCATGACGAAAAACCCCGTGACCATTCCGCGCACCGAGCTTGCTGCGAGCGCTCTGCGCCTGATGGAAGAAAAGAAAATCACTTCGGTGCTCGTGGTGGATTCCGCCAACCGCTTGCAGGGAGTAGTGCACATCCACGATTTGTGGACCTTGCAATTGTTTTGACGATGCGCATCGTCGCCCTGAGGAGCACCGCGAAGAACGGTTTGTTTTTTTAGCTGTTTGTGAAACGAGGACCGAATGATGATTCGCGAAATTAAATTCCCGGCAAAAGTTTTACGTCGCGCAAAACGAATCCGTGTTCTGCTGATGGATGTGGACGGCACTTTGACGCCGGGCGTAGTTTGCTTGCAAGGATTCCCAGACGGCAGCGTCGCAGAGATGAAAGTGTTCGATCCGCATGACGGCGCGGGAGTGAAGCTGGCCAGCATCATGGGCATCCGCACGGGAGTGATCACCGGACGCGACTCTCCCGCGACCACGCGTCGCGCGCGAGAAATGGGAATGGAATTCGTAATTCAGGGACAGCCCAAGAAACTGGAATCCTACAAAGCCATCCTGATACGCGCCGGCGTGACGGATGAAGAAGTAGCCTACATCGGCGACGACCTTCCGGATCTCCCCATTCTCGCCCGTGCCGGACTAGCCGTTGCGGTGGGCGACGCAGCAGTCGAAGTGAAACGCGCCGCACATTACATTACAACCGTGCCGGGGGGGAGGGGCGCCGCGCGAGAAGTGGTCGAGCTTATCCTGAAAGCGCAAGGAAGATGGAAGAAAGCAATCCCACAGGCCATCGCGTGAAGCATCCTCTCAACGATTTTAAAATAACCTTACGACAGACTGGATCAACTTCCAGTCAGCCTGCCAGGCTTGGTCAAATTCCGAAGCTACAGGGAAGAATCGATGCGTGAGAGAAAGCTGCTTCTGATTTTCGTTCTGATTCTTGCGGCGTTCGCCGGACTTCTGAACAGAAGCAATGGTGCCCAAAGCGCAGCGCCACCTCAGCGCACCGTCGCCATCACCGTTGACGATTTACCGGGCGCGATCGTTGGGAATGACTTTGCCATGGGCGACTTAAAAGAACTGCAGAAAATCAATCGCGCCATTCCTGCGATACTGAAATCGCATCACGCCTGGGCCATCGGCTTCGTAAACGAACGAAAGCTCCAGGTGCAGAACGAACGCGACGCTCGCGCCGAGTTACTGGAGATGTGGCTGGATGCAGGCCTTGCCTTGGGCAATCACACCTTCTCTCATGCGGATTTTCAGATCACGCCGTTGGCGAAATACGAGGACGAGACCATCGAAGGCCAAGTGGTCACGACCGCTCTGCTAAAAGGGATTGGACAAACGGACAAATATTTCCGGCATCCCTACCTGAACACTGGGCCGACGGCCGAGGCCAAGACAGCGTTTGAGGCTTTCCTGAAAGAGAGAGGCTACACCATCGCGCCGGTCACGGTGGAAGATGCTGATTACGTTTTCAACGATGTGCTGGGGTACGCCGTCGAAAAAAAAGACAAGAAAATGGCCGCGCGTGCCAAGAAGGAATATCTCGAATACGTGGACACTACGTTCGATTATTCCGAGGGCCTGTCGCGCGATCTTTTCAGCCGCGAAGTCCCGCAAGTTCTTCTGATTCACGATAACCAACTGAATGTGGAATGTTTGGATGCTTTGCTGACCAAACTGGAGCACCGCGGCTACAAATTCGTGTCGCTGGATCAGGTGATGGCCGACCCCGCTTATGCCACGCCTGACCATTATGTTGGCAACACGGGAATTTCGTGGCTGCTTCGCTGGAGATTAGCTCTGGGAAAAACAGTCAACTTCGAGCAGGGCCCCGAGGCCCCCGCCTGGGCCAACAAAATCTTCGAACAGCTCCGCAAAGAACGCCAGAAGTAATCCAGAAACGTGACTGTGAACCGCGAAAATAGGACGGGGAAGGTAAAAGGAGAGATTTCCGGAGCCGGAGATGGCGGGGGAAAGCTTGGGAACGAGCGAAGATGAATCTAAACTAAAACATCACTTGGCATAATATCCCGCCCTGGTGTTGACGATCAGATGGCGATCTTTCGTAGTCAACTTAATCTTGTGATATTTTCCATCCGGTTCCGAACGCCCCGGCGTGTATCCGATGCTGTAGTGGTTGCGAAGCGCTTCCTCAATCTGCGAGTAGATGTCCTCAATGGACTGGCTGTTTGTGACCTCGAAGTAAGTTCCGCCGGTTTCACTGGCCATACGGTGCAACCCTTGCTTGCCGCGCTCGCTCGCCATGGCGAGAATCGCGCCTAAGACGGGACGGGAAAATGGGACGGGATCGGAAAAGCGAATCGCGTAGATGATAGTATCCGCTCGCTGCGCGAATTCGATTGCCGTTGTGATGGATGTAGGCTCCTTGAACGGCACCCCATCTGAAAGCAGGATGAACGCCTTTCGTCCCTTCAGCCGGCTCATCAAATCTTCCGAAGTGTCTTTGATCGCGCTGTAAATAAGGGTCGAGTTACGGTCGGGAATGCTCAGCCGCCCCAGTGCCACTTCGAGATCGTTGCGGGATGATGTGGGGCCTTGCAATGTTGCGATCTGGATATCAAAGTGGACGACAAATGCCTGATCGCTCTGGCGTAGGACTTGATCCAAAAATGTATAGCTCGCGCGCCGCTCCTGCTCCAGAACTCCCGTCTGGCTCCGGCTGGTGTCAACCAGAAGGCCTAGGGTGAGAGGAAGGTCCGACTCTTGCGCAAAATAATCGATCTTCCGCGGCACGCCGTCTTCCAGCAATACAAAATCGTCTCGCGTTAGATTCTTCACCACTTTCCCATCTGCATCATGAACTGTCGCGAAAAGCGTGACAATATTGACTCGGCTCGAAATCGTGGGCCCTTGCTGAGCCCATATCACGGCGGCCAGAGCGAGGATCTGAATTGCCAGCGCGCTTTTCAATACGGGGATAAATCGTCCGATCCTGCGCCGAGCGCCCATAGATAGGGTTTAACACACGGATGCATAGACGGTTGCGCGTTTTGTCGTTTTTGCGGCACGTCCCGGATCGCACTCTTTACGACCATTCAGACGTATCCGCTGACAGGTGCGGCCCTACGGTGAGACCCCGAGCCCTTAAGACTTTTTTCCGATGCGAAACACGACGCCGACGGAGAAACGAACCGTGTCCGTCGTGTTGCCGTTCGCGCGGAAGCCGAAGTATTCCACTTGCGGCCGCAGCGCAAATCGTCCGCCGTTATCGAGTCCAATGTCAGCGCCCCCGCCTGCGCCGAACGCGAGCCCGTTGTTCGCGTAGCGCACCCCGCCCAGGAGCGCCTGGGCAAATGGAGTAAATCTTCCCCAATGACGATAGGAAAAGCGCGGGCCAAAGGTGTACGTCCCAGCGGCCGGCCCCGGCGCGAAGGGAGAAGCATAATAGATTCCAAAGTCACCGACCGCTCCAAGCCAATTGTTAACATTCAGGGCGACCGAGCCACTGCCGCCGTATGCGGTAACGTTGAAGCTTTTGGCGACTTGGATAACCGAAAATCCCCCGGCGACGTCGGCGACCGGAGTGGCTTGCGCGTGCGCCACGGTGGTCAGGACTGAAAAAACGAGGACTGCCATCATCAGTTTTTTCATTTGCGGTTTCCCCTTTTTAGTTTCATTTCCCTTTAGGTTCGGAGTCGCCTAGATTCGAGGCATTCAGGTCTCACCTCGATTCGAATGGTAGTAAGAAAAAGAATGCTCAAGTGTAAGGAAGTGTCGCGGACACGCTGGATTTTCGCGATGTAAGGTCGTCGAGATCTAGACACTTCCTTACAACGTTGTGTCCTGTATTGTGTTAAAAAGTCGAAGTCCGCGTCCGGGGTGGATCCTTCTCGGTGCCAGGAGACGCGGCGTGATCATGCGTCTAACATGAGCTCGCAGCAAAAATCACCGGGGAACCTCGCGAGCGTGAAATTGACCCCCGTATTGCTCGTCGACGATGACGTGGAGCTGTGCTCTTCACTCAAGCGGCTGCTGAGCATGGATGGTTTCGAGGTCAAAGCCGTCCACGACGGAGATTCAGGCGTCCGACAGGCCCTTAAAGGCCAGTACGAGCTCGTCATTCTGGACGTGATGCTGCCGGGCGGAGACGGCCGCAAAGTGTTGCGACGCATTCGCCTTACTTCGCAAGTGCCCGTAATTATGCTCACAGCGCGCGGCGATGAAGCGGACCGCATTGCAGGACTTGAGCGCGGCGCAGACGATTATTTGCCCAAGCCGTTCAATCCTCGGGAACTTGTGGCGCGAATGCGCGCCGTTCTCAGGCGGAAGAACGGTGTGGCGCCGAAGGAAGTGATCGCGATCGGCGACCTGCAAATAGACTGCAGTCAGCGGAGGGCCGTTCGCGATGGCGCAGCAGTTGCCTTGACGGGGGCAGAGTTCGACATTCTTCTATTGCTGGTTCATTCAGCAGGCAAAGTTCTTTCTCGAGATGAGATCGCGGAGGCGGCTCTGGGACGTGCGGTCGGATTCTTCGATCGCAGCATCGATAATCACATCAGCAATCTGCGCAAGAAACTAGGTTCGCATGTAGGCAAAGTCGAACGTATTCAGAACGTGCGTGGCACGGGTTACGTCTACACCGGCGAAATCATTCAGGAGCGTCAATGATTCGCGGGATCTACTCGAAAATTTTTCTGTGGTTCTTATTGGCCACGGGTGTCACCAGCGCGGCAGTATTTCTGATCACAGTCGTCTCGCACGTGCAATCGCTGGGGCCGAGCTGGATGATTGGGGTGCTAGACCAGTATGCGCGCAGTGCCGTGATCATCTACGAGTACGGCGGAAAGGACAGACTTGCGGAATATTTACAAAGGATTCAGGACGCTTCGTTCCTACAATCGACTTTGCTTGATCCCCAGGGTCACGACATCCTGGGCCGCGGCGTGCCCCCTGGCGCGGAGAAAGTTCTCGCAGAAGCGCGGGCCACTGGACAGACCCAATTTCACATCGGCCTGCTTTGGACCGGCGCTTCGGTGGACGACCGCCCCGAAGGAAGATACATTCTGGTCGCTAAGGTGCTCGTTCCGTACGGTTTTGTGCTGGGCGGAGCTCTCGAAACGACCATTCTGAAATGGCTATTGCCCGCTCTGGTCGGCGCAATGCTTTGCCTACTCCTCGCGCGCCATCTCGCGACACCGATCCGTACTTTGCAAAGCGTGGCGGGCAGGATCGCGGATGGAGATCTTTCGGTGCGGGCGTCTCCGGCCATAGGTTCGCGCAAAGATGAATTGGGCGACCTCGCGCGGGACTTCGACAAGATGGCTGATCGGATTCAAGCCCTTCTGCGGAAACAACAGGAGCTGCTCGGAGACATCTCCCACGAATTACGGTCGCCGCTCACTCGTTTAGGTGTATCCCTCGAGCTTGTTCGTCGTGGTGAGACCGATGCTGTAGAGCGGATGCAAGCGGATTTGGATCGCCTGGATACGTTGATCGGGCAGATTCTGACGTTGACGCGTCTGCAGATGGGTGACGACCGTAAAAGCGAGATGCCGGTGAACCTTCGCTCGATCGTGGAAGCTGTAGCCGAGGATGCACGGTTCGAAGTGAAAGAAGATGGAAAATCCGTGATGATCTCGCATGCCGACGATTGTTGGTTAAAAGGAGATCCAGCGCTCTTGCGGAGCTGCATCGAAAATGTAGTGCGGAACGCAGTTCACTATACGAAACCGCAGACAGAAGTCGCCATCTCACTGGATATTGCTGGAAGCGGCCCGGATTCGGCGCGAATCCTTGTCGCTGACCACGGCGATGGCGTGCCGGAGGAGACGCTCAGTAGCATTTTTGAACCTTTCTACCGAGTGACAGAAGCTCGCGAGCATGAGACCGGCGGAACTGGTCTAGGACTATCGATCGCGCAAAGAATCGCGATCATTTACGGCGGCAGCATTTGCGCACGTAATGGCTGCGCCGGTGGCCTGGAAATAGAAATTCGCCTCCCGGCAAAACCGCATTTTGAGTTCTGGACACGGAAAAACCAACGAAACAAATCGGTTGCTTAACTCGCGGAAAATCTGGAGCGGGAGAAGGGAATCGAAACCTCACCGATAGCTTGGGAAGTTTACTATACGCGTTGGGCCGGCGGCACTTAGCTTCGATTTCAAGCTGTAATTGGAAAACATTGGAAAATGAAATCTCCTAAGCAGTAGGGAGTGGTGTTTGTCGGCCCGTCCTAATCAGATCGTCAGTGTCTTACGTTTGCACTTAAACCGAAACGCAGATTCAGCATCTCAGACCCTATCCTCACATACGCCTTCAGTAAGGACGGCAGAAAACGGGCACTATCGAAAAGTAAGGTGCATAAAGGAGATAAGGATTATTGACGCGCAAGTTTCGGCTAATCGGTTTCTGTCACTGTTTCAAGTAACGAAGCGCAACACATCCTGATTTGAAAATCTTGGACTCAACAAGTTTTAATTGTAATTTCTCCAGGCTAATACCTTCTAACAACCGTCTCCCTTCTCCTGCAACTATCGGCTGAACGACGAAATGATATTCATCAACTAGACCAAGCTCTATAAGTTGTGACGGAATACTTACACCGCCGATTAGAATATTTTTGCCCTGCTCCTGTTTCAACTTTAGTATTTCGTCTTGCAGCTTCGCGCGAACAATTCTCGTATTTTTCCCTTCAGCGCTATCTAATGATTGTGAAAAAACAATTTTGTTGATGGAGTCAAATGTGTCGGCAAATTCGTTCTCTGCTTTTGTCTCAGAATGGTTTTTTGCGATATCGGGCCAATAAGGAACCATCAATTGATAGGTTTTACGGCCAAAGACGAGTAGGTCAACATCTCGAATGAGGTGTGTATAATATTCAAGTAGTTCTTCATCGGCGATTGTTTTGGTGTGGTCGCAGCAGCCATCTAGGGTAATGTTGATTGCGAAGATTAGATTTCTCATTTTCGGCTCGGATTGAGCAGCATGTCTTCGAACATAAAACCAATAACTTGAAACCGCGCGTCATTGCAACATAACAATTACTTTGGCCGGTTGCGCGGCTCGGGGGCACGCTTGCCCGGTAAGCGCAACGACCGCGTGTACCACCCCGACGGGGCCGTCGCATACGCCTGTTTATCTTGCACGTGTCGACTTACAGGAATCTTGGGCGCGCCGGGAAAATCATTCCGAGCGCAGCGCTTGCATGACGTCGACGCGAGCGGCGCGTGCCGCCGGCAGCATCGAAGCGACTACCGCCGCGCCTAACAGCACCGCCGCAGAAACGATCACGGGCAAAACCCCCGGCATTTTCAAGTCGCCAAAATAACTGCCTGCCACGCGCGCAACAACGAACCCGAATGCCGCGCCCGCCAGAACGCCAACGCCAGCCATCACGACGCCTTGGGTGACAACACCTCTGAGCAGATTTCCCGGCTGTGACCCAAGCGCCAAGCGGATGCCGAATTCGCGTGTCCGTGCGCTAACAGAAAACGCCAGTACGCCCGCGACGCCAACGACGGCAATCAGCAGCGCGACCCCTGCGAACACGCCAAAGACCAGGGAGTTCAGACGGTCTGGCGCGAGAACTTTTGCGCGGATGTCTTCCAGCGTGGCGGCGTTCTCCACGGGTTCATCGGCGGACATCTGCCGTATGATTTTCGTCACCGGCGTTACCAGCGCATATGGATTTCCGGTTGTGTGGATGAACAGGTGGCCGCCGAACATTCCGCCGTCGGCAAACGAGCCGTAAACGGTGGAGGTGGGCACCGGGACGATGTGTTCGTCGTCCATATCGGCGGCGACACCAATAATGCGGTGCGGGGAAGTAACTCGCGCCTTTTCGCTCGCCGTGCCGGGAAGGAACTCGAGCACCGGATCGGTCCAATAGACATGCCGGTTGATCGGATCCTGACCAGGAAACATCTGCTGTGCGAGAGTGGCGCTGACGATCACGACCGGCTCGTGAGTCTGGTCATCGAGTGCGTTGAAATCGCGCCCGGCAATAATGGGAACGCCCAGCGCGCTGAAAAAGCCGGGAGAGATGGTACGCCACAGCGCGCGAGGATCATCTTTGCCATGGACATGACCATCACCAGAGAATTGCAAACCTATACCGAAGCCGCCGCCAGCATCACGCCAGGGAGCGATCATCCCGACAGCCGTCTCGGTGACGCCGGGTAGCGCATCGATTTGACGTACCGATTCCTTGTAAAAATCGACGACTTGCTGAGGCGTTTCTCCGTTGGACGGCGCCGGAACGTCGATGGCCAGGACGCGACGCGTATCCATGCCGCTCTGGGTCCTTTGCAACGCGAGCAGCGTAGTGATCAACATACATGCGCCCGCCAACAGCACGAAAGACGCTGCGATTTGCGTGACTGCAAAGGCCCGCTGGCGGCGGCCGGTGCTGCTGGTGATGCGGACGCTGCCGCTGGCGAGGTTCATGCCATTCGACGAGTTCGCCGACGGCAGCCGCGGCACAAATGCCAAAATCACCGCCGCGACTATTGCCAGCGCCACTCCCACCCAGAGCAGGCTGAAATCAACCGTCAAATCCAACGCGCGAACGGAGAAGCGCGAGGCGTATCGGGCCAGGATGGTGACCAATGGCTGCGCGATAAGTACGCCGATTGCTGCGCCCGCGCCACAGAGCAGCAGGCTTTCGGCTAACAACATGCGCCGCAGTGTCCAAGTGCTCGCGCCTAGCGCCGCACGGACGGCCAACTCGCCTTCGCGGCGAACCGTCCGCGCGAGAATCAGGTTGGCAACGTTCGAGCAGGCGATGATGAAGACGAGCCCGGAGGCAGCAAGAAGGACGAGCAGAACGGTGCGCGCGCCGGAAGTGATCTCATCGCGAAGCATCTTCGCGTCGATGCGGTAGCCGCCGTTATCGGGATACGCATCGGGATGGTCTTTCTCCATCGAGGCGTATACGGTTCGCAACTCGTTGCGAGCCTGGTCGAGAGTGGCGCCGGGCGCAAGCTTCCCGAACAGCTCGGTCATGCGATGGATGCGGCCGGTGACCATCGTGGCGGAAAGGTGATGCGGGCTGATGACCAGGTTGCCGATGATCTCTGTCTCCGCGGGATAGGGCACCGAGGGTTCAAGGACGCCGATGACTGTAGCGGAACGATCGCCAAGGCTGCTGAGCCGAACGGTCTTGCCGATCACATTCGGATCTTTTTTGTAAACGGTGGACCAGAAACGATGGGTCAACACGATGACGCCGGGGGCGTCGGCGCCGCCGTCTTGAGGTCCGACGAGACGGCCGAGAACAGGACGCAGACCCATTACGTCAAAGTAGTTGCCACTGACGACGCCGCCGTGAACGACGCGAGGTTCGCCCAGTCCGACCATCGTAAAGTCCATCTGCGAGAAATCTCCGAACTCGCTCAAGGAGCGGACGCTCCCCTCGATATCCCTGATTTCGGGCACGGAAAACGTGGTGTTGTCCTGTCCGCCGGTTGGGGCGCTCTGGCGGATGTAGACGAGCCGATTCTCGTCGCGGTTAACCAGCGGCTTGAGCAGCACTCCGCGCACCAGCGTGAAGATGGCCGCGTTGGCCCCGATGCCCAGCGCAAGCGTGAGGATCACAATGGTCGACAGCCCTTTGCTGCGCATCAGCGAGTGGTACGCATTTCTTAGATCGCGGAAAAATGACATGTTTATCCCCCTCAGAGTTTTTCAGCACCATTTGTGCCATAGAAATACCCACATTGTGAATCACTTATGACGGGCTGCGTCATAGATGATGGTCGTTTTCGCCAGCCAATGTCCAATTTCGGACACCGGCTCGGCTGCGGAATCCCACGGCCGACAATCCACCCGCCAGGCCAAGCTCGGCCGTGATACGAATCATTCTTTTCCTCGTGGCCGCCCTCATCGCGAGGTATCCTTTCGCTGTCGCCGCTCGCTCTCCCTCATCATTTCTTTAATTTCCGCCGCTGGACGTATCTCGATTGTTCCACACTGCAACTTCACTCCCGGGGATTGGGAAATGAGCTGAATTGCGTGATTCAGATCTCGCGCTTCAAGCACCTGAATTCCACCCAATTGCTCTTTCGTCTCCGCGTACGGACCGTCTGTCACTGCAACCTTTCCGTTCTTCCAACTCACGGTCACCGCCGTGTTGGCGGGCTGAAGAGGTTCCTCAGCGACCAAATGTCGGTTCTTCCGCAGTTCGTCGTTGTAGCTAAAACACTCGTCCAGCACGGTGTTGCGCTCGCTCTCAGACATGTTTTCGAACTTGCCGGGCTCGAGATAGCCCAAACTGACGTATTTCATTGGGTCCTGACTCAGAGAAACGCGCGTACCTCGACCGGTGCCCGACAGGCGACGACAGCCTTTCGCCCCCACGCCAGCGCCTCGTCCAGGTTAGCGGCTTCCAGTATCCAAAAACCGCCCACGTGCTCCTTGGTCTCCAGGTACGGCCCGTCGGTGACGAGCACCTTCCCACCGGACTGCGCCCGCAGCGACTTAGCGCTCCTGGCCGCCGAGAGGCCACCAGCGAAAATCCTGGCACCGGCAGCCGCCATCTCTTCGTTGAGCACGTCGATATCGCGCTCCATCGCTTCGCCCTCGAGGGACCCGTCGTAACCGTCGGGATGGTGAATAGCAACCAAATATTGCGGCATGATTTCTCCTTTTCCTGTAACGGCCGTCTGGCGGGCCGCTAGCCTGCCTTCACTAGATAGACGAACGGCCGGACCGGAATTCGACAAAGCGCGGAGAGTTTTTTTACTGCTGACCCAGCTCAGCGACGTCGTCGCCAAACTTCTTTTGGATCTCCTTTTGAGTCTCGGGATCGAAGTCGGTCACGTCAAACATCCGGCGGACTTCGACCATTTCGTTATCCTGTCCGGGGATGCGCGAGGCCCATTCGAGCGCCTCTTCGCGCGACTTCACCTGGATGATCCAGTAGCCGCCGACCACTTCTTTCGTTTCGGTAAACGGACCGTCGGTAACTCTCGATTTTCCGTTTTTGAAGGTGACGCGCGCGCTCATCGTCGCAGGCGGGGTCAGCCCGTCGAGCGCGAGCAGCACGCCGGCTTTCCCTAGCTCCTCGTTGTACTTGCCCATTTTCTCCATGCTTTTGAAGTCGGGTACCCAGCCGGGTTTTGCGGTTTCGTAGTCTTTCGGAAACATGATCATCATGAAGCGCATTTTGTTCTCCTTGAGTGTTGTGCGGACACCGTATCGGGGCCGCTACTATATAGGAGCTTGGACCGCGCTGGGCCTGGAAAGTTGCGAGGTGCCGGGTGCGCGGTGCCGCTCCACTTACGCGTCGAACGAGGTAGCGGGGAATCGACACGCGATTTGCAGATTTTTCGCGTAGCGTATCACCCCGGAAACACGTTATTTAGACATGGGGCAGGGTGGAACAACGATGATTCCGTCGCTCGAAACCGAGTGGATGTGGGCGTGGCCAGTGCGGCTGGAAGACGCCGAGCAGGTGCAGAAGATTTTCCCGCAGTGGGAGATTGGTTAAACGCCACATATTCATACACAATGCGTACTGAACATTTCTACTAACCCCCTTAGAATCATCACGACTAGCAAGAGGGTGCCCACTCGAAGCAAAAGAGTGCTCAAAAAAATGCTCCGCGAACCCATGCTGAATTCGAAAAGCTCTTGAACTTTGCTCGTTTAAGGCTTAGAAAGCCAAGCGCTTGGGTTTACATCGTTTCCACTCACCCGATCGTTCTACAGGCTGCTAATAGCGTCCTGCGGTCATTCTGGGCTTGTCCGAACCGTACACAAGCTAACCGCTTGGGTGAATGGCTACGGGCCGACTTTTCCGGTTGGCCGGTTTCATCAGGCCGTAAACTCCACTGACTCGCCTCGTCACAGAAGGTTTGCGGCGTCGGTCTTCATGGAGTATGTTACCGGTAATGTTTACCCGCTTGGCAGATTAGGATTGAACATGAAATGGCTAACTTGGGAGGTTGCCGCGATTCCGTGTAGGGATTGCTGCCAATCAGCGTCACTCACCTGAGAGATTCAAATGACAGGAGACCTTCATGCCCAGAAACCCTGATATCTCGACGAGTGTAAGTCGTAGACATTTCCTTGCCGTAGCGGGTAGCGTCGCTGCAACCGGTTCTCTATCCGCAAGCAACGGTTCAAACTTGGCAAAGGCGGCAGCACCCCCGATCAATTATCCTGTGACCATCGACGCCAGGACAACGCCCTTCACATATACCACCACTGTTCCCGTCGCCGCTACTCCGGCCTATCACCTTCACGTTGCTTCTGCGAATAGTACAGTCTCGTTCACAGTGATAAGTTCCGGTGGCAACCAACACAGCGCGGCGATATTTTTCCCCAACGACACCCCGTTTGTCGATAAGAACGGAAGACCGATGCAAGCATCTGTTTGGTCGCAAACCGAGGAGAGCGCATTAGCTATGTTACCCATGGACCCGGACGCTTCGGGTCAGTATGAGTATCGCGTAGTGGTCTTCGATAAAGTGGCAGGAACGACCGCATCTGAAGACCCCAAAATTATCATAGGTGGCGGAGGTATCGAGTTAAAATCCAGGCGAAGATAAAATGATTGAATCCATAAAAACCGAATTGTAACAGATATTTATCGAATTGAAATAGCCGTAACGATGCGGACGCGTAGCCAAAGAAACAAGCCTTGCCGGATTACGGTACCTTGGTCACGAATCAAATGATTGTTGAAGGCTCCACAGTCAAAAACCAGAGCCTTGAAATCAGTGAGTGACAGACGAAGAATTACAGGGATTGTTGAACAGCATGAATCGAGCCGACCGAAACACCCAGCGCAGCGGCCACGGCCCTATAGGAATGCCCCGCAGCACGCAGAGAAGCCACAGCAGCGGGGGCTATCGCGACTTTCGGACGACCGAGCTTCTTGCCCTTCGCACGGGCATTGCGGACACCTGCTCTTACACGGTCACGAATTAACTCGCGCTCCCTCTCGGCAACCGCGCCAAGGATCGTATAAACCATCCTTCCCATGGGTGTGCTGGTATCAACGGACTCGTTGTAACTCACGAACTCGACACCAAGTGATTGAAAGGTTTCTAAAGCTTTGAGCAGGTGCGATACGGGGCAGGCAAATCGGTCGAATCGCCAAACTACCACCACATCAAATTTCCGTTTGTGAGCATCAGTCAGAAGACGGTTCAGTTCAGGTCGTGAATCTTTCGCGCCTGACTCTCCTGTATCTACATACTCGCCCGTGATTTCCCAACCGCCGCGCTGGCAGTATTCCCGAAGCCCCCGCAGTTGCATTTCTGGATCTTGACCTTTGTCGGTCGTGGAAACGCGACCATACAAAGCGACTCTCATCGGTTCTTCCTCCCTTTAGGGCGTCCACCTTTCCTTCCATTCAGGCGTGCGGCATCGGCCTTAGCTTTTGACTTTGCGAGTCCACCACGCCTGCCCAGTAGTCGGGCTATTTCACTCAGTTTCACGCGCAAATAATAAGCTAACCGCTTGGGTTATTGCAAGGGGAAAATCGGGCCATTCGGTAGCGGCAGAAATTTTTGGAAAATAGGACCCAAGGCTGGTCTTTCCCCGGCCCCGCCCTAGCACCCGGTATTAAATGGTTTTAAAAATCGTCGAGCCGTTTTTTGTACTTCGAAACATCGGTAGTTGGAACCGAAGTAACCTGCTCTGCGCCAAATGAATAACGGGCATCCACTTGCGTTGCCTAGTGCGCTGAGATAGATTCCGGCACATGCACGCTCCTACCTCCGCCGGGATGCATTGAATGCTTGGCATTTCCCTTGAAGGATGTCTGACAATCGTTGGTCTGGTGCTGATGGGCTGTGACCAACATCCCAACACCACGAATGATGCAAAGCCCGCGAAGTACGAAACTAGCGGCGATAATTTCCACAAGAAAATGGAAGGCGCGAAGTTAGGAGAAAAGCTGGAAGCTTCCGACGGGGAGTTCGTTCATCGGGTCTTCTATAGCTCAAAGAAAGATTCGTGTCTGGTTGCAAAGTACACGCTGTACTTTGGAAAAACAGAAACAGAGTCTGCGGAGGTCACGGATATACTCCACTTCGTGACTCCAATGTGCTACGCGAAGTTTTGCACCCTGCCTTGGAAGCCCTAAAGCTACCTAAAGCAGGTATGCACATTTCGGCATGGCTGCAATAGAAGATGGGAACTATCCGGAATGAACCCTGCCGTTCTTCGTCAGCAAATGGGTCATGGCTCTGCGGTAATGACGGCACGATACACACGGGAGAGATTCCGCTAGACCAAGTTAGGGCAGGATTTTCCAGAACGACTGGCAACAGAATTGATGTTTTGGAAAATATGGAAAATGAGGCAGTCGCCTAACTCTCGTAGAATCTGGAGCGGGAGAAGGGAATCGAACCCTCACCTATAGCTTGGGAAGCTATCGTTCTACCACTGAACTACTCCCGCTCATGCTTCTAGCCTACTGATTATACTTGACTAAGCGATTGCCTGTACAGCGGACGCGTTTTCATTATTTTTAGAAACTACAATTTTAGGGCCGTTTCGTCTAGAAAAATCGGCCCTGATTTGTTCGACAGAAAGTCGCCCGCTGTATCGCGCTGTCATAGACGGCCCGCTGTGACCCATCATCTGCCGTAGGACGGCGCCATTCATGCCGGACAGTTCCCATCTCACATTGCAGCCTCTGCGAAACGCGTGCATGCCTGCTTTCGGAAACCCGAGAGCTTCCAAAGCAGGATGCAAAGCCTCGTTAGTACATTCGACGACAGCAGTGGTGTGCCACGCTTGGAGCGAAACAGAAACTCGCTTGGATTCTGAACGCGTTCTCCGATATATGCTTTCAGAACCCGCAACGCTTCCCGGCCTTCGGCGTCTCCGAGAACGATAGTCCGATATGCCTTCGAGTTCTTACACTGTTCAATCTGGTAAGTCAGGCCATCGAACGATTCATCTACCCGAACTGTACCCGCTCTGAAATCAACATCGTTCATTCGCAGAGCGTACAATTCCGAGCATCGAAGTCCCGTTGCAGATGCGAGAATGATAGCGGTCGCATAGCGGCTCTTCCTTTCCTCATCCACTCCATCTAGCTTCTGAATTGCATCGGCTATCTGGTTGGCTTGTGTCCAGGAAAACTTCACCGCATCACGGCCCTCTCTCTCCATTCTCAACAGGTCTTTTGCAGGAATGTGAAAGTCTTTCAGCGAGAATGGCGGAACCGTCTTTGGGCGACATGAAAGAACACGGTGCATCGTGCGCAGCATATTCTTAACAGTCGTCCATGAAAGTCCCGTCCTCCGCTTTTTCCAAGCCCACTTGCTGATTGCTTCGATGTCAATGTGTGTTATCGGAACATCTTTCCAATATGGTTCGAGATGCACTTTCAGGTAGATGTTTGCAACTGAAAGCGTTGAATCCCGCAGATTGGCTGGTGCGAATTCGTCCCGATAATACCGCACAGCATCGGCGAAGGTTTTCGAGGAAGGAATCCGGCACTCACTCGAATTCAGTTTCAAATTCGTGATGAATTCCAACTTCCTCATTTCCGCTTCGCTTTTCGTCATCTTCCCGACCACTCCGAGCACTTCTGTCATCCGTTGACGCTTCTCCTGCCCCGGCACGTCAATTTGGTACTGGAAAAAATAATACTTAGAACCATCGGCACGCTTTCCCTTGCGCACTGATGGATTTTGTCCGCTCCGACGACTCATACATTTGCCTCTCTTCGTCGGAACGGCGGCAGGCGGCACCTTACGCCCGTCTGACCGTTTAAGGCTACTCATAAAATTGCGTACTCCTACTTACATAGAACCCTTTTTCTTCGAGGCCATAACAAATAGTTGGCAGAATGGGCGCGGCACTATGTAAACGTATGTTTATATATATAAACGACTGGATATAGTCAGGTATTGACTTCTGGTGGGAAGGCGTCCAAGCTTTAACGCATGATTAGGTGCAGACTAAGGTCGCTGCTGAAGCACAAACGTTGGACCCGCTACAGGCTGCACAAGAAATCGCGCATCTCATATCCAGCGCTCCACAAACTCTATCGCGACCGTACGCAAAGTTACGACCGCGTCACGCTGGATCGCCTTTGTAAGACGCTGCACTGCACGCCCGGAGATTTGTTGAAGTGGGAACCAGACTGATATCCTCGCGAATAAAAACCTCCGTATATATTCGAGTGGTTATATAGAACGATTCGGCTACACCGCCGTGCCATCTGCGAAATCATGGTTTGGGGTTTAATTACATGGAGGCCAATGAACCATGTGAAGTTGTGGCGCATTGCCTCACTTTAAAATTTGGGAGGCATCAAGAGATGGCGACTGACGAAAGAACCAAGAAATGGCGCAAGGAGCAGGTATACGAAAGGATGATGGAATTAACGAACGAGGGGAAAGGGTTCAGCTTTCTGTTGTGCCTGGCAGAAGTGCGAGTCAGGGAGAGAGAACGAAAGAAGTTTTACTCGTTCGGCAAACACCAGACTTCACGGCGACCTTATGGAGTTCTTGTAGATGCAGAGTACAAGCGATTGTGTAACGAGGCTGAGCAGGCGCTGGTGATTGAGTACCAGTTTTGTCAACCGCGTTAACTAAGCACGGACGTGTCGCTGAGTAACTTAGATTAGGTGGGTTCGGGACGCGGCAGTTCTTCCTACCAGGGTGGCTCTGCCCTCCGTCCTGAACCCACTTAAAAAGCTGCCCTGGAGATAATCGAATGGCTACGAAGCACAAGTACCACGCACTTGCGGTTGTTCCACCACGGTTTCCTAGGCTGGAAGACGACGGCGGCGCCAAGGTTTGGGATTCGTGTGTATTTCCAAAGGCGACGTTCCCCCCAAGGGAACCGCTGGTCGTGATCGCGAACTTCGGAAGCGAATGCATCAGCCGCTGGCAGAGGTGGGGAGGTGGTTGAGGAGCGTGGTTTAAGGCTATTTCAACTATCATGCAGTTCCCGGCAATATCGTCAGTCTACGGAGTTTTCGACTTGAGGTGAGCAAGCGTTGGTTGCGGGTGTTACATTGCCGCAGCCAGAAGAGCCGGGTGACGTGGAAGCGCCTTGCTGGTTTCGTAGAGCAATGGCTCCCGCTGCCCCAAATTCTTCACCCGTATCCCTACGTGCGCTTCGACGCTAAATATCTACGGTAGGAGCCGCATGCGGTAATGCCGCACGTGCGGATCTGTACGGGGGGCGCTGGGTGACCGGCGTCCCTACCGTGACCGGACTGAAACCGACCGAAAGATTACAGGCGAGCCGTGGTCGTCGACACTGGGCCAAAGAATACGACGAAAGCAATCATTCTTCGGAGTGAATGGGAGAAGTGCGTTCAAAAAAAGATTGACAGAGTCGGCGTTGTTAGAGATGTCCGGTAAGCGCTTACCAGGACTTAGTGCTCGACCGACAGTAGGCTGAGATCCAGTCGTGGTGAGGGCTCCGCGCTTGGGTCGCTCGTTACTTTTTATCTATCCGCACAATCAGGTCGAGATCAGGGGCGACGGCAGCTTTCAAATACTTGGCAAGAAATTCCTCGACCAGAGATCGGGTTAAGATGCTCGTGAGCAGAGCCCGTTCAAATGCACTGTCGTCTGGTTTAACGTCACGCGTAAACCTGCTCGAAATTAGGTCCGCATCGGTAAAGCTCATGTGATCGGCCCCTGTCACCACCACGTAGTACGTATTGGATTCGCTGCCGATGTACTCACGGGCTCGATCCTCACCCGACGCGTGTTCTTCGGTAGCAAGGAACAGAAACGGCTTGTGTACTGGGACGGGGCGAATGTCCGCGTTCATGCCGGGATAGGTGGAACCGTCCAGATTGACGCCGGCCAGAATACGGTGATCTTCCTGTGTGGCCAGAGCCGCGGTCGTTCCACCCATCGAGTGACCTACAATTCCAACCTTGGACAAATCAAGTTGGGCATGCCAGAAATGATCATGCGAATTCATTTCTTGAAGCTGGTCGAGAACGAATCGCACGTCTGCCACCAAAACCTCGTCCGCGAACTTTCCAATGGCAACGCCTTGACTTCGTCGATTGGCTTCAGCGGGCCAGTAGGGCGTGAATTTAAGTTCATGCCCGTCCGGGAACACCGAGATGAGGGAGTCAGGAGGATGATTGGTGGCGACCACGATGAAGCCGTTACTCGCCAGACCCTCAGCCAGAACTGTGTAGATGGCGGGCACGACACCAGATCCGTGTTCCAGAAGTACAACTGGAAAGGGGCTGCCCTCAGCGATGGGTGCAAGGACTCTAGCGTGCGTGCGTACGAGGCGTTGGAAATCCGGCTGCAGTTTCCACTCTTCGGCCAGCGCATCCGCCGTCTTCTTGTCCATGTAGGGCGCAAGTGCGGACGTACCCTCCCCTGACGGATACCACATCGTGACAAGCAGATCCCGGCTGCGCTGCGAGTCTCTCAACACAACCGTTCTAGTGCCTACTCGGTTGCAGCCATTGGGTTGGGGAAGGTCAAATCCTACCCGGTCTGCGCTAGAAGCTTGCGAGGACATGCTGAGCAAGATTAGACCTAGAATAGGAAGGAACGCAGATTTGCCGATCATCGCTTGTTCCTCCAACGGCAACAATGTCGCTGTTTATAGACGCACAGGAGCCAAGGTAGTCAGTCGACGGGTATTCTGTGATACGCAGGAATTGGTGCAGAAGTTCCTTAGAGGCATTTGTTTAATTTGTACTGCTGTGCATAAAGCTGCTTGCGGTGATGCCTCTCACCCAGTCCTGATCTTATAGAACCAGGCTAACTCCTGATAAGTTCAAGTCGGATTACCAGGAGTTAGAAGACTGTCGTGTCTGGAGTTGAGCGCTCGTTTTGTTTTCGGCCCGTGGAGGAACGGCCTTTCAAGGACGGTTGCGCGCATCGCTTAAGAGTTCGATCAGACCTTCACCGAACGTGGCACGCCACGCCAGATGCTCGTGCCCGCTGAAGTGCTCATGATAATCGACGCGATACCCTTTCGCTAACAGAACATCTCGCAGATGACGACTTGAGGTGAGCATACTCGGATCACGGCTAGGTATGGAGCTCGTTTCCAGCAAACCGACTTCCAAATAAAAATCCAACGGCAACTGTTTTGATTGGACGAATTGCCTCGCCAGCCATTCGGGTTCACCATCGCTCTGCGCACGATAGAAAGAGCCCGATTGGGCCAACACTTTGCCAAATGTTTCTGGATGCTGGTATGCCGCACATGCGGCAGCCAAACCACCCATACTTGATCCTGCGATAACCACTCCCTTTGTTTTAACGCGAACGTTCATCGCGGATGCAACCCACGGAATCACTTCTTTTGCCAAGAAATCTCCCCATACATCCGCGCAATTCAGTTCATTATCGCGTGCCTGGGGAGAGCTGTTACCAATGAACAGCGCCACAGCCGGTGGAATTTTCCCTTCATATATTAGGTTGTCGAGAATCGTAGGCACCGGTACGAGACTCGTATACGAATCGCCGTCCATCACCACGAGTAGGGGATAATTGTTATTAGCGACAAAGTTTGGCGGCGTGTAGAGCCATACCGCCAGATCGTTCTTCAGGATCGCACTCGAAACCTTGGACGATTTGAGCGTTCCATGAGGAATGTCTCCCCGTACGTGAGTCCATTTCTCTGAAGGAGCGTCCGGCAGCTCTAATACAGAAGCGAGTATGTTGTTACCGTAATCGAAGGTTTTTGTGTTCAACGGATCACGTCGGAAGTTTGCCATGCGAGCATAAAAGTTGGGCTCGGCTTCGAAGGGGACTAAAGTGTCGTTCGGCGAGAATCGGTACACCATTTGAGCATCGTTACGCATTACGTAGGACAGATACCAGACGTCTGTTTCGGGGATTTGCTTCATCTCAGCGCCGGCGAAATTTACCAAAGCCAAGGGGGAGATGACGACTACATTGTGCGTGTTCTTATCTCCATGCCACAAAAACGTGACGAGCGAGTAATCCCGTTTCGATGGCATAGATTCAACAAATGGCGAACTCGAAACTTGTACGCGACCCCAAAAACCTTCTGCCGCATTCAGATCTTTCGAGGCGACCTTTTGGATCAGAGTCTGAATTGTTGGGCTTTCAGTTGGTTTTGGTTCTTGACTCAATGCCGGAATGACGTAGCTCACACCCAACCCTGTCATTATCATTAACACCCAACAGTCGAACCAGATACCTGGATGTTTGTTCATGCTCTTGTAAACGTATCGACGCGGCAAAAAGTTCAACGAGTTGATAGCCGATGCGAGCGTGGATCGAGAAACTACGGTTTTTTTTCAGCGAATTGTTGCTGGAAGATATGGTCAGTCGGATTACCGGAGAAGTGAAGTGGTACTTTATTTGTCCGGTTTGCGCGTTTGAACAAAGCCGCCCGTGCGGCGGACGCTGCGCGTGAGGTAAGGGAGCGGTGGTTGCCAGTCGGGTAAGATAAGTTTGGGTCACAAGGAGGCCATCCCTGTGACCCATTTACGAAAAATGATGCTGGAGGAACTCCAGCGTCGTAACTACGCAGAGACTACCACACGCCATTACATCCGCACAGTCGAAGATTTCTCGCGACGCTTCAACTGTACGCCCGACCGCTTGGGGCCGCGACACATTCGCGAATACCAAGCCGAGTTGTTTCAGAAGCGGAAGTTATCTCCGGGCTCCGTTACGCAACATCTGGCGGCTCTCAGATTTTTCTATACCAAGACTCTCCAGAAAGCTTGGAGCATCGCCGAGACTCCCTACCCGAAAAGAGCATTTCACCTTCCGTCGATTCTGAGCCAAGAAGAAGTCACACGACTCATCGATGCGGCGCGCACTCCTTTCCATCGCACTCTACTGATCACGCTCTACGCTACCGGAGCCCGCAACGCCGAGTTGACCCACCTGAAAGTCAACGACATCGACAGCAAGCGCATGGTGCTCCACATCCAAGGCGGCAAGGGACGTAGAGATCGCGATGTCATGCTCAGCGCAAAGTTGCTCGTGGAACTGCGTGCACATTGGCACCGCTCGCGGCGAAAATCCAGCTCCTGGCTGTTTCCTAGCAACTGCCGCCATCGCGGGGATCAGCCGATCGACACCAAGACGGTTTGGTATGCGTGTAAAGAAGCTGCTCTGCGAGCGGGCATAAAGAAAAAAATCCATCCACACACCTTGCGCCACTGCTTCGCCACGCATCTTCTGGAGGCGGGTGCTGATCTTCGTACCATTCAGATCCTCTTAGGCCATCGCGATCTGAAAGAGACCACCATCTATCTACATCTTTCTGAGCGCCATCTCCACGCCACCGCCAGTCCTCTGGACTCGCTGCAGCTGAAAGACAGGTCCACACAGGAGGAGTAGATGAGCCGGCCGCCCCTCGAGGTGGCCGATCTCATCCGCAGCGCGGGAGCTGCTTTCATCGAACGAAATCGCCAGTGGCTCAGCTGGAAGCACATCAAAGTGCTGCGGGCCATTGCCAGGTGTCGTACCGCTGCCCTCGGCGGTCATCTCGATCAATGCACCCGTTGCGGGCATCGTGCCACCATTTCTTACAACAGCTGCCGCAATCGACACTGCCCGAAGTGTCAGACCACGGCCCGCGAACGCTGGATCGCCGCACGTCAAAGAGAACTTCTCCCCACGCGCTACGTCCATGTGGTCTTCACACTTCCTTCGCAGCTCGCGCCACTGGTCTTGCAGAATAAGAAAGTCATCTACGATCTGTTGTTCCGCGCCAGTGCAGAAACACTTCTCGAAGTCGCTCGCGATCCGAGACACCTTGGCGCGGAAATCGGCTTCTTCACCGTGTTGCATACTTGGAGTCAGAAGCTCGGGCTCCATCCCCATGTTCATTGCGTTATTCCCGCCGGTGGGCTGTCGCTCGATCACACGCACTGGGTAAAATCACGCGATCGATTCTTTCTTCCCATCCACGTGCTCCGTCGCGTTTTCCGCGGCAAGTTTGTTGCTGCTCTGCGGCAGGCCTTGCAAGAAGGCCAACTCAACTTCCATGGAAACTTGACCTGCCTCGCTCAGCCCAAGACCTTCGCCGCTTGGCTACGGCCGCTGTTCAGAAAGGACTGGGTGGTGTACTCGAAACCACCCTTCGGTGGCCCGGAGTATGTGCTCCAGTATTTGGGCCGCTACACCCATCGCGTAGCCATCTCCAATCATCGCTTGGTCTCGTTCGCCGAAGGGAAGGTCACTTTTCGCTGGCGCGATTCCGCTCACAACAACGAACAGAAGTTGCTGACTCTTACGGTCGATGAATTCCTGCGCCGCTTCCTGTTGCACGTACTTCCCAAAGGCTTCGTGCGCATTCGCAACTTCGGCTTCCTCGCCAACCGGCGACGCGCCACGCTCTTGCCGCTTTGCTTCCACTTGCTCGGTTCGCCGCCGCAAACCCAGCAAGAGCTATCTACCGCCCAGGACACCAACAACCTTCGACTCTGCCCCAAGTGCGGTGGACCCATGATGTTCATCGAAAGACTTACTGCCGCCGAAATCCAACTTCGTTCTCCTCCCACTCTCGCCACGGCTGCCGCATGAATCGACTCACTTCAACACGAAACCTTTGCGTGCCTCAGCACACTCAGTCTCTCTGTGCCTCGCCGTTCTACAAACCACCTCTTTCTATTCTCTCCACTCTCTTCTTCCCGAGAGTTTTGCGTTTTCCTCACCTTTTCATTTTCCAGTGTGGTCTGTCCTGCTCTGCCGCACAGCCTCGGCGCATCTCAACACCGCACCGTCCCTCCATTGAATTTGCATAAGGCCCGCGTCCGCCGCAACCACGGGCGGCTTTGTTCAAACGGATTAATCAAACGCGCGCGGAACATCCTGCCCAGTTTTACGTTTCGGTGAAACGCGCGTCTGATTAATCACTAGCGTCAATCAGGAGCTATCGAATGTCGGACGGTATGTGTCGTTCGAGCCACCAGTAGCAAGCGCCAAATGCGATGCCAGAAAGTAGCATACAGACTCCTTGGCGCTCCGCCGCGATCATAGCACCTTCGAGAAATGTTTGGTCCTCAATCCAAAATGGCTTCGGCAAGATTGACGCAGTTGTGCAACCGAGAGTGAAGACGAATAAGGCCCCAACTCCGGGAAAATAAATGCGGCCGTCCCATCGCGTCTTGAGGTGGGCCCACACAGCAATGGCCCAAGGAACGATCATCAGAACCAATGCTAGGGCGAAGCCGCCTACAAACAAAAAGACCAACCCGAACCCAAATCCAAAGATCAAGCCGGGACGAGTCGTTCCCACTCCACCAAACGTTGTGGATACCGTCAACCAAACGACGTATATGAGTGAGGCAAGGATCGCGCTCACGGCATATCCAGTAACTCGTCGAGCGAGATCAAAATGCCGCAAATTGCTAACCATCCTAGCTCCGTTTTCCATTGCAGATATAAACCATCGCCCCCACCCCTGCACATGACTCGCGATTTCTGAGGTCTATTCCATGCACTGCTTCGCTAACGCATCAAACTCTTCTAATGAGTGGCAGGTTTTCCTCTCACCCGATGGGAGCATCACCTTGCACACGACTGGTGGCGCCGCCGAGTCGGCCTTATTCCGCTCACTGGTAAAAATGTAACTGCCGTAGTCTCTCCCCTCCACTGCATCCTGGAGTACTCCGGACTCGCTTCGGTTGCCGGAGTCGAATCTGACCGTGCGGGTCTCCACGAAGCATTTGTTAAAGCCTTCGCTGAAGTGAGCCCGCGTTTCGACGAGGTCGAAGGTAATGAATTGAGACAGGAGTTCCTGCGCCTGCTTCGCACACCTCACCTGAAGCTCTATGTTGGTGATATTCGTTGTTGCGCGCAGCTTTGCGTTCAGTTCCTGAAGCTGCCTCTGCTGTTGCCGGAGAACGCCTCGTTGGTGATATGCGTACAGGCCAAGCACTGCGACAGCAATTACAAGCAGAAGCATCGTTATATTTCTCATGAATGACCGGATTCTACCACGGGCTGTGCGAGTTGACCTGCGAACTCCCGATCAGGCGAAAAACCAGACAGTTGATTTGACTGTACGGTAAGTGCTGCGTTAATAAGTTACTCAAGGTCAGTCAGCCATTAGACCTCCCTGAATTATTTAGTCTGAAAATAGAAGATTGATGTTAGGTATATTTAGTAACTACTTAGGAAACCACTTAGCGGTGAACCACGTCTATCTTACTGGTCGGGTAACGAACCATAGAGTGGGGGAGCAATGTTCAGTTACATACGCGTTGGGTGTTTTCTTCTCGCACCGCTTTTGTTGACCATGTCAACGTCTGCGCAGCAAAATACTCAGAACTCCCAAATTCCTGCTCAATATGCCAGTTCTGGAATGCAATCTGCTTACGCTGGAAACAATAGGATAGATCTCAACGTCGTCGTAACTGCGAAGTCGGGCGCGCCTGTCGGCGACCTTAAGCAGCAGGATTTCACACTGCTGAATAATAAAACTCCGCAAACCATCACATCATTTAAGGCGGTCACTGCGCGCGAGGCTCCCATTGAGGTGATGCTGGTGATCGATGCAATCAATGCCGATTACGAGGGCATCGGTTACGAACGCACGCAGGTGGACAAATTCCTGCGCGCGGAGGGAGGAAACCTGGGATACCCCATTGCCTTGGCAATTGTCACAGATAAAGGCCCGCAGCTTCTTGGACAGTTTTCGAATGACGGGAACGCGCTTAGTGCGGAATTGAGTAAGACAGAAGTCGCTCTGCGCTCTATCCCGCGCTCAACCGGAAATTGGGGAGCGGCAGAGCGCTTAAAGCTCTCTATCAAGAGCTTGGGAGAGTTGGCTGTACTCGAAGCTCCGCGTCCGGGACGTAAAATCATGATCTGGGTTTCTCCTGGTTGGCCGCTATTGTCAGGCCCCCAGAGCGACATCTATCAGGACCAGAAAAGAATCTTTGAGAATATCGTTCAAGTCTCAAGCCTACTTCTTCAAGCGAATGTAACTGTGTAGAGCGTCAATCCGTCCGGCAATACCGAATCGCTTTCGCGCGTCTCGTACTATAAAAGTTTTCTCAAAGGAATGAGCAATCCTAGCAAGGTCGAGATGGGCGACTTGGGGCTTCCGGTGCTCGCCTTTCAGAGTGGCGGGCTCGTTTTGAATTTTAATAACGATGTCGCCGAACTTCTGCAACGGTCCATCGCCGATGCGGCACCGTATTACCGTATCTCATTCGTACCGGCACCGTCAGACAAGCGAGACGAATACCACGAGTTGGAAATAAAACTAGCAGACCCAGCCCTCACCGCTCGCACTCGACAGGGATATTACGCGCAACCCCTTGCCCACGACTAACACCACATCGTGATGGTAAGTCCCGACTAAAATCAGGAGTTGACCACAAATAGCTGTGTGCCGCGCGGCCCGCTTGGGTGCCCTCGCATGCTGTTGTTTACGTTGGAGACAAGAATGAGATGTGGCTCCGATTCCATCGAATCGGCTGGCGTCCTGCCGTTTGCACGCACGCGTATGCATGCGTCCTTCTGCAGTTAGCTCGTTTCGGACAAGTAATCACTAACCGCGTCAATGTTTGGTTCTGGAATGCCGCGCTTAACACGCTTAATCGCCTTACGCGGTTTAGGACGCTTCTTCGTTTTTACTTTCTTCGCCATTTGAGACCCTCCAAGTCTTGCCTGCGTTGGCACCTACACGCTACGTCTCACCTGGGCGCCTATGTTTTAATTGCCAAAGCTCACCAAGCTATAACGCCTCGGCGACCCGCAGCTCAGTCCTGCAGATGTGCGCGAGTCTACATCACACACCAGTGGATACAAAATTACTTTCGATCAGCGGACAGCACCCAGCGTTTCGGCCCATAGCCCGCCTTTCTTAACAGACAGTTTGGCGGAGAAACCACTCAAGTGTTTTTGCTATCCGTTACCAAATAGCTTTGACGCCTCCAAAGCGAAGGCGATTACGCGTGCCGAGAAGGCGGGCCTTTAAACGAGCTTAGGTGTCATCAGCTTTGGCGTGCGAAATATTGAACAGCATAACCTCCGAGTAGATAAACCGCTAGGTCAGTCCTGATTAACGCGGAAAAGGGCGCCCCTTTTGGAGTAGGCTTTGGAGTGTAGGCTCGAACCTCTCTAGAAAGGAGCACCCTTTTTATGGATAAAACGAAGTATATCGGGATGGATGTTTCACAAGGAAGCGATCTCGATCGCGGTCCTAAATTTTTCCGGTAAGCTGGCGATGGAATGCATCATCGAAACCAAGGCCAGCACCATTCTCCAGTTTTTCCAAGGACTAAGCGGAAGCCTGCACGTCACTTTTGAAGAAGGCACCTGGGCCGCCTGGTTGTATGACCTGCTGAGGCCACACGTGACGGAGCTGGTGGTGTGTAATCCCCGAAAGAATGCCTTGCTGAAACAAGGCAGCAAGAGCGACCGCATCGATGCCAGGAAATTAGCCGAACTGCTGCGCAATCGATCACTTTCCGCGGTCTACCATGGAGAGAACGGGCTGCGCCTGTTGAAGGAATTGTCCCGCAGCTATTTGAAGATTAGCAAGGATCTCGGGCGGGTGATGAATCGGCTCAAGGCCTTGTATCGGAGTTGGGCCATCCCTTGTGCAGGGACGCAAGTCTACGCACCGCGCCATCGCGCCGTATGGCTGGCGAAAATTAGCGAAGCTGGCGTGCGCCGGCGGGCAGAACTTTACTACCAGCAACTCGACGCCCTGCGCCCACTGCACCAACAAGCCCGCAAAGAGCTTTTGGCCGAGGGCCGCGAGCACAGCGCAACGAAATTGCTAAGGCAGATTCCTGGTATCGGTCCGCTGCGGGCAGCTCAATTGGTTGCGCTGCTGCAGACACCCCATCGATTCCGCACCAACCGGCAACTGTGGAGCTACAGCGGGCTGGCGTTGGAAACCCACGACAGCGCGCAGTACCGCTATGCCCAAGGACAGCTGCAACGCTCTAAGAAACCACAGCAACTCCGTGGGCTGAATGCAAACCATAACCATGATCTCAAAAATATCTTCAAGGGCGCGGCCATGAGAGCCAGCACCTGCCACGGACCGCTCCACGATTTTTACCAGGTCTTGCTCGCCAGAGGGATGCGACCCACGATGGCTCGCCTCACCTTGGCGCGTAAGATTGCTGCCATCACTCTAATTCTTGGAAGAAAGGAGTCCGTTTCGACGCCCACTATTTGAAACAAGCAGCTTGAGCGCCTCTGACAGAGAGTCCGTTCCATCCCTGAGGATCATCCTTGGCGGTGGCCATCGGGTTCTTGAGACGCTTGGTTCGAGGGAGAGTATCCACTGGAGAAGTCAGGCTACGGTGTTTGTGGAAACACCAAAGTCTCCGATTTCACCCTAAGGCCCCCTCGGATAACCAAAGAAAGTCATAGGCCACGAGTCTCCCATAGGACCATGAGTTACCGCGTATCTGAGCGGATAACCGTTACGCTTGGTTGTTTCAAGAAACGAATGGCGCCGTCACGACAGCGAAATGAAACCACCGCAACTACATAACGGACTCTCGTCACCGATTAGTTTGCGGTTCCGCAGAGTCTGGCGCGGCTTCTTGCTGCGGCGTCTTGACAGGCGCGCTGACTTCTGGCCGCATCATGAGGAACATCACGCGCCCGCCCGCCTCTTGAGCGAATGCGGTGCCATTCCTTTCAAAAGAGAGGCGAATACCCTCAATCTCGCGTTCAGCAGGTACTTTTCCCAAGGCGCAGTTCGCCTGCAGCACTGCGGTCTTTGATGTTCCCGACATCGGCAACAGGCGGATACGGAATACTGCGAGACCGCCTGTTGGCATGGGGCCAGAGGACATCGGCAAACCCTTAGGGCCGAGCTGTGAGGACCCGAATGCTCGTCGCCCATTCAGGAGCGCACCCGGCGCGATACCGTACGAATCAAAGCGCATGAGTTCACTCGCGATCCAGACCCCCGTCTCGAGCACGGTTCCACTGGAGGACTCGTAGGTATAAGTTCCGGTTGCCGTGACCGACTTGCTTTGCGTGTTGAACGTGCCTGCGCCGCTCATCTGGTAGAAGTCGCCGTTTGCTGACTTGACCACGGCTGGGCAGGTGGCCGAGTCACCGGGATCGCAAAGAAATCCTGAAGCCACCAGGAAGGTGTAATTAGAAGGGTTGTTTTGGGCCCGGGCCGGAACAGCACTCAGAAACATGGCTAGGCTCGGTACGGCAACCCATCTGACAATTAGGGTCGAAAATATGTTTTGGTTTAACATGACTTTCTCCACTGCCAGGGTGCCCCTAGGAAGCCTGTGTAAGAATTCAGTCAGACTGAGCGGCTCTGCCGCCTGCTGTGCGGAAAGCTTCGCTTTTCCGCCGCACATATCCCCCCAAAAACAGATAGGCACTAGCCTATTCGATGCCTTCGTGTCCAGAATTGCAAACCAGGATGGCCTCAGGTCAATGTAGAAAAATGCATTGACGAAAGGCCATCCCAGAAAATGTCAATCGGTGAGATCGACTCTCACCGCTTACGGCGTCCGCATGAATCCGTGCACGGCGCCCGCGGAGTCAACATAGAGCCCCACGATGACACCGCTAGGGTTAATGCCTGTTGCCTCAGTGAAGACGGCTCCGGGGTAGTCGAACGACGTGTAAGCGCCATTAAACAGAAAACCGTGTCCGTTGCCGGAAGCATCGGTATAGATTCCCACGATGGTTCCCTCGGCGTTAGCCCCTCCAGCAAACGTAAACGCAGCACCGGGATAATTAATTGTGGCATATGTCCCATGGGACAACATATACCCTTGGCACTGTGTGGAACATGTAGTTCCACTAAGGTCTGTGTAAGCACCCACGACTGCACCAGATGGGATCACGACGCTGGTAGTACTACTGATTGCACCGGGTGGGTCGAAGGTCGCCGAGAAGACGCCTTTCTTGGACACTAGAAAACTGTGAGTAACGTTGGTAGCAGCAAAGACGCCGCAGGCCGGGTCGGAACAGGTAGCGCCTGACATTTCACCTGAGGGGTTAACGCTGCTGAGAGTAGTGCCAGCCGCGCCCGGGTAGTCAACCGTTGTATAGGTTCCTCCGCTCAGAATGAAACCGTGGCTGACGCCACCTGAGTCGACGTAGGCGCCCACAATCTCTCCCCGCGGATTGATAAAGTTGGCAGTCGTAAACGTGGAACCCGGAGGGTCGAACGGCGTAAATACTCCTCCCCTTACCGTAAAACCGTGCAGGGCGCCACCAGCCGTGAGAGTGTAACCGCCGACGCTCGTACCCTGGGGATTGGGGCCGCCAATTAGTTCGGTGAATACTGCGCCGGGATAGTTAACCGACGTATAGGTCTGTGCCCACGCGATTGACGATGTTGCAAATGCAATGGTGATCGTGCAAATTGCCAAGATCCGAAATACTTTGATCATGAGATTCTCCTCGCAGATTTCGTTTGAATTTCAATGTTCTTTTCACAAAAAAAGATGGAAACCGATTGCCCGGTTCCAGAAAGGACGAACATCGTTGCGGGAAACTGTTTTGCGTTTCAGTGATTACTCTCTGAAACGCGCCTCGTTAATTCGAAGGGTGGGCCGTGCGTAACGGAAGTCCGGTGGCTAGCAGCGCCTAGCGTAGTCAGATGCTGCTCCTTGGATGCAGTCTTTGTCAACATCTATCCTTCATAGGCCTGAGGAATGCGTCGGGACTGGGTTAATCGGAGGAACTTGTGGGCCTGGGCAAGGACAAGTCGTTGGCCAGTGGACGTATATTCGGATAATTGGATTGCGACCTGAAAGCTGTTGGAATGATTGTCTGACCAGGAGGAAATTGATCAGACTGTGCGTCCCATCGCACGTAGCCTACGAGGTTGGAGCGGCGAGGCAACAAACCGTTCGAAGCCCTCGGACAATGGACCCACATTCGTAAGAATGGCATCGGAACCGTGAGGCTACGGTGCATCTGCCAGCATAAGGTGGAGAGGGGCTAGGCTTGGTAGCAGGGTCAGAATACACAAATGTTCGTAAGCGTCGTCAGCCGAAGAGAGCCTAACATGCTGCGGGGCTCTTCTGGCAGTGAGTACTGAGGCTTCCGGGTCCTAGGTCATGGGTAAACAACACTGCCGGCGTATAGAACAGACCTAACCTATCGCGTCATTCCAACGGAACAGGGTAAGTCCACATCGCTCCCCGCAAGGGGAAAGTGCATCGCAAGATGCACCGACGGCGGTGCGGATAACAGATGAGGGAGAAAGCGAACGCCACTCTGTAATGGAGTGGATATCGGTTGCGTCAGCTGCACCGACAACATCACCGGACGCGAAAGCGGGCTGACTTCCCTTTATGGTGCTTCACACGAGAGAACTTGACGAATCGGCTCATGAGGCAAAGCAGATGACGACAGCGCAAGCTGTTGGTGCGGTCTCACGCGAAGCGGCGCAATGGTACGCCATCGACTGGCAGACCATCCACCGCAACGTTCGCCGACTCCAAGTGCGTATCGTGCAGGCGACGAAGGAAAGCAGATGGGGCAAGGTGCGAGCCCTGCAACATTTGCTGACCCACTCCTACAGCGGCAAAGTTCTCGCCGTTCGACGAGTGACGGAAAACAATGGCAAGAAAACCCCCGGTGTGGACCAAGAAATTTGGGACACACCAGAGAAGAGGACACAGGCAGTATATGCACTAAAGCGTAGGGGTTATCAGTCTCAGCCCCTGCGACGTGTTTACATCCCCAAGTCGGACGGCAAAACGATGCGTCCGCTCGGAATTCCCACGATGAAGGATCGAGCGCAGCAAGCGCTGCATCTGCTCGCACTCGCCCCCGTTGTGGAAACCACCGCTGATAAAAACTCCTATGGGTTTCGTCAGCAGCGGTCCTGCGCCGATGCGATGGTCCAGTGTTTTCTCGCACTGAGAAGCGCAAACACGCAGTGGATTCTGGAAGGCGACATCAAGTCCTGTTTCGACAAAATTTCACACGATTGGCTTTTGGCTCACGTCCCGATGGACCGAGTCATTCTCCAAAAGTGGTTGAAATCTGGGTACATGGAAGAACACGTTCTGCACGATACGACGGACGGGACTCCACAGGGTGGAATTATCTCTCCCGCGCTCGCTAACTGCGCGCTGGATGGACTGGAACGACTCTTGCAGGAAAGATACCCAGCAGGAAAACGTCTCAAGTCCCTTGGAGGTGAAAAACCGTGTGTCAATCTGGTCCGTTACGCGGATGACTTCCTCATCACCAGTAAGTCGAAAGGACTACTGGAAGGAGAGATCAAACCTCTCGTCGAGCAGTTCCTGCGAGAACGAGGTCTGGAACTCTCTCCGACGAAGACAGTCATTACGCACGTGGAGAAAGGCTTTGATTTCCTCGGACAGAACGTGCGCAGGTATCCCAACGGGAAACTGCTCATCAAGCCTTCCAAGAAGAGTGTTGGAATCTTCCTGGAGGGCATCCGACGAACCATCAAGGCCGCGCATGGCGTGTCTGCCGCCGATTTGATCGATCAACTCAACCCAAAGATTCGCGGTTGGGCGAACTATCATCGGCACGTGGTGAGCAAACACACGTTTGGACGCGTCGATCACACCCTCTTCTCTAGTCTGTGGCGATGGGCACGAAGAAGACACCCGAACAAAAGCCCGCGCTGGTTCAAACCGAAATACTTTGAACGGCGTAGGGACCGCGATTGGACCTTCTTCGGTGAAACCTGCGATGACGAAGGACGGCCGACTAAAGTCTGGCTGTACTACGCCAAGAGCACTCCCATCAAACGACACGTCAAGGTTAAAGGCGAAGCTAACCCGTACGATCCAACCTATGAAACCTACTTCGAAGAACGCGAAGGGGCTCACATGCTGGAAACGTTTCGGGGTACCCGCACTCTTCGCTATCTCTGGTATGAACAACGTGGATTCTGCACGCAGTGCCATACAAAAATCACCCGGATCACAGGCTGGCGCCTTCATTACTGCGTCCCCCGTGTGAAGGGCGGTTCCACTGGTGCCACGAACTGCGTTTTACTTCATCCCGAGTGCCATGACCGGGTTTATCGTCTGCGTCTTCCCGTTTCGAAGCCGCGTCTCCTCTACGGAGGCGTTCGAAGGGCTTGAGCTGGGTGAAGGGAAATCTTCACGCCCAGTTCTGAGAGGGCCGGGCGGCCGCAAGGCCGCCTGGCTACTCGGTAACTAGATATAGCAGACTGGCCGAGCCGCTGTAGTCCGGTAGGTGTTGGTAAATCTGTTTCTCGCCAGTAATTGTCCCTAGCAGCGGCAGGCTAACTCCCGGTAAGTCGGGTTAATCAGTTGGACTCGTGAGTCGAAAGAATTTCAATCTTTCCGTGGAATCCATCCTTAATCTAGGCCAAAGCAGCGTCAGAGAACCCGGCCACCAGTGCAAGCCCGTTCGAGTCGAAATTATTTTCGGCCTGCAACGTCTATTGATGTCAGTTAACGTTCTGCGACGGCAGCTGCTGAACTGCCGCGGGGTCGGGATACCTCACGCCGCGGAGCCAAACGGACAAAATCACGCCCCAAAGAGCCATCAAAATCAGAGTGAAGATGCTAGCCTCCGGACCAAAACCACCGCCGGTCAGCAATGAGTTACCGTGAAACCCGGCAGTGAACAGATGGCCGTTCGCTCGGTAACCGCTGTCCGCTACGCCGTAGAAGTAAAGCTCGCACCAGCTCCATGCCGCGTGGATTCCCAGCAGCATCCACAGGTCCCCCGTTCGGCGCAAAACCAGGACGGTCACCAGGCAATACATGATCGCAGACACGGGCCCCAGTCCATGACCGCTGGGATTGAAATAGTGCATCCCGCCCATGAGCAAGGATGTAACCACTGCTGCCGGCCAGAAGCTGATCCCCGTCGTCAGCGTGAACATCAGGTATCCGCGATAAAGAAAGTCCTCAAGTAACGCGCTCAGGAATGCTAGAACAGCCCACGCGGCGGCGTACTTCCACACATCCCATCCATGCAGTGCAATGGCGCCGAATGAGAAGACGCCGGCTAGGCGCATCACCAGCAGCAGAACCGTAAATGACACGAAGCTGAAACAAGCTCCCTGCCAGAATCGTCGACCAAACGCTCGCCGCCACGGCAAGCCGTAATCGGCAAAGGTGCGGTGTTCGATCCGCCCCATAATCCAGGTTGCGATCATCAGGGGAAGGAGAAGCAAGTCCAGCAAAAAGACGTTGTCTAATGGGGTCGAGAAGTCGGCATGCATGCTGCGGGTGAGAACGTCGACGCTGCGACTCATGCCGTAACCGAGCAGCACGAGGATGGCAACAAAGATCAGTAGCCGCCAGCCGGGGCGGAGACCGTTGGGTCCTTTCCAGAGGTTATATTGCATGAACGGATCGGTCTCCGGCAGTTTCCCGGTTTCGGGCAACCAGGTCCGAGACGCCAATCATAGGACGTCAAGCTAGCACCCCTTCATACCTTGAACTATGATTTTTTGTGCCGAATTGTCTCAGCCGATTGGTCTAGCTCGGGAGAGCCACACTTTTCCGGTTGTGCGTTAATCAGAGTTGACTCTCGCTTGATCCTGCTAATAATCCATTAGCGACCCAACTGTATTAACATGCACTCGGACTTGCTGTTCTCAGTGGTTCTTTGTGCCAAGGCGACCGAGGTAAGGAGAAAGATTATGAAGCGCAAAATAATGGGAGCGGCGGGATTGGCTGGGGCGTTTGTTGCGGGCATGGTCGTGGCGACCGCGTTTGGTGGGGGAATGAGTGCGGGGGAGGCGAAGACGCTAGGGGCAGCGGTGCAGGAGCAGCAAGTTACCGTGCAGAGGGTCATCAGCCCAACGGTGACGGACGAGGACATTGCTTTGCTGCGCCGAGATATACGGGCTATGAAAATGCAGGTGATCGAGCAGAATATGTCGCTTTCGGATACGGAAGCGGAGAAGTTCTGGCCGATCTACAACCATTATACCAAGGACTTGGTGGAAGTGAACAACCAGAAGTATGCACTGTTGAAGCAGTATGCGGAGATGTGGGCAACGATGACAGATCAAGATGCATTGATTTATGTGCGGCACTGGCTGGAGGCGGATGGGGAGGCGCAGGCGCTGCGTTTGAAGTATGTGCCGGTCGTGAGCCAGGTGTTACCCGGAAGGAAGGCGGCGACGTTTTTTCAGTTGGACCGGCGGTTGAACATGATCATCGATCTGCAATTGTTTTCGCAGATTCCGTTGGCGCATGTGAAGGAGTAGGCGGGAAGCGACATCGGACATCAATCATCAGATACGAGGAGAGGCAATGGAGGCCGCCACCGATGATGAAGTTCCAAAGTGGCTGACTGAGATTGAATGGAACCACGGCATAAAAGCAGACGGAACAACCCTGTATTACCCAGTATCGAGTGCGAACTGCATTGAATTAAAGTTTCCAGACACCCTACTAAGAACGACCTATTTTTGCAAGGGTTGCTTCGATCCTGGGGATTCAGGATGAATCGCTGTTCCACGGCGCGCTGCTTTCCGCCAACGATCACTGCCGTGAAGATGCTGCGTGGGGACTTCTCTCCCGATCTCATCCGACCAGGCCGCGTGGGACTGATTTCCTTCTTTTTTTTGGGCTGCTATCCATGTATGCAAGAACTTCCTCATTTGGAAGCTCTTCAAAAGCGATACGGAGAGAAAAAACTCCTGGTTACGGGCGTCACCTCTTACAAAGTAAATTTGTATACCACCGGTTCCGATCATTCCGAGATCGACGCTGCTGTGGAGAAGGCCCTTCTCGAAGGTGCGCCGAGCATCGGCGTTGTGATCACGTCGGATGAAACACTCGCCAGTTTCGGCGTAAAAGCCTTCCCCGTAGTAGCAGTCGTGGACAAGCTTGGCAAACTGCGTTATATCGGAAACGATGCGAATCTTGAAGAGGACGATCCGGTGGGCAGTTTGATCCGCGAACTAATCGAAGAATAAGTCCAACCGCAACTTGAGTATCTTGAGTTGTAGATGGTGCGAGTCAAAACTTACAACTCCTGATTTTAGTCGGATAACCGGTCTAGTACTTACTTTGTCCATACCTGGCCCCAATAAATTTCTTCGCTACCCTGTCGTCTTTTGCCCGCCATTTCCGATTACACAGATAACTAGTGGTGCGAGCGTCGGGACAGTATTCATGAACCGAAGCAGCCACAAGAAGTCACCTGAAAAAAGAAAAAGGAGAAAGCACATGCGACTATTGAAAGAGACTTTGGGAATTTTGGGAGCCCTGGTTATCGTTGCAGTAATTCTAGCGTTTGTCGCACCCAACCGGGCACGCGCCGTAGCGGCGACCCTGGTGCAGATTGTCCCCGGCAACACCACCCATGTGGGGCAGGCCGAAAGTCGCCTGGTCTCATTGTTTTGTTTTGAGGGGAAGGCTTATTGCTCTGAGGCTGATGCCGAAGGGAAAATCGACGAGTCTACCGCTTATGTAGTCCCCAAAGGCTACACGCTGATTGTGACTGACTATGAATGGCAAGGCTCATCTCAGAGCTCAGGCCTTATCGGCGATTTCCTTTATAATTTTGAAGTGGGCACATTTAACGGCAGTGTGGCCGTAGCTGTCCAAACCGGTGCGGATTATCAGGCTTATGGGCACGAACACTACGCAACGGGTTTCCGGGTTGGGTCGGGAGTGAAGCTTGCAGACTCACAGGCCGTAAGCTCCACCGGAGGTAGCTACGTCCAGGGCTACCTGGTTCCGAACGACTAGCCCGAGCGCGGCCCAGGTTCCGTCACGCCGGAGCCGTCCAGCTTGCTCTTGTTTGGCACGAGCCTGTTAGACTTGGTGCCCTTTAGGGCGAAAACTATTCGGGCGATGGTTCGAGACCTCACATAGCGAGCCTTGCGGGGACGGGGCGAGTCAGGGAAACCGGCTCGCCTTTCCCATTTCTGCCCGCGCCCCTAGGGTCCCCACCGTGGCGCACTTTGCATTTTTCCCGAACGAATTTTAACTTGGACGGTTAGCAGCTTGTTGAATAATTCGGTTTTTCTAGCTTTTCGTTCTTTTCGTTCTGAAGTTTTGAGGTATCTCTGATTTGAGAAGGAGTGCTTTGGGTTGTTCTATCTACTCAGCCGATCCGAATCGAAACTTCCCTCATGCTCTGGCCATCAGGTTTCGCAATCGGCACAGGCTGTAGGCGGCCCCGGTGAAAGTAAACAGCCATCCTACTTTCTCGATTCCTCGCAGC
>JABDEK010000021.1 GCA_013287135.1 Acidobacteriota bacterium | reverse complement strand
ACGAGGAAAGCAAACAGCGGGACGGCTATGTGAGCCTCGAAGTCTCCCCGTTGCTCGCGAATGACACGACAGGGACGCTAGAAGAGGCGCGGCGACTGTGGAAAGCAGTGAACCGGCCGAACCTCATGGTGAAAGTGCCGGCCACGGTTGCGGGAATTCCGGCGCTTCGCCAACTAGTCAGCGAAGGGATCAACGTCAATGTGACGCTGCTTTTTTCGCGTGAGGTCTACGAGCAAGTTGCAAAAGCCTACATCGAAGGCCTGACCGCGCGCGCGGCGTCGGGCGGAGACGTTAGCCGGATCGCGAGCGTGGCCAGCTTCTTCGTCAGCCGAATCGACTCCAAGATTGACGCGCAAATCGCGGGTCAACTAAAAACGGCGAGTGATCCGGCACAGCGTGCACGCCTAAGCGCCCTGCTCGGCAAGGTAGCGATAGCCAACGCGAAGCTTGCCTACCACAGGTTTACGGAATTGTATTCGGGAGAAAAGTGGAAGGCCTTGGCCGGCCAGGGTGCACAGCCCCAGCGATTGCTGTGGGCGAGCACGAGCACGAAAAATCCCAGCTATAGAGACGTGATTTACGTGGAGGAACTCATCGGCTCCTCGACAGTGAACACGATTCCGCCTGCGACTTTCAATGCGTTCCGAGAGCACGGCCAGCTACGCGCGAGCTTGACGGAAGACGTGGAGAACGCGGCAGACACAATGGACGCGCTGGAGCGGGCCGGCATCCCGATGAAAACCGTGACAGACACCCTCTTGGAAGAAGGTTTGCGCCAGTTCGTGGATGCGTTCGCCCAGCTGCTGAAAGCGACGGGAACCAGAAAGAGCGGCCAATCCGCGACCAAGATCAATTCCATTTCGTACACCCTGCCGCAAAAGCTCGCTGGCGCAGTCGGCGCGGCGCTCACGGATTGGCAGAAAAATGACAAAGTGCGCCGCTTGTGGCGAGGGGATGCCTCGCTCTGGACGGGAGCCGATGAAAATCACTGGCTCGGTTGGCTGGGAGTCACCGACGACCAGATCTCTCATATCGAGCATCTGACTTCACTCGCGGCCGAAGTCAAGCAGGCGGGATTCAAGCACGCTCTTCTCCTCGGGATGGGAGGGTCGAGCCTTTGCCCAGAAGTCCTACGGCTCACGTTCGGGAAGATCGAAGGATTCCCCGAGTTGCATGTCCTCGATTCCACCGATCCCGCGCAGATCAAGGCTATCGAGGCAACCATTAACCTGAAGAATACGCTGTTCATCGTCTCCAGCAAATCAGGGGGGACTCTCGAGCCCAATATCTACAAGCAATATTTCTTTGCGCGCGTGAAGGAAGCCGTGGGTGAGAAGGAAGCGGGAAATCGGTTCATTGCCGTCACCGATCCGGGCTCAAAGATGCAGCACGTCGCCGAGAACGATAAGTTCAGGCACATCTACTTTGGTGTGCCCAGTATCGGCGGGCGATACTCCGCATTATCGAACTTCGGCATGGTGCCGGCGGCGGTGATGGGAGTTGATGTGCCGAAGTTCTTGAGCCGCACTGAGGAAATGGTTCATGCCTGCGGGGCAACGGTTCCTGCGGCGGAGAATCCCGGCGTGGTATTGGGAGCGATCCTCGGAGCCGCGGCAAACCAGGGGCGCGACAAAGTAACGATCATTTCTTCTCCGGGCATTTCGGATCTTGGCGCGTGGCTTGAACAGCTTCTCGCGGAATCGACGGGAAAAATCGGGAAGGGAATCGTGCCCGTGGACCGGGAGCGGTTGGCGAAGCCTGAGAGCTACGGGAGTGACCGGATATTTGCCTATCTGCGCCTGGAATCCGCGCCTGATCAAGCGCAAGACGCGGCGGTTGAAGTTTTGGAAAAAGCAGGCCAGCCAGTCGTGCGCATCGCGGTCCAGGAGCCGTATGCGATTGGTGAAGAGTTCTTCCGCTGGGAAATTGCGACCGCCGTAGCCGGATCGATCATCGGCATCAATGCCTTCAACCAGCCGGACGTAGAAGCCAGCAAGATCGAAACGCGAAAACTCACAAGCGAGTATGAAGCAAAGGGCAAGCTGCCAGAAGAGAAGCCCTTCTTCGAAGGCGACGGCGTGAAGCTCTACGCGGACGCGAGGAACACTGAAGCTCTTAAGAACGGAAAGACGCTCGCGGAGGTCTTGAAAACTCATCTGTCGCGCGCCGGCGCAGGGGATTATTTCGCTGTGCTCGGCTACATCAGGATGAACGCTGAGAATGAAGCCGCTTTGCAGCGCATCCGCCATACCGTCAGAGACACCAAGAGGGTGGCGACTGTTCTCGGATTTGGGCCGCGGTTTCTGCACTCGACAGGGCAAGCCTATAAAGGCGGACCCAACAGCGGTGTCTTCCTGCAAATCACTTGTGACGATGCCAACGATCTTCCGGTTCCTGAGCAGAAATATGCGTTTGGGGTGGTCAAAGCGGCGCAAGCGCGTGGCGATTTCGCGGTACTTGCGGAGCGCGGGAGACGGGCGCTTCGCGTGCACCTCGGCAAAGACGTAAGTGCCGGACTCGCGAAACTGCAGGCGGCGATCGAGCAAGCATTGGCGTAGTGCAACGGCGAACTAAGAAAGACAGAAATGAACAGGAGCTATATCGATGCAACTTGGAATGATCGGGCTGGGAAGAATGGGCGCCAACATGGTGCGCCGGCTACAAAGAGCCGGACATCAATGCGTGGCCTTTGACCGAAGCGCGGAGTCAGTGAAACAAGTCGCGAGCGAAGGCGCGATTGCCGCTACTTCACTGGATGACCTGGTGAAGAAGCTGCAACGGCCGCGAGCCGTGTGGCTGATGGTTCCGGCGGCGGTGGTGGACGCCACGCTGCAAGAACTGGCTGGAAAGCTCGACGCCGGCGACATCGTGATCGATGGCGGGAATTCGTATTACATCGATGACATTCGCCGCGCCAACGAACTTGCCACCAAAGGCTTGCACTACGTGGACGTTGGCACCAGCGGCGGAGTATGGGGCCTGGAACGCGGGTACTGCCAGATGATTGGAGGCGAAAAACAGATTGTCGGGCATCTCGATCCGATCTTCAAATCGCTCGCGCCCGGACGCGGCGACATTTCGCGGACGCCTGGACGTGAGAAGGTGCCGGGAACAGCTGAAGAAGGCTATCTCCATTGCGGCCCTTCGGGCGCAGGGCACTTCGTGAAGATGGTGCACAACGGAATCGAATATGCATTGATGGCCGCCTACGCCGAGGGGCTCAATATTCTCAAGCACGGCAACGCAGGCAGCAACGGAGCTCGCGAAGTGGATGCCGAGACCACACCGCTGCGCAATCCGGAGAATTACCGATTCGACTTCTCGTTGGCCGATGTAGCCGAAGTGTGGAGGAGAGGCAGCGTAGTGGCCAGCTGGCTTCTCGACTTGACAGCGATTTCTCTGCTGGAGCAGCCGTCCCTCGAGAGATTCTCCGGAAGGGTGTCGGACTCCGGGGAAGGACGCTGGACGATTCTTGCGGCTATCGAATCGACTGCGCCCGCGCCAGTGCTGACGGCATCGCTGTTCCAGCGCTTTGTTTCGCGCGGGGAAGACGAATTTGCGGCCAAACTCCTATCCGCTATGCGATTTCAGTTTGGCGGGCATATGGAGAAGGCGGCGAGCGCCAAGTAAATAAACCGGGATTGGAAATCGAGAATGCCAGATAGGACGAATATGACTGAGAGTGTCACCGAGCACGGACACCAAGCAAGCCCCTGCGTGATGACGATTTTTGGGGCAAGCGGAGATTTGACCAAGCGCAAGCTGATTCCGGCGTTATGCAATTTGGCGAAAGACAAACTGCTCTCGCCGCAATTCGCGGTGATCGGATATTCCTACGATGCAATGACCACCGAAGCTTTTCGAGCGCAACTTACCAAAGACATTAAAGAGCTCGCGCCCGAGCCAGTCGATAGCCAACTCTGGAATTGGTTTTTCGAAAATAGCTGGGTTTGAGGTCACGCCGCGCAGCCCGTCCTCCACCACCAACCGTTTCAGTTCTCCGCTAGTGATCAGACTTCGGCGAATGTAGTCCAGCCAGACGGACTGCCCAAACTCAGAAAGCCCTCTTAGTGGATTCGCTTCTTTGGGAATGCTCAGTGCTGGCGTTGTCATTGTGCTTTCACCTTTCCTTATGTACTAAATTCCGAAATCAGCGGGGCGTCGTGCCGTCGTTCAAAAGTTCCAAGCCACATCTCTCTTCAATGGCATCGATCTTCGCAAGCCTTCTCAGGTGACGCTCTTCCTGCGACAGTTTGGCCCCCACGAACGCGCCTACAAGTTCGTGTGCCAGCTCTTCGCCGATTACTCGGCCTCCGAGCACCAGCACATTCATGTGATCGTGTTCCACGCCCTGGTGCGCCGAGTACGTGTCGTGGCACAGGCCGGCACGAATACCCCGAAACTTGTTCGCGGCCACCGATGCGCCGACTCCGCTTCCGCAGATCAGCACGGCGCGCTCGACCCGCTCGTTGAGAATCGCCGCCGCCACCGCTTCCGCAAAGTCCGGATAATCGACCGGAGTCGTGTCGCAGGTGCCTAGGTCTTCCACGGTGTGCCCTAGGCCGCCGAGATATTCGACGACCTTCTCCTTCAGCGAAAAACCCGCGTGGTCGGAAGCAACGGCAACATGCATGGTTATTTCACCTCTGCGAGCTGCGCTTTCGCAGCTTCCACGACATGATCAGCTGTGAATCCAAATTCCTTTTGCAGCACCTTCAACGGTGCCGAAGCTCCGAATGTCTTCATTCCTAAAATCGCCCCATCGATACCCACATAGCGGCTCCATCCGAACGTGGATGCCTGTTCTACCGCCACGCGAGCCTTGACGGATGGGGGCAACACGGTTCGTCGGTACTCTTCACTCTGTCTTTCAAACAGCTCCCAGGAAGGCATGCTCACAACGCGCGCGCGAATCCCTTGCCGCTTCAACTCTTCGTAAGCCTCGACACACAAGGAGACCTCGCTCCCCGTCGCCATCAGCAGGACATCGGGATTGCCGCCCTCCGCGTCGGCGAGGACGTAGGCCCCCTGCGCAAGACCACTTGCCGAACCAAAGCGCTTTCGGTCATATGTTGGCAACGCCTGCCGCGTCAGGATGAGCGCCACCGGCTGTCGGGGCATTTCCAGAATCAGTTTCCACGCCTCCGCGACCTCATTTGCATCGCACGGCCGCATGACCACTAGGTTCGGAATGGCTCGCAGTGAGATCAGATGTTCGATTGGCTGGTGCGTCGGGCCGTCTTCGCCCACTCCAATGGAGTCGTGCGTGAATACATGTGTAACCGGAATCTCCATCAGGGCACTCAGTCGAATCGCGCCTCGCCCGTAGTCACTGAAAATCAGGAATCCTGATCCAAACGGGCGGAGCTTCGACAACGCGAGACCATTGAGGATGGCCCCCATCGAATGTTCCCGGATCCCGAAGTGCAAATTCCGCCCTGAAGGACTCTCGGCCTGAAAATCGCCCGCGCTCGCGAACGTCAATCGCGTCCTGGTCGAAGGAGTGAGGTCCGCGGAGCCTCCTACCAGCCAGGGAACATTTGGAGCAATGCTGTTCAGAACTTTGGCCGACGCGTCACGCCCAGAAACTCCCTTGGCATCGGCCGGAAAGACGGGAATGTCTTTCGACCAATTCGCGGGCAGCTCTCGCCTTTGAATTTGGTCGAGCTCCGCCGCAAGTTCCGGATACTTTTTCCGGTACTCCTCGAATTTGTTCTCCCACTGTTGGCGCGCTTCGCGGCCTCTGCGCCCAACGCCGGATTCGAAATGCTCATACACTCCGTTTGGCACGAGAAACTTGGCGTCTGGCGGCCAGCCATAAGCCTGCTTGGTTAGCTTGATCTCTTCTTCACCGAGCGGCTCACCGTGAACCGCGCTGGTGTCCTGACGATGCGGCGAACCATAGCCGATATGGCTGTCGACGATGATGAGAGACGGCCGTCCCGTCGTGCCCGCGGCATTCCGCAGCGCGTTCTCGATCCGGTCAAGATCGTTGGCATCGCCTACACGGGCCACATTCCATCCGTAAGCCAAAAACCGTCCCGCCACGTCCTCGGTAAACGTAATGTCGGTCTTGCCTTCGATGGTGATGTGATTGTTGTCGTAGATCCAGCAGAGGTTGTCGAGCTTCAGGTGTCCTGCAAGAGAAGCTGCCTCGCTGGAGATTCCCTCCATCATGCAACCGTCGCCGCAAAGCGCATAAATCCGGTACCCGAATAGTTCAAAATCCGGGCGGTTGTATCGCGCCGCAAGCCACTTCTCAGCGATGGCCATGCCTACGCTAGTCGCTACACCCTGTCCTAGCGGACCTGTGGTTGTCTCTACTCCGGAGGTCCAGCGATACTCCGGGTGCCCCGCGCAGCGGCTCCCAAACTGGCGAAAGGACTTGATGTCGTCCAGGGTGACGGAAGGCCTGCCCAAAATTTCATAATCCGGATCAACGGCTTTGACCTTGGCAAGATGCAGGATGGTGTACAGCAGAGTCGACGCGTGTCCGGCGGAAAGCACGAAGCGGTCACGATTCATCCAGATGGGATCTTCGGGATCGAACCGCAAAAGCCTTTGCCACAGGCAGTACACCGTCGGTGACATGCCCATCGGCGTCCCGGGATGCCCCGAATTCGCCTGCTGAATAGCATCGATCGCCAGCGTCCTCATCGTGTTTACGCAAAGCTGGTCGATATCCAATACAGCCTGAGTCGTTGACATCACTCCGCTCGCTTTCTGAAGCAACTGCTCAATTCCCTGCGTCGCATCCCTAGGTCCGTTCCCGGCGCGCTCGTTTCACGTTTCCAATTTATTCCCGTCTTGCTATTCCGTTCTTTCGAGTTCCTGTTTCAGGTTTTCAACTTCTGTGGCAACTTTGGGCAGTACCTCGTCGCCCTAACGAACATCCCTTTCATCTTTCTTCGTTCGTGACGCTGCCCTACCTGCAGCCTTTTCGAGTTCAAGTTCGGCCTGCAGTAGATCCTTCAGCGCGCGCACCTCACCGCAGGCGCGTTGAAGGCAGATCTCGTATGCCCGCGGCCGAAGGTTCTTTTCGCTCGCCGCGGTGTTTCTCCGTCTGGCCATTTCTGGACCTCTCCTTAACTGATCACCGGTGACAACGCGAATTCTCATGACATCCCTCGCGCCGACCCTCCGAGTTCCAAGCCCGGCTCTGCCAACTTCTGCCTGTCGAAAAGACGTGTCACCCCCATCTCCCAACTCGTCTGTAGCGTGTACAGGCTTCCAAAGACGAGGGCGACCGCTGCAAATCCAATCGCAAAGAAGGCGAACGCAGCAATCAATTCCCGGACAGAGTAAAATTGCCAGGCCACTGCCGCCCCTGATAAGCACCATGCCCACTTCCAACTTGCGCCCTTAGTTTTCATCACTTTTCGCTGTTACCTGCCCTCATAGGTGTGCTGGTGCCAGCTCTGAACTGCCTGTACCGGCGGTCCGTACATCACAGGAGGTTCATAATCGGATGAACGCTGAAACTGTCGAGGCGTCATGCCCACCAAATTTCCAAACACGGTTGTGAAGTGCGCCTGGTTTTCGAAACCAACTTCCAGCGCTACCTCCACGATCTTCGCGTCATCTTGACGGAGAAGTTCCTTCGAACGATTGATGCGCTCTTGCAAAACGAATTGGTGAGGCGCCAGGCCGGTACTGAGCTTGAACATCTTGGAGAAATGCGACTGGCTCATTTCCGCTATCTTGGACAGCGTTCCGACGGCCAGCGGTGTATCAAGATTCTTTCTGATGTGCTCGACAATGCGCGCCAGACGTCTCGGAGGAATGCCCAGTGCCTGCTCGGCAGGTAGGTACTTGGCAAAGATAAAGGCGCCCGCCACCTCGCAAGCCCAATCGGGCGTAAGACCACAAGCGCTCATCACCAGGATATTCATTCCGTCGTCCTGAACGCCTTGACGCGCAGAGTTCAAGTCATCGCACAAAGCCGCGCGTACCCCGGGATGCTTGTTGGCCATAACGCAAGCACCAATTGCCCTGGAACAGATCAGCACACCGCGCTCGACCCGCCCTGTGTAAATTGCCGACGAAAGTTCGCCCGTTATGCTCTGGTAGTCGATTCGTTGGCGATCCCCCATCGAAACGTCCTCAGCCGTGTGGCCCTGGCCGGTTAACCTGCCTTTGAGACGTTCCTTGCATTCCGATCCGCTATGGTCCGACCCAATTCCTATCCGCACGTTTGCTCCTCAACGCCAACCCGCCAGCCTGTATTGCAAAGTCCCTGCCAATCCTGCCTGCGCCTGCGCCCACGCCAAATCGTTGAAAGCGAAACCACATACAATGGAGGCCAGACCCGAGCCATTCCATCACCCGTTACCGCGTCACGACCTCGACTTTAGCGTCAAGGCATCGCCATAAGTTGTGCACGAACTGCGTTCCTTCATTTGAGGCTCGCGGCTTGCATGTCGGTTTTCCGTTGAAAACAAGCGGGATGGCTGATTCCCTGGCCTCGGTCCTTCGTTGGGCCTGCAGATGCTTTATGGATTCTGGAGGAAAACGGAGATCGCCTATGAGCAACATTTCCAGATCGGCCAACCAGGGACAGCGCCCCTACAAAGGAGCATTGGACAGCCGCCAGTACCTCTCCGGCGGACGAAGCAGAAACCCACGGGCGACCTTGTCTGCCTCGGCCACCAACCCATCTCGTGGGATCGTGGACGCACTCCAGGAAATGTTTCTCGCCTCGCGCCCCAAATTCGTGGGGATCGCCTACTCCATCTTGCGCAATAAAGAAGACGCCGAAGACGCGGTTCAAGATGCGGTCCTCTCGGCCTATGTCCACTTGCGCAATTTTGAAGGCCGGTCTGCCTTCACCACCTGGTTTACCCGCATCGTGCTGAATGCCGCTCTAATGATGCTGCGAAAGCGGACAAACTCGCGGATCGGCTCTCTTCCAGAGTCCCACACCTATGACGAGATTCCTTGGACCGAGAGGATTCCGGCGTCGCAACCCGATCCGGAAATGGTTTGTGCGGAAGGAGAAACTTTCCAATTCATCGACGTACTGCTCGGAAAAATGAGTCCTGTGCTTCGGCAGTCATTTACGATGACTTACTACGACGAAATGTCCAGCCGAGAGGCATGCACTTTGCTCGGCGTGTCCATCGGAACTTTCAAGTCGCGGGTATTCCGGGCCAGGCGACACCTCATGGCTCAAGCGCAGCGTTCTCTCGTAACTCCCATCCGCAGAGCTGCGCATTCTCCATTTTCTTTCGACCAGGTTGATTTTCAGGCCCTTGCCGCAAGCCCTGCGGAGATCTCATCTCCGGAAATGGCGTTCTCATGACCCAGTCGAGCATACCTCTGTCTTGTGTTCTGGGCGCCAAATGTCATTGACCGCCGGAGATTTGATTGAGATGGAAAAACCCGAATGGCTCACCCAGATGGAGACCGTGCTGGAGGTGCTCAACGAGGGTGTCGTCATTACCGACGACCGAGGGCGAATACTATTTGCCAACTCTCGCTTTTTGGAAATGACGGGTATTCCTGGACAAGACCTGATTGGTTTTGACCCTTCTCGCTTCTATTCCTCCCAGGAAACGGATTTTCTGATGCAGCAGATGGACGTTGCCCTCCGATCCGGTCACAACCGATATGCTTTTGTGCTCCCGCGAAAGGACGGCGGCCGGCTGCCCGTCATTATCAGTTCCCGAAAGCTCGAGAATTCCGGGAGCAATTTTGGAATCGCGACATTCACGGACATCTCCGATCAGGTGCGCGTCGAGGAGGAACTTCGCTCCGCCAATGTGAAGCTTCGCGAACGCCAGATGGAAATTGAGGAAGATCTACGGCTCGCTGCGCGGGTCCAGAATAGCCTCGCACCCAAACCCCTCGTCTGGGACACCATGAGCGTCGATGCATTCTATGATCCCGTGCACTCTATCGGCGGCGATTTCGCTCTGGTAAATTCGCCGGACCAGGACCACCTCAGCTTGCTTGTCTGTGATGTCTCCGGCCACGGCATCGGTTCCGCGCTGGTCGCCAACCGCATCTACTCCGAAACGACCGCGCACCTGCGCAGTGGCATGCCGTTTCTCGATATGTTCGGAGAGTTGAACCGCTTCCTCATCGAAGATATCGCCGGCTCCGGAATGTTTGTCACATTGGCTGCAGCCCGGATCGATGCTCGTCGACGCAGCATGGTCTTTGCAGGAGCCGGCCATCCGCCGGCTATGCTCGCGCGTCATGGGCAGACTCCCATCCTTCTCGAGTCTCGCAGCATGATTCTCGGCGCGCTACCTGACGCCGTGGATTCCACCGCTAACCTGGAGGTGCAACTCCAGCCGGACGACCGGATTGTTCTGTATACCGACGGGATTACCGAAGTTTTCAATTCCAGGGGAGAAATGCTTGGCATTGAAGGCGTCCAGCAAATCGTACGCCAAACATCGTCCCTGCCTCCTCACGAAATGAAACAGGGCATTCTCGATGGCGTGGCTGCCTGGCGGGAGGGCCCCCCAACCGATGATGTTTCCCTCATGTTGGTGCACGTTCGCTGATACAGATTGGATTTCATGATCAAGGAGAATGCATGACATTCAGAGGCGCCGCGGTACTAGTTGGAGTTGCTTCGCTTCTTGCCGGCCTGGTAATTCCTGTTGGGAGTACGCAACAGGTTTCTGGCCCCGTTAAGGTAATTCAGGTTACAGGTCTGGCAGGCGTCAAAGACAAGGCAAAAGGAACTCTGAATGTTGAGAACGGACGCCTGCGTTTTCACGGTAAGGCCAGCTCCGAGGTAAGCGCCGCTTCCATTCAAGACGTCGTCACCGGCGCGGACTCCCAAAGAGCCGTCGGCGGGACGATTGGCATGATGAGCATGGCCGCGCCCTACGGCGGGGGCCGGGTCCTGAGTTTATTCCGCACAAAAATCGACATACTCACCGTCCTGTATCGCGATGCTGACGGGGGCCTGCACGGCGCAATTTTCACAATGCCGGTCGGCACGGCCGACGTGATTAAGAAACAGCTTGTCGCACAGGGCGCCCACGCGACAGCCACGGGAGATTCAACTCCAGCAACTACTTCCAGTACTTCACCCAGCAAGGAGCAAAAACAATGAAGCGCATTCTCGACGCCGGGATCAAGCTGTCCCTGTTCACGCTGATCTTCAGTGCTTCTCCACTTCTGGCCCAGAACAACAAGGCCGCAAAGATCAAGGCGGCGGCGCTCCAGGTTGACATGATTGAGTCGGACGAAATCAAACTGCCCGCTGAATTCCAGGTTGCCCTTTACGAAAACCTGATTCGCCAACTCGAGAAGAATGGATTCTCGCATGTGTATCGCGACGGCGACCGCAACGCCGCGAGTGCCGCCGACCTCGTCGTCCTTCATAGCACGGTTCGCGGCTTCAAAGCGGGCAGCGAGAGGGCCCGGCAGGTGACCACCGTTTCCGGTGCCACGTCCATCACGGTCCATTGCCAGTTCACGAGCCCGGATGGAACTTCCCTTCTCGAGCAGGATGTAATCGGCAAGGTCCGGTTCTTTGGCGGCAACCTCAAAGCAACCTACGACTTCGCCAAGAGGGCCGCTCGTGTCGCAAATGAAAACTTTTCCACGCCCGGTCGCGAGTAATGACCAGGAGTAAATCTCAGTCAGGCCCGTTACATGGATAGTTCCGGTGTGGCTCCCCTGGTTGAAGGATTGAAAGCGTCCCGCGATCTGGGCTCGCGTTTCATTTTGGCCGGGCTAAGTACGTCCGCGCGGGGCGTTCTGCAACTCTCCCGCCTCATCAAGGTTTTTGAAGTTTACGACAACGAAGAACAGGCAATGCCTTCTTGATATGGAATTCGTCTCTCAGCTCGGCAGCAGCACCCTCGACGTCCTGAGTTACCTCGGGTCCCTTGCATCTCTTGGAGCCCGCGCGGGCTATTACACTTTAGTGGCCCCGTTTAAGGGAAAGCCTTTGCGCCTCCAGCGCGCGGTGTCGCAAGCCATGGACACGGGGGTCCGCGCCCTACCGATACTTTCCCTGATTACCTTCTTCATTGGCTTGATTTTGGCGCTTCAGGCGGCCTACGAACTCCGCCGCTTTGGCGCGATCAGCGCCGTTGCGACGGCAGTCGCCGTTTCCATGTCCCGGGAACTCGGACCCTTAATCACCGCCATCGTTGTCATCGGACGCTCCGGTTCTGCGTTCGCAGCCGAAATTGGAACCATGAAGGTGAGCGAGGAAATCGACGCGCTGGAAACCATGGCCATCAGCCCAATCCGTTTTCTGGTCGCTCCAAAGTTCCTGGCCATGATGGTGATGTTGCCGTGCCTGACCATCTGGGCCAACGCCATGGGCATTCTCGGAGGTTCGTTGTTCGGCGTCGCTCAAGCAGATTTCACATTTGGACGATACATCCAGGCTTCCATCGACTCTTTGCTTCTGCGGGATATGACCACGGGATTGGTGAAGAGCGTGCTGTTTGGCATCACCATCACCGCCGTCGGTTGTCTCGAGGGACTGTCGACTGGCGCAGGCGCGGAGCAGGTCGGCCGGTCCACCACGCAAGCCGTGGTTAAGTCCATCTTTCTGGTTGTCGTTGTCGATTTGTTCTTTACAGTTCTGTTTTTTTTCGCAGGTAACTGATGACCACAGGACAAATACTTCCGGCTTCGCCTATCGAACCGGTGCTTTCATTGCGGAACCTGCGCGTGAGTTACGGTGAACGAGAGATTCTGCATGGCATCAGCTTCGACGTCGTGGCCGGCGAAACCCTGGTGATCCTTGGCGGTTCGGGGTCGGGGAAAAGCACGCTTCTTCGCACTCTGGTGGGGCTCGAAAAACCCAGCGCCGGCGAGATATGGATCAAAGGCCGGGACCTCGCGAAAACCTCCGCCGAAGAAATGGACGAGATACGAAGGAAAATCGGCATGTCATTCCAGGGCGGAGCCTTGTTCGGTTCGATGACCGTCGGTGAGAACGTGGCTCTTCCTCTTCGGGAACACACACGGCTCGAAGATTCCACGATTGAAATCATGCTGCGCTTGAAATTGCAGCAGGTCGGGCTCGAAGGATTCGAGTATTACACGCCGGCGCAGCTCAGCGGTGGCATGAAAAAACGCGCCGCAGTGGCCCGCGCGCTGGCGATGGACCCGGAGATCCTGTTTTTCGACGAACCCTCGGCTGGATTGGATCCCATCATCGCGGCAGGCATCGACCAGCTGATTCTGGAACTCAAGCGCGCGTTCCACATGACCATCATTGTGGTGACGCACGAGCTGGCGAGCGCGTTCTTGATCGCCGACCGCATGCTCTTGATCGACAAAGGCAACATCGTGGCACTCGGCACAACCGAAGAGATGCGCTCCAGTAGCCTACCCAGAGTTAGGCAATTCCTTGACCGCATTGCCGAACCCGAAGTTTCCGGGGAATTGGATTACCTGCAGATGCTGACCGCGGAGCGCCCCGATGCGCATAACGCTGCAGGAAAGAGAGGATAGTGATGCAATCTAAACGTGAGCAGGTGTTCGTAGGTTTGTTCGTGCTCATCGCCGTGGCCGTGCTGTTTGGCACCGTATTTGCCATGAGCGGCGCCTATGGACGGTCCACGACAAAGTTTCATACATACATCACCTTTGCCGGGGGGCTAGAACCCGGCGCGACCGTGCGTTACGCGGGCGGACCGAAAGTCGGCCGCGTGGACAGCATCCACCTCGATCCGCGGAATCCAGCCCGGCTGGACATCGTGTTCAGCGTGCAATCCGATCTTCCTGTTAAAACCGACAGCAGCGTGAAGATCATGAGCATGAGCCCGCTGGGGGACAACCACCTTGAGATTTACCCGGGCAGCGCGCAAGCACCGAGAGCAGCCAGCGGCGCCGCACTCCCCTCGCTAAAGTATGTGGATTTCAACGCTCTGACCGCACAGCTCAATGACCTCAATCCCCAGGCCCAGGAACTGCTTCGCAACCTGAACGATCGAGCGTCGGAAGTGAAAGAGACCATCGCGCGCGTGAACGATTTGCTCGGTCCGCAGAACCGCGCGAATCTCGCCGCAACGATGGCCAATGCGCGCGGAATGCTCGAAGAAAACCGCCCTCAAATCAAGACCACACTTCGCAACGTGAACGCCGTCAGCGAGAAACTGCAACCCCTTCTCGAAGATTTTCGAAAGACTTCCGAACAAGCAAATCAGACCTTGAACCATGTCGATGCCATGGTCGGCGAGAATCGCGCGGACGTCCGCCAGGCCGTCGTCGAACTGCGCCGCACGCTTACGAACATGACCGATGCCACTGCGCGGCTCGATCAAACCCTCGACGTCAATTCAGAAAACATCGACGAATTGCTCGACAATATGCGCCACGTTACCGAGAACCTGAAGGAATTTACCGCAACAATTAAGACCCGTCCGTACACGCTGATCCGCGCGAGCAATCCGCGAGAACACAAAACAGGAGAACAACAATGAAACGCAAGTTTATTTTCCCGGCGCTCATGCTCTGTCTCGGAATCCTAAATGGCTGCGGCGCCGCGCGGCCAAGCAAGTTCTATCAGCTAACGCTGCCCAACGACAAAACTCCCGGAGCCGATCCGGCCCCCTTTCCTGTCACGCTGCTCCTCGGGCCGGTCACCACGTCGCATCTGTATCGCGACGACCACATCGTCTACACCTCGAATGGCGAAGCGATGGGCACGTACGAGTATCACCGATGGGCGGAGCCGCCTTCCGAAATGATTAGCGATGTTCTGCTCCGGGAGCTGCAAGAGTCGGAGCGCTACCAGCACGTCTACTCCTTGCGCAGTGACTCCCGCGGCGACTATGTCCTCCGCGGCCGTTTGTATGACTTCCGGGAGATCACTGGAAACGGCGTGGCTGCCCGCGTGGCTTTCGAGTTCGAGTTGCGAGACTCGAAGACCGGTGCGACCGTCTGGAGCCGTTCTTACTCGCACGACGAACCGGTCAGCAGTAAGGACGTGACGGCGGTCGTTGCGGCCCTTAACCGCAATGTGCAGAGCGGCTTAAGCGAAGTCATGGGAGGGCTGGAGCAGTATTTCTTCAAGCGCTCTGAGACCACCGCTGCTGCACGCTAACTCCCACCAACCTTATATATACCCACGTTCGTTCGACGGTTCGCACGATGTGCTACGAATGGGTTAACCATACAGGGTTCGGGCTCGAAACAATCCCGTCGGACTTGCCAGGTAGAGAAAGCCATCCTGCCAACAGCAAACCCCCAGAATGAAGGGCAACCCAGAAGTAGCTCAGTTAACTACGCTTAGCAGAAACGCCGTCTGCCGGCGTTCGAATTCCGTGAAGCGGCCGAAATTCGGCGAAGTCACGTTGTTGTAGACCTGTTTGAAATTTCCGTGATTGGTGAGGTTGATTACATAGAAGCCCAGACGGATCTTGCGCGAACCGAAGTGAAACCCGCGCGGGATGCCGAAGTCCCGGTAGACCTGGGAATCGACGGAAAAAAACATCGGAAATCGCTGGGAGTTCGGCAGCCCGACGTAATTCTGACGCTCATCTACTCTGGAATACGGAAAGCCCGTGTGCACGTCGACGACCGGGCCGAAAACCAAGTCGAGCGGAAGATGAAAAGTCCCCCAAGCGACCACCCGGTTCGGCACGTCCGAAGGGCGAACACCGTAAGCGTTGGACCGGATGACCGGTTGCTCAAACGGAATGAAGACGTCCCCCAGCGTATTCAAATCTCCACGCGACCGGCTCCAGATGTAGGAGACGCTCAAGTCACCATCCTTGATGGGATGAAACCGCAGGGTTGCTTCCGCTTGGCTGTAGTTTTCCCGGCCTGTGTTCAGAAGGCCGAGAACGCCTGGCGTGCCGCCCTCGCCGCCAAACGGAGAAATGACGAACAGATCGCGCGTCGTACTGTGCACATAGCTAAGGCGGAAAACGGCTCCGGTCCAAAGCTCGCGGTCCACTTCTGCGCTAGTCACAAAGCTGCGAGCGCTGGTGTTCGGCGTATGACGGATTCGCGACGCGATGGGACCGCTTCCGTTAGCGATGTACTCGTTCTCGAACGCAATCGTATTTCCAACCGGCTGCCCACTTGGATCGTACTGGCTGATGACCCGTGTCGGATTCCCGGTAAAATCCGCCGCGAGCAGCGGAACGTGATCATAGAAAACGCCTGCTCCAGCGCGGAGAATGGTCTTGCGATCTTTGCCCGGCGAATAGGCGATGCCGAAGCGCGGCGCGAAGGCCGCAGTGCGGCCGACGGTCTGGCTGGTGAGTCGTCCACCGACGTCAGCGGCCAACCGATCGCTGAGCATCCAGTGGTCTGAAACAAACTCTTCCACATCCGTTTCGGATCCGCCAAGCGATCCCGCGCCGGTGAATTGTATCTGTTCGGAAAGACTGCCGTCTTCACGGAGCAGGCGCACCGGCTGTGACCCACTACTGCCGCTAAATGAGCGGTGCGTCGCGTCGGCGCCAATCCTGATTTCGTGGCGCCCATGGAAAGTCCGCGGAGCAAACTGAAAGGTCGGGGCAGCCTGGAACTGGCTGGAGGACCGTGCCCAAGAGTTGAAGAAATTGCCTCCCCAGCCATCGGGCGTGACCTGCATCGCCTCGTTGCCCTGACCGTGCGCGTTGCTGTCAAACCGCGTGTAGTTCAATGCCATGCGGAATAGTGCGCCGGAAGAGAAGGTGTATGCGTCAGAAAGGCTTACGGAAACGCCTTTCCTGTCGTAGTCGGAAGAGGCGGTCTGAGGAATCAGCGCGGTGATATTGGCGAATTGTGTTCTCTGCGGAAATACGTTCAACGTCACCGTCACAACCTGCCTCGGCGAAACGATCGCCTGCAGCGTGCTGTAGGAATTGAATCCCTGCTTTTTGATTTCGTTGCGGGGCCACGCAAGGCCGCGCACAGGATCGCGGATGACGTCGTATTCGAATACCTCGGAAAAACTGATTTTGTCCCCGAACAGCGGCCCGCCGAAGACGACGCGTGGTGTGGCGCGCCCAACGCCAACAAAGTGGTCATTCTTTCCGCGCAGGCTCACATTGAGGTCGCGCACCCCGAACTTCCACCTTTCCGGTGGCGGCACGGTTTCCACCAACGTCAATCCGCCAGAGAACCCGCCATTCTCAGCACTGTATGGAGTCTGGACTACACGAGCAGATTGCACCGCATCAAGAGGAACGGGAATCGAAAACGAACCCGTGACCGGGTCCGTCATTTTGGAGTTATTCACTTGGAGCATGGACTGATCTTCGGTTGCGCCGCGGAAATTCAGTTTTCCATCCAGCGTGCGGACCACGCCGGGGGTCAGGGGCAGCAACGACTTGAAGTTCTCTTCGGTAACGGGCAGGCTGGCGAGCTGTTTTTCGCTGAGCTTCGAACCGTCGGAAGACTCGGCCGAAAGCGGCTCGGCCTGTTCCTTCACTTCGATTCTCTGAGTGAGCCCAGCCAACTTTACGGAAATATTTTGAGTGATGGACACTCCGTTTGGTACGTGAAGTGTCGTCGCGAATGGCTCGAAACCTTCCGCCTGGAGCCGCAACAAGTAATCTCCGCCCGCCACATCTTTGAATTCGTAGTTTCCCGCCTCATCCGTTATCGCCGACAACGAAGCCGCGGCCTCAGCCAGGGGTTTCAATTCCAACAGAAGGCCCTCGGGCGTCGCGCGTTCCTGTGTTGCGTTTACCAGCGACACGGTGCCTTTGACTGAGCCGCGCGTCTGGCTTGTCTCCTGAGCCGGCACACGTACGGTGCCCAAGAGCATCGCTCCCAGCAGAGCAATTCTCACAACCCAGCGAGCTGAATTGGAGAATCCGCACGTTTCGCAGGGCATGACGTCTTTAGTTCTGCGCCTTCCGCTGGGACCGTAGAAAACGCCGCCAGACACCAAGTTCCACGATCCAGCTAATCTCGTAAACCAGCTCGCGTTCCTCGCTCGCGTGTTCTTGTTCATTCCACACCGTGCGATTTTGCGTTTCCCAGTGAGAATCGATCCCCGCCGGAAACGCCGGAACGGCAGGGGAGGTCGCAGAAGTAGCTATCGGAGACATCAAGTCAGCCTGCTGATTATTGAAGTTCACGCGGCCAGCGAAATTCCGGGCCAACGATTCCAGTAGTGTGTTGCATTCCGCCTTCCATTCAAGGCCGTCCGCGCAGGGAGCGCCACTTTCATAGGAGCCCAGGCAAATGCTTGCGTGCAAACACATTGCGTGATTTTCAGGAAATCTGGAACTCCAGCTTTGGGGCGCAAGGAAAGGCACCGACAGAGGATTGACAACGGCGTCAAGAACTCGTCGCTCGTGCCCTAATGGCACCCGGCTATTCCAGAACACTAAACCGGTCAGTGCGGGCTAAATACTTGCCGTTGTTAAACATCCGACGCCCACAGCTTCCTCCGCACGTCATCTCTGCAATTGGAAAGAGAAATGCCATACGTTCACTGAGGGGGCTCCGTGTCCTGTTCGAAACAGAAACCACTTCGAGCTGCACGTAAGGCCCCGTCCGTTCTAGAACTGCCCTGCGTCATTTCCTCCAAGAGCCTCCACCACTTTCGAACCGCGGCAGGCGAACAACAAGCAAAGAACATCGTAAGCAGAGAGAACCGACAGCGCTTCGGCCTCTTACCTTTTCGTGCCCGGATGCCGCGCCCAAATTTCCTCCCCCTTTCGGTCGATTGGATGTTCGACGCGACGGGGAGGTCACACTTTTTCACACAGCTCGAGGTTCGATTCTGGCCGATGCCTCACCACAAAATCAGCCGTAGCAAAATGTTTTTTGTGCCGCTCGGCCAGCATTCAGCATCGAAATTCCGAAAAGTACCGTGCGAAATGCACAATCGCCGGCCGTCCGTCACTCTACGCGGAGGGTCAGGAAACGTGAGGGGGTTGTATGTCTGAACTGCAACACTTTCCTACTTTACCGACTCAGCCATTCAGGCTCGACGTACCTCTGCATGACCTGCTGCAGCAACCTGCGCACAAGCCATCGCCGGACCCGGCAACGTTGAAAGATCCGAAGACCCTGCCTGCTGCTGTATTTCCCCAATATCCAGAGTTGTTTCACGAACTCGATGAACAGGATATCTCCGCGCACGATGCAGTTCTCCGGACCGGCAAGCGGCACTGGCCTGCTTCGAAGATCATGAAGACCATGCGCGGCTGGATGTTTCCGTATTTCAAGTCGCGCGTCCTGCCGGGCGACTTTCAACCGATCATCGCGTACCTCTTCACCGAGTGGAAATGCAATCTGGACTGCCACTACTGCTGGTCATACGACAACCGCATCAAGGGCATGACGGAAGACACCGCGCGGCGCGCCATCGACTGGCTGGAGTCGACGCCGTGCCGCGTACTTGCTCCCACTGGCGGCGAGCCCCTGATCCGGCCAGACTTCGTTCACAAGGTGGTCTACTACGCGGCGAAGAAAGATTTCTGGGTGTACCTGGCGACCAACGCGCGGCTTCTGCGCCCGGAAGTCACGAACCGGCTCGCCGACGCCGGCATCGCTACCGTCAATTTCGCCGTGGATACGATTAAGGAAAAACCCGGGCTTCCGAAAGCCTTTGAGCACGTCCGTGCAAACTTCGACCACCTCGTGCGCCGCCAATACCGGTACGGGTACACCGTTTTTTTCAACACCAACATCTGCCGCACCAACATTGACGAGGTCAAAGAGCTAGCCACCATCGCGCACGAAAATGGAATCTCCATCACCTTCCACATCAACGAGGCGCCGATGATGGAACAGGGACACTTCAAGCATCTTCACGAAAACGACACCTACATTCGGCCGGAAGATTTTCCAGTCGTCGACGACCTTCTCGACTGGCTCATTGACAAGCAACGCCAGGGCTGGAAGATGGTGGATTCGATTCCGCGTTTGCAGAACATGAAGGGGTTCATGCGCGGCGTCGGCGAGCACTGGGGATGCCGTGCGGGGCAGAACTGGCTGATCATCCGCACCAACGGGACGCTCGCTCCGTGCTTTCCCATGTACAACGCGTCCTACGACTGGGGCACCGTCGCCAATCAGAAGTTCGACGTCCAGCAACTTTCGGACATGAAGAAGGGCTGCGAGCCAAATTGCTTTTCGACGCTGGGGTACAACGTTGCTTACTGCTACAGCGCGGCCCGCGTCATGAAATGGCTGTGGAAGCAGGCCATGAATGGTTTTCAGGGCGTAACCGGAAGTTTTGAATAGTGCATCCGAAAAATCCAAGGAAAGGTTTCGAAGGCGATGTCAGAACTCGAACTCGTCTCCATGCATGTGCAAAGGGCCGCGGAAGTCCCTTTCGCGGCATACAAGCGGCAGCAGGCCGCCCTCGCTCGCCGTCGCCTGTACCCGCTGAGTGCCTTCTACACCCTATACGCGATACTGGTGTTGGCGATTGCGTTTTCGACGAAGCATCCCTGGATTGCGGTAGCTTTTTTCTCGGCAGGCTGCGTGACGTGGACCCTCGTCGAGTACCTCTTCCATCGCTATGTGTTGCACGGTCGTTTTGCTCCCGGCAAGGGCTTAATTCGAAAGTTTCTGCATGAGCGGCTTGACCCCCTCCATTGGGATCACCATGCGCGTCCATTCGATGGAAATCACATCAGTGGCGGATTAAAAGACATCTTGCCTCTGTTTTTTGTCGCAGCTCCGGTCAGCTTTCTGTTTCCCGTTTATACGGCGCCTGTCGTGCTCGCCGGCGCGGTACAAAGCTATGCCTGCGAAGAGTGGCTGCACTACGCGCTGCACTTTTCCAATTCCAGGTTTCCGCTCTTCCGGCGGATGAAAAAATACCATCTGTACCACCACAGCCCGCGAGGCATCGACAAGGGATATGGCATCACCACACGTTTCTGGGACGGCGTGTTCGACACGCGATTCCCGGAATCTGTGCGCCGTTCCCTGAGCAGGAACTGAAATGAAGAACGACGGCTTTGCTCTCATCACTGGTGCTTCCCGCGGTCTGGGAATGGCCTTCGCCCGCACGCTTGCGCAGCGGCATTGCAATCTGGTGCTGGTTGCCCGTTCTCCGGAACCTCTCCATGCGTTCGCAAACGAATTGCGCCGCGCTCACCCTGTCTCCGTGCTCGCCATTCAACGTGACCTTTCTACCGGCGGAGCGGGCCAAGTCCTGGCGGAACAACTTTCAAGCGGCGGCATCCCGATTGATCTGCTCGTTAACAACGCCGGCTTTGGTCTGCGCGGAGAATTCCGCGCTAATTCTCTGCCCCGGCAATTGGAGATGCTCCGGCTAAACAACCAGGCCGTCGTCGAGCTTACCTACAGTCTCCTTCCGGGAATGCTGGAGCGCGGGCAGAAAGGCATCATCAACGTCTCCTCGACTGCCGGCTTCCAGCCCATTCCTTTTGCCAGCGCCTACTCTGCTACCAAGGCGTTTCTGACAACGTTTTCCCTTGCGCTCGAGCAGGAACTGCGCGCCGCTGGTGTAAGCGTTGTGACTCTTTGCCCGGGAAGGCTGCATAAGAAGCAAAACGGAAATGCAGTGCAGCCGGTCAAAGAAAAATGGGCAAGCATTTATCAGAGTCCGGAGCAAGTTGTCGACGAGGCGCTGCGAGTGCTCGCCAACGGAGGCGGCCTCAGCGTCCCCGGCGCTCTCAATAAGTTCAGTGTTTTCGCGCAGCGCTTGATACCCCGAAAAATTGTGCCGAGATTGGTCGCGAAGTTATCACGGGCGTGATCAACGGTCACGCGCACGATCCCGATAGATATGAGCTAGGCAGCAAGCAGTGTCAATCCTCTGGCGAAATCGCTTAACCACCGACAGCTTCCCCTCAGTTCTAAGCTCGTGGACATTTTGCTTCCACAACTCCCTGTCCGCTGAATCTCTTGCAGCCACGCACGGCGGTCCGGATGGCAAACGGATTGCCATACTACCTCGCGAGTCCACGCCACCGGAACTTCCGGCAGGTAGCATTCCCGGATTCGCAGCTTGACACCCAAGGAGAGCGAACACTGTGAAGAACATTATTTCTGCCGCGCTTGCATTCATCGGTATGTGTGTCTTTGGAAGTCCAAGAGTGGTCGCTCAAGATACTTCTTCGCAATCGACGGCCGCCGCCCCCGGGAGTGCCGATGTCTTCACGAACCAGCAATTCGCCCTGTTGCTCAAAGACATCCGTTCCATCAAGAAGCAGGTCATCGCTGCGAATCTCACGCTCACGGACAGCGAAGCCACTAAGTTCTGGCCGGTGTATGAGCAATATTCGGCGGATTTCGCAAAGATCAACGACGCCAGAGCAGCGGTGGTCAAAGAGTATTCCGAGCAGTACGGAACGCAGACCGATGAGCAGGCGGACAGTCTCGTTCGCCGCTGGCTGGACGTGGACATCGCCGCAGCGCAGCTTCGCCAGAAATATGTGCCCATATTTCGAAAGGTACTGCCCGGGAAAAAAGCGGCGACCTTCTTTCAGCTGGACCGCCGCATCAGCATGATGATCGACGTGCAACTCACGTCGCAACTCCCGCTCGCGCAGAGCCAGGACTAGCTTTTTCAGCTGGGATAGACCCATGACTCGCAAAGTAAATATCTCGGGTACCCAGGTGTTTCTGACCATGGCGGCTGGCCTGGGCTTGGCAGGGCCGCTCGCGTGGATGTTTGTGAGGTACTGGCTGTTTGCGCGCTGAATGAAGCAAACAATTCTTGGAACTTTATGCAACTCCAGAGATCTACGGAGACTGATTCGATGATAACTGTCAAAGCGAGCCAAAAATTCTTCACTCATGCAGAGGTCGTGGACCTCACCGGAATTGCGTCGAGCACTTGCACAATTTCGCGAAGCGCCATCGCTTGGGCATCGCGAGTGCTGCCGAGGCCGCTGGAACCAAGGCGGACCAGTTGTTGTTCACGCCGTGGGACTTAACCCTCCTGGTCACATTGTTCCCGCGCTGCTCGCACTGAAGCCGCGGTAGCGACTTTCAACCACTTGCCAGTAAGCGTAATCGTTCAAAGAATTCTGCTCTTGCTCGATGAGATTATCTTTGCCCAGAACTAGGGCCGGTATCGGATGTTGAGCGCTATTGTCATCGTGCTGCCAATCCCGGAGCCCGTCCGATAGTGCGTTCAAGCTCTGCCCAGGCCAGCAGATATCCGAGCCTGGCCTGCAGCAGTTCTGCTTTGGCCTCGTAGTTTGCTGCGCTGGCTTGTCTTACATTCGAGATCAGTACAACCCCTTGGGCTGCTTGATTGGTCGCCAGGCGTTCGCTCTCCTGGCGGAGCTCCGCGACTTGCGTCGCAACATTGACCATGCTCCGGGTTCGCTCAAGCTTGTTGTAGCTGCGCTCAACCGACACCGCGACCTCTTCCTTCAGGCGCTCCAGGTTTTGCTCCGCCTCGGCAAGCTGCGACCCTCGCTCGCGCACGGCCGCCCGGCGCTTGCCGAAATCCCACAGCGTATAGTTCAGGTTTATACCGACGGTGCCAAAGTTGCGGACGAAGAACGGCACACCGTCCTGGTAACTGTGCCGCGCAAAGGCGGTGATATCTGGAATGTACGCCGTTTTTGCTGCAGCTACACCGGCGCGTGCTTTCTCGACTGCTTCCTCAGCCGCGCGGACCTCGGGATTCTCCTTCCAAGCCTCCTTCACGTACTCGGCTTTTGGCAGCGTCTCAAAATTTGCATCCGCCTCGGACTCGAGATCCAATTTTGTGTCCAGCGGCAGGCCAAGCAGATCGTTCAACTCGACCATGTAGTCCTGGATCTTGAGATCGGCAGTGAGGACCGACTGCTGGCCCTGGAGGAGTTCTGCCCGGCTTTGCAGGGCTGCGACGTTGAGGGCGCTGCCGTTGCGGACGTTGTTTTCGTTCTCACTGAGATTTTCGGCGGAGAAAGAGGTTTGCTGCTCTGCCGCTTTTTTCTGAAGCTGCGCAACCAGAATGCCATAGTAGAGTGCGTGCACTTGCAGCGCGATTTCATTCTCCGCATTCTTCAAGTCGTGCCGCGAACTGGCGACCTCCGCGGCCGCGATGCGATTTTCTTGGTGGATTCGCAACAGCTGCGTCAGCGGCTGGGCGATCATCGTACCGCTCGAAATGAGCGTCTTCTTGCCCTGTAGCACCGACGTATTGACGTTGGGAATGGGCGTACTTGCGGCGCTCCCAAAGGCTCCTGGAGGAATCGAGAGCTCTTGCAGTTCGCTGATATGTAGAGCGTTGGATTGATTTGTTATGACGGGAAAATAGTCTGAGCGGGCGCCCTCTTTTCGGTGTTCGTTTTCCTGGACTTTGAAGCGCGCGATCTTGAGGGCTCGGTTCTGTTCGACTGCCAGCCGAACCGCTTCCGACAGTTTCAGGTGTCGAACTTCGTCGGTCAGAGCCGAAGTGGTGCAAAGGAGAAGTACTCCGGCGGTTGCCAATATCCGGAGAAATTGTCGGCGAGTCATGGCATTTTCCTCAAGTCTTGATAGCTGGGTTTTATCGGGTGCATAAACAACATGATCAGCAAAAAGGCTGCCGCCACGCCGGCGATAAGCACAAAGCCGTCGGCGACAGCCAGCGTATAAGCCTGTGCGTGTACTTGTTGACCCAAGAGTGCACCTGCGCGGGCTTGCGCTTCGTCCGACCCTGACGAGCTCGGTAACATTCCCAGGCTAACGATGCGTAGGCGTTCGTCCGTGAGCCAGTTACCAACCTGGACGTGAAGGCCCAGCATGTTGGAGTGAAACTCTTCCCGAACGGTGAGGAAGCGATTCATGAGGGACACGCCGACTTGCCCGCCAAAGATCCGGAAGGTATGCATAAATCCAGAGAGCGTAGCGGCAGCGGCAGCGCTCTTCAGCGCGCCCTTTTCCAGTCCTACGAGAACGATACTGCTTACGAGCCCGACGTAGGCGCCAGCGAGGCCTATAGCCAGCACGAGCTCTATCGTTTCGAAACTTGCGCCCGCCCAGGATGCGTCCAGATGCGCGCAGACCAGGGAGCCCAAGGCCACTATGGTGAGACTCGCCGCCAGGATGAGCCGCGAGTTGGTGAAGAGAATAGCGGCAGCTACCAGCCACACCACGGCGAATTGCGGCAAGGCAATCCACGCGAGGGCATGGCCGGTTTCCACAGCTCGATATCTGTGGATGTTGCCGAGAAAACCGGGAACAAGAATGATGGTGGCCAGATGAACGAACTTGAAAACGAAAATCGATAACGCCAGGATCACCAGGTTCCTTGAATTCACGAAGGACAGATCTACCAGCGGATTTGGCTGCAGTATCCTTCTGACACAAGTGGCTGCGAGTAAAAAAAGTCCGGCAGCCGTCATGGCAATGATCACGGGGGAATGGAACCAGTCCAGACGCTCGCCTTGATCGAGAGCTCCGTAAAGCAGGCTGAGGCTCACGCTGAAATAGGCAAATCCGCGCCAACTTGGACCGGGCAAGGCCGGTTTGCGGCGGGGAATGCCGAAATACACGCAAAGCATCATCAGCGGCGTCACCAGGGCGGCGTGCCAAGAAATCCAGCGCCAGGAAAGATGGTCGGCATACCAGCCTTGAAGCGCTGCTGCGAAGTTGCTCGTGAAAATAATGTCCGCGGCATAGGCTGCGATGCCAAAAATGATCAGGCGCTTCGGGAGCGACGTAAGAACGAAGGTCATGGTGAGGGAGTAAAAAGTTCCGGAGGCCAAGCCGGCCAGCACTTGCAACACCAACATGGTCCAGAAATTAGCTGAAAACGGCAGGAGAATGGCGGTGATCGTAAAGACGGAAGCGGCGAAAAGGAGAACGCGGCGGGGACCGTGAATTACGCTCAAGAACACGCAGAAAACGCCGCTAAACATCATCGCCATGTTCAGCGCCGTGGGCAGCCAGGAGGCTTGGTCGAAACTGAATCCGACGGCGCCGCGCAGATCGGCCAGGCCAATACTGAGCAAGCGGCTGTTCATCGTCGCAATGCTCGCGCCCAGAAAAACCCCGAGGACTCCGACGTACGGGTTTGTCGAAAGCTCAGTGGGCGCTTTGGGCGACCCTGCGGGCATAGCGGGTTGGGCAGTTGCAGCACTCAAGTGATTTGCTCCGGAATCAATCCGCAACCGCAGTCGCGCGGACCCTGGCAACTACAGACAGGCCGGGCCGCAAACGTTGAGCCATCGGCTGTCCCGGATCGAACACAATCTTGACCGGGACGCGCTGCACGATTTTTGTGAAATTGCCGGTGGCGTTGTCCGGTGGCAGTAAGGCGAATTGCGAACCGCTGGCCGGTGCAACTTGCACCAGCTTTCCTTTCAGATGCACGCCAGGAAAGGCGTCCACTGAAATTTCTGCCGGAGCGCCAGGCCGCATGTGCCGCACCTGGGTCTCACGATAGTTTGCTTGCACCCACACGTCGGTCTGCACGAGCGACAACACTTGCGTTCCTGGGCTGACCAGTTGTCCCGGGCGTACTTTGCGTTCGCCGACCACTCCATTCTCCGGAGCATAGATGCGCGTGTAGTCCAGATTAGTCTTTGCGGCGTCCAGGGCAGCCTGTTTTCCATGCAGATCGGCGAGGAGTTGGGCATCGCGCGAATCGAGCACAGCGCGGGCTCGCGTTTCGGCTGTGACCGCGGCTTGGTTGTTGGCCAGGTTTGCTTTTGCTTGTTCGAGATCGGCGTGGCGCGCTGATACCTGGGCTCGGAATCGCTGCTCGTCGGCGACAGCTTGTTCGAGATGCTGCTGGGTGGCCGATTGCGTGGCGATCAGCGCTTCTTGGCGAGCACGTTCAGCGACAGTTCGATCGACGTCGGCCTTGGTGGCCTCGATCGCTGCCTGCGCCGCAGAAATCTGTGCTTTGGCAAGATCGATTCCCGTTTTTGCGCGGTCGATCTTGGCGTCTTGCAGATCCTTCTGGCGCCGATTGTCCTCGATGGCCGCCTTCGCCGCCTCCACCGCCGCTTCGGCCTGTGCTACTTGCGCACGGAAGTCGTCGTCCCGTAATTGGACCAGAAGGTCGCCGGCTTTCACAGTCTGATAGTCGTCCACGAGAACCTTCACCACGACGCCGGAGACTTTTGTGCTGAGCGGCGTCAGGTCGGCGCGCACGTAGGCATCATCCGTTTCTTGTACGGCTCGGTCGCTCGCCCAGCTGTTCCAGTTCCCGATGATGGCCACCAGAATGCCTGCCGCCATCAGAAAGATAAGAGTAGGGACGAGATACGACTTTAGCTTCGCGATTAGCGCTTGTAACATTTGCGGCTCCTTCAAAGCTGGCTTGTCCAGAGGTTATAGCAGTTGGAGCACGCACAGTGCCAGCCCCCGACTGTCCCGGCGCTTGCCCGCGATTCGCAAGCCATCCTTGCTCGTGAAGCACAATTCATGAACGTTCAAAATTCTCACGCTACGTTCCCAACTAATGCTTTGTATTGAGGTCCCACCCGAGCGGAGTTTTGCACCCCAAGGCCCACCCATTCAATCTTCAAATTCCTTCGGAAGACCTTTAGTTTCAACGAGTTGTTAGCACTGCCCGAATCCCGCCAATCACCTGTCAAAAGCGAGGAAGTCATGCCGTTGACGCGGGCGTCAAACCTACTGCAGCGATTCGATTTGTCATGCAATTGCGCGGCATAAACTTCTTGCCGCTTGGTCACGCCTCTACTCCTCGGCAGAATCAGGCAACCGGTGCGCCACCGGGTCATGTCAGAGTGAACCGACGCTCGAGGCCCGCACTGACAGAAATGCCAAACTTTCGGCTTCACCATATTTCGAGGAAGCACGGACCCTTTCTAGGTCCCCGCTTCCAAAGAACAGATTGGCCTAAATGTTGCGGTACTCAGAGTTTTTCGCGGCTCGAACCTCGTCGTTCCCTCCACATACGCGAAGGACCTCCCGAAGTAGAGATGTCCAGACCGCAATGGAAACGCCCCGCAGACTCTCTGTGGAGCGACGGTCGCGTGCAAGACGCAAGACACGTTAACGTCCCCACACTTCTCGAGTTGTTTTTGCGTTGTCAGATCGGAAATGATGGGTAGTGACGGGCTGTGCTGGGAAGCTAGGCTGTCAAATTCTAACCTATCAGATGGCGTGGTGCAGTTTACGAATCGGCTGCTCTCCTTCCTCGGGCTCCCCTCTACGAAGCTTCTTCGCCTCTTGCGGGCACCTGTGCTAGTATGAAATCTCGCATGAGCGCGCTGATTTTTATCGGCGGTTTGTGAGCGGTTTTGGCAGGGACAGCTGCTACCGTATGCACCGCAAGCGAACAGTGCGCCGTATGCGAAACTTGCAAGGGCCTTATTTCTTAAGCTAAGTTGTTGATTGCACGGTTGGGGACGTAGTTCAGTTGGTTAGAACGCTGCCCTGTCACCAAGATCATCGAAAACCCTTGTAATCCTTGAATCTTTGACCCTTACAGGCGATTATACAGGCGGTTCATCCAGGAGCCGCCCTTTATGCCGAATTCGCCGAAACTGGGCTCTGTCAAACTTCTCAAACAGGTCAAGCTGCCTCACCGGTGGATGCTGAGTCCTGCCCTTTTCGATAGTCGAGGCCGAATTCGTCCAGACCATGTACGCGTCAAAGGCAAGGACGAAACACACCCAGAAGGCAGTTACTTCGTCGAGTGGTGGGACCGTGGCGAACGCCACCGCGAAGCCGTCGGACCCAACGCCCAAGACGCCGTTGACAAGGCGCGCGTGAAAGAGGCGCAGCTTACGGCCGAGCGGAACGGCATCATCCCCGCTGCCCCAAAACCGGAACCGAAGCCGGAGCGCACTGCCCTAACCTCTGCTCTCGACGAGTACGTAGAATACGTCCGCTACCACCGCTCACTGCGGACCTATCGTACCTACCGCCCCATCCTCCAGTCCTTCAAGAAATTCTGCACCAAGGCCCACGTTGACGAGGTCGAACGAGACGACCTTCTCGCGTTCGCTACCGATTGTACGAAGCAAGGACAACAGGGAAAGAGTGTTTACAACAAGCTCGTCGTCATATCGCAGGTTCTCAAACAGCACGGCAAGAAAAAGCTTCTGAACACCGCTGACTGGCCGAGTTTTGTTGAAACCGTGCGGCCGATCTACGAGGATTCGGAGCTCGAAAGACTTTTTAAGTCTTGCACGCCCGACGAGGAAATGCGTTTCAAGTTCTATTTGATGTCAGGCTTCCGCGACGCGGAGGGACGTTTCGTCACTTGGCGCGACGTAGATTTCAAACACCTCGCCGTGCGTGTCACCGCAAAACCGCATTGGAGATTTCATCCTAAGAATTGGGAGGAACGCGAAGTTCCCGTCCCGCAGAAGTTGATCGCGCTTCTTCGGGGATTTCGTCCGAAGGACGCAACTCCCGACCACCCATTGTTTCCAAGCACGACGGGAAGGCCTGACGGCGCCATGCTGGAAAAACTCAAGGCGGTCGCTTATCGCGCCAAACTGAATTGTGGGCATTGCGTGGTGAAACACAAACTCGAGAACGGAACCGTTAAAATCAATCGTTGCGCCGACGGGCCCTACTGCACGCGCTGGTTTCTACATAAATTCCGTCACACCTATGCCACAAGGCATCTCCAGGATGGAATCGACATTCGCACGCTCCAACAATGGATGGGCCACCGTGATATCGCCTCCACCATGGTTTACCTCAAGGGATTGCGGAATAGTGACGTTCAAGCCCGGATCAACAAAGGTAGCCTCGCAGCGTTTGCCTAGAGCATCGTCTTCCATAACTCATGTTCAGGCCCGACGCTGTTCAAGACGTTCCGCGCAAGCGGGAGACATTTTCTGACGCAGCCATGTGGAAATGGCCACAGGATCGAAGCGGATCGAACCTCCGATCTTGAAACACGGGATACGGTGCTTCGCTACGAGCTTGTAGACCTGACGCTCGGAGATACTCAGCAGCTCTGCGATATCCGTGACAACAAGCGCACGCCGTCTCCCGTCGAGGCAATCCGTGAGACCTCCGTTCTTGTCGCTCAGGTCCTCTCTGGAGAGCTGTTCCGATGAACCAGCCGAGGAATCTTCCTCAAAGGATCTTGCCAGCCGAGTAGACATGGGTACCTCCCGCTCTGATTCCCCTGCCCATGGACCTCACAGCTCCGCAGTGAGCGTGCGGGGGAAGGGCTTGCCCATCATACTATATGTATATAGCAGCCTAGAAGAAGAAATTTTCATCCTGCGGATCGACCCCTTCTCTTCTCTGCCCTTCCGCGTCCTGAGCGGCTACTGACTGCTAGTTGCGAGGCAATTTTGCCAGTGCAATAATGACGCATGATTATCGGCGACCGCCTCCGCGCAATGCGCGAGGAAAAAAAACTTTCCCAGGGCGACATTGAAAAGCGCATTCGTCAAAACCAGATACCTTAAACACCGGATGTTCAAAAGTGATCCCTGTAAGACACTCATTCCCCATTTCGCATCGAGGCGGGCGCGAGCAAGATTTTGATCGATCCGTTTCTGTCCGATAACCTGTCACAGGGAGGTGACCGATGAAGGCGATCGTAGTGACGGATCAGGCTGCGGGAATGGCCGGGGTGAAACTGGTGGAGCGGCCCGAGCCGCAGGCGGCTATAAACGACGTCGTTGTTCAGATTCATGCGTCGGGATTCACCGGGGATGAGCTGACGTGGCCCTCGACCTGGACCGATCGCGGCGGCCGTGACCGGACGCCTTCAATCCCCGGACACGAATTGGCTGGAGTGGTGACCGCTCTCGGCTATGGCACGACGGGGCTGTCGATTGGACAGCGGGTGTTCGGCCTCACGGACTGGTATCGCGACGGCACGCTGGCGGAGTATGTGGCCGTCGAGGCACGCAGCCTCACACCGCTGCCGGGCGACGTTGACTTCGCGGTGGGCGCGGCCCTCGTGATGCCAGGCCTGACCGCATGGCAGGGGCTGTTCGAGCACGGCCGCCTTCACGCGGGGCAGAGAGTCCTCGTGCACGGTGCGGCCGGCGTAGTCGGTTCGATGGCGAGCCAGCTCGCACGTGAGGCCGGCGCGTACGTCATCGGCACCGGGCGCGCTGCCGCCCGTCAGACGGCTCTCGACTTCGGCGCACAGGAGTTCGTCGACCTCGATACCGACGCCCTGGAAGACATCGGCGAGGTCGATCTGGTTTTCGATGTCCTCGGCGGCGACATCGCGAAGCGCTCTGCAGGCGTGATTCGCGCCGGAGGAACGCTGGTGACCGTCACCGGCCCGACTGAGGCGCGGCCCTCTGGCGGCCGGACTATCGACTTCGTCGTTGAACCCGATCGCGCCCAATTGAGTGAGCTCGTCCAGCGGGTCCGCGTTGGTCGGCTGCGGACAAACATCGGCGAAGTGGCTGCCCTCGACGATGCGGTTGCCGCCTTCAACCGGACCGAGCGGATCAAGGGAAAGACAATCATCCGCGTTCATCCGGCTCGGGGATTGCCTAAGTCAATTCAGGAAACACGCAAAGCTGCATCCGCCTAACTTTGACACTCCGTTCAGACGGCTCTGCTTGTACGCTTACCTTTTTCTGACAATGTTCTCCTTCTCCGAGGCACGCCGGAACAAGTCAGGCGCCTTGATGCGCTCACAGGTGCGCTTGAAATCCTTGGCAGGCCCTCTCCACCGCAACTCGTCAATTGACCTGAACACCGGGACATCGACTCGAAGTGTTGCGAGAGTGCGAAACAGTAGTGCATCGTCCCAGCCAGCGAAAAGCGCCTCAGCAAGGGGACGTGCTCTCCGCAACGTCGGATCCCACTGATGCCAGTCTTTCGGAATGTCTTCCAGATGTGGACATCGCGAGAAAACCGCCGCTGCCGCTTTGGCCCCCCATCCCACAATACCCGGATAGCCATCTGCAGTGTCGCCTACCACAGCGAGATAGTCCGGAATCGACGACGGTTTTATCCCGAACTTTGCGATCACGCCAGCCTCGTCACGGACACTCTCGCGCCGGCGGTCAAGTTGTACGACTCGCGACCCCACGACGCATTGGCTAAGGTCCTTATCGGGCGTGCAGATGATAACTCGCCTGACGCGCTTATCCTTTGCTGTCTTCGCTGCGGCCGAAGCAAGTGCATCATCGGCCTCGAACTCGATCATCGGCCACACCAACACTCCCATCGACTGCAGCGCCTCTTCAAGAATTGGAAATTGCGATAGCAGTTCCGGATCTACGCCTTCGCCAGTCTTATAGTCCCGATAAAGATCGTTGCGAAACGACTCAATCACATGGTCGGTCGCAACTCCGATGTGAGTCGCTCCGCCCTCAATCATTGTGAGAATCGATCCAAGCACGCCACGAACTGCACCAATCTCCTGGCCGGAGGAGTCTTTGGACGACGGTACGGCGTAGAAGTAGCGAAATAGTTCGTAGGTCCCGTCAATGAGATAGATATCCATGAACCCCTCAGCTAGCAATGCCACTCCGACGCTGTTTTACTCCTCTGCGCCTGGTTGCTCCTTAACGACATCGCGAGGATTCTTGTCCTCCCGCAATCCGCCAAATTTCGAATGTCGCAACCTATCCGCCTCCGTCCATTCCAAGAATTCGATCTGAGCGACGGCTTCCGGCCTTAACCAAACTGCTTTTTTCATTTTCTCCGCGTTCAGTTCTTCGCCGAATCGTGACTTCCGTGTCTCCGGCAAATTCACGAATGGGCAGTCTGGAATCACGAGATGCTTCAGTCTCGAAAACACTTGGCGGCGAGAAGCCGGCACAAATCCGTTACGAGTTCTTGCCACATACATCAATTTGTCTCCCTCATAGTAGCCGACGATCAGGGAGTCAAAGCCGTGCGGTCCCGGAAAATAGCCGCCGATCACGAACTCTTGCCCACGATTCACGCGATATTTGATCCAGGCACCGCTTCTTTTGCCCGGTTGGTACACGCTGTCCTTTCGTTTTCCGACGATTCCTTCAAGCCGTTGCTCGCGCACCGCAGACAGTAGGTCCTTTGGCGCTGCCTCGAAATAATCCGAAATCCTGATTCTTTTGTCGGGGATGACGACAACAGACTTCAACAGCGCCCGCCGCTCAACCATCGGAACCTGGGTCAAATCGCGATCCGCCCAGCACAACAGATCGAAAATGTAGTACCGAATCCGCGACGCTTCTGCGCGGAAGTTTTGCAACAGATTGAAGTCCGGCCGACCGCTTTCATCCATCGCGACTACTTCTCCGTCTACGACCGTTCCTGCAGGCAGATCGGCGAGTGCTTCCACGATATAGGGAAATTGTCTATTCAGCGATTTTCTCCGCCGCGAGAACAGCGTGACACCAGTTCCGGACTTGACCGCCAGGGCTCGATAACCATCGAGTTTGACCTCCCACACGAAGTTAGAGCCCTCGGGCAGCTTCGATGCCGCGAGGCACTCCATTGGCTCTATGAATGACGCTTCCCTTCTAGGTAGTGAATCCAATACTGCGCGGATTTCCTTTTCCATCTCGTTCCCTAGGAAAACAGACGCAAGGTAAATAAGCAAACGCAACCCATTTGGTCCGGCCCTTCCTACCAAAAGACTGCGCTTCGCCGCCTGCTTCTTCTGTCAAGGCTCTTCACTTCGCTCCGATGAACGCAAACTGCGCGGCCTTGACAGCGCACGCGACGGAGCGCCGGGGACAGCTAGGAAGGGCTTTGTTTTTTGTGCAGCAAAGTGCCGCTGCGCAAAAGGCAAAAACCCACAAAGCAAAGGAGCGAACAATGCAACCAGAACGTGCAGAGTTGTATTTTCAGCAAGGCAGTTCCGACAAGGTGTACCACTTGCAGTTGGAGAACGTCCAAGACCAATGGTCCGTCCAAACTCAGTGGGGGCGGCGCGGTTCCGCCTTGCAGAGCGAAGTGAAGGTAAGTGGAAGTAGCTACGAGGAGGCGAAGCGAGTTTATGACCGCATCCTTCGAGAGAAAACAGGCAAGGGCTATCAAATCGCGCAGGCCACTGCAAACGGCAATCAGGCAATTGCCGTCGGATTACCTGCCACCAAGGAGCATTCCGGCCATACCCCGGAGTTGCTGACTCCTATCGAGGGGCCAGAAGCGCTGCTATTGGCGCAGGATGCCGCGTGGTGGTTCCAGCAGAAATTCGACGGGCGGCGTCTCGCAGTTCAAAAGGCCGAGGGGAAATATTCCGGCATCAACAAACTCGGTCAAATCATTCCTATCGACTCTCGGCTTGCCGAATCGCTAGACCGAGTGCAGGCGCAGGGTTTCCTGGCTGACGGCGAAATCACTGATTCGCACTTCTACATCTGGGACTTGCTCACCGTGAACGAAACGGACTTGCGCATCCAACCATACGAAATCCGCTATGTCCAACTGACCCAGCACTTTCGCGGAGTTAGCGACGTGTTGCGAGTCTGCGAAACAGCCATGACAACGAAGGCCAAGCGCGACTTCGTGAAAAAGATGCACAGCGCGAACGCCGAAGGATTCGTATGCAAGAACCGCAACGCCGTTTACGCGGGCGGACGAGCGGGACAGCACTTCAAATGCAAGTTCGTCGTCACAGCATCTTTCTTCGTTGGCTCCAAGCCCGAGAAGAAGGCGAATGACGGACACCGCTCCATCGCCGTGTATCTCTTGGATGACAATCGGCAGCGATTCATGGGGACAGTGGGAGTGCCCGACCGCTATCGGCTACCGAAGGAAGGAGAAATTGTTGAGGTTCAGTATCTCTACTGCCATCCTGGACCTGACGGTAAGCTCATTCAGGCCAAGTATTTCGGCAAGGTACGCGATGACATCGAAATCGCCGAATGCCGTGTCAGCCAGCTAAAGGTCAAAGCCAACGACTGCGACCCAACCGAACCCTGATATCCGATTCCGTCTATTGCTCAAAACACACGCCCGGTGGCATCTGTCGTGGGATGCCTCCGGGCTTTTCTATTGTCAAGCGGCGGTCGCACTCGACTGGAACTCCAGCATAAGATGGTTTGCAAATGCCGGTTCGCAAGATCATTCACGTCGATATGGACGCATTCTATGCGTCCGTGGAGCAGCGGGACAATCCAGAACTCCAGGGCAGACCTGTCGTTGTCGCGTGGCGCGGGAATCGTTCCGTAGTGTGCGCGGCTTCGTATGAGGCGCGAAAGTTCGGTGTGCGTTCTGCGATGCCTGCTGTTCGAGCCGAGCGCCTTTGCCCTACCGCCGTGTTTCTGCCGCCGGACTTTCCGCGCTATCGCGCGGTCTCGAACGAGGTGCGTGAAATCTTCAAGCGCCATACCGACTTGATTGAACCGTTGTCGCTGGACGAAGCCTATCTCGACGTCTCGGAGAACAAGACTGGCTTGCCTACCGCGACACGAGTGGCACGCAAGATTCGCGAACAGATCCGCTCAGAACTGAGTTTGACGGCATCGGCAGGGGTGGCATCGAACAAATTCCTCGCGAAGATTGCTTCGGACTGGAAAAAACCGGATGGGCTCTTTGTCATACAACCGGAAGAAATCGATTTGTTTCTATTGCCGCTGCCCGTTGACCGCCTACCCGGAGTAGGTAAAGTCACGAGACAAAAACTGAAGCACCTTAAGGTACAAACCATCGCCGACCTGAGGCGAGTGGATTTGCCGACACTCGAAGGCCGCTTCGGCCGCTATGGCCTGCGTCTCTACGAGTTGGCTCGGGGAATCGACAACAGCGAGGTAGTCCCTGACAGGCCAACACAATCCATATCCGCCGAGGACACTTTTGATCACGATGTCTTGCTGGCCGAGCTGGAGCCGATGATCCGAAAACTTGCGGCGCACACATGGACCGCCTCGCGCAAAGAATCACGCATCGCTCGCACCGTCGTATTGAAACTGAAGACCAGCGACTTCAAGATTCTCACTCGCAGCCACACCGCAGGTATTCCCCCTTCTTCTTGCGAGGAGCTGACAAATATCGCCCTGTCATTGCGGGAACGTGTCGGCCTCAGCCCGCAGCAACGGTTCCGCCTCGTTGGCGTGGGCCTGAGCAACTTTTGCGACCCTGAGAATGCATCCGCTCAGCCGACCCTCTTTAGCTAGAGCCAGATATGTTAGGACTCATCAGGATCCTCAATAATGGCCTCCGGTTTGGAGTCGGCCAAGCTCTGGACCATTTCCACTATTGGAATAATTCCGGCCTCCGCAGGCGTCTCAGCGCAGGTGCGACGCATCGAGCGGAATCGTGAACTGACTTCCGGGAGGCAGGACGGATCGCGTTTTACGAGCCGATAGACTTCAAATGCAAGGCGATTCCATATACTTCGCGACTCCTGACGGCGGGTACCCGCACTGACAGCTAGCCTACTTTCCAGAGCTTCGACCCAGTAGTCGCAGGTACCGCGATTGAGGAGCGCTGCACATTGCGTCCAGACTTCGTCTAAGTCTCGTTCGTTTAGTAGCCGCTTTGCATCTGCCAACAACGTACTGCCGCTCCATGCCCAAGCGTCAGCTCCCAAATACTCAAGCATTGCGCTCCGACTCGCCGCCGGGATTCTGTCGTTACAGATCTCTGGAAGCGTCAAAGGAGCCATACCATTGTTCATCGCCGCGTGAAGCGAGTGCAATGTGACACCGCTTGCGGTCGAACGTCGACAATGCTCAAGTAAAGGTACTTCAGCTTCGGCCGTCAGGCGAAGTTGTCTTTCCCGCTTCTCAGCCAAATCAACCAAACCGGTGCCGGAAGGCCGTCGGGCGCGTCGAGAGCGAATCTCACTTAGCAGTTCTTGTATAGGACTGAACGCTGACTCGTTGGCTGCTTTCTCTATCTCTTCGCGACGACGACATACAGGACAAAAGTGTCGGAGCGCGTCCGGAATTGTTCGGGGCCGAATTGGAAGCTGGTAAAGACGAAAGAATCGTCCACCGAGTCTAGTGGAGAGGGCAGCCTCCTGACTATCACTCACACGACTGACAATCACCATGGCTGCGACAGAAGCAGCACCAGCGCTGTTCGCCAAATCACTGAGTCCCTCCACGGTCGAACCAGACGCTACAGCGGTATCGACAAGAAGAACCTTTGAGCCTTTGACAATTTGAGCGTCGTCAGCGCTGATTAAGAATCTGCCCTCAGTCTGCCTTGCGGCAACCATATTGGGAGGCCAGAGAAGACCAGTGGCTACAACTCCCCGACGAAGGGTTTCAGCGAGGAGCCGCGAGCGCGCTGGAGCTGCCGGGAACAATATGACGTCAGGAATCCCAATCAGCTGCGGCAGGCGTGCAAGGAGCTTTCCCACAATCATAGGTCCGACCGTCTCATGAGTCACTAATTTGGCAGTGTCTATGAACGACAGATAGTGAGTGTTTCCTTCCATCCGGTGGTGTTCGTAAGCCTTCGCGGTGTCAATCTGCTTCCAGAAATCGGCCGCCTCACGGTTTTCGTTCAGGAATTCCTGGGGGCTACGCGCTTTCGTCTTTTTAGACGTCATACAACAAGCGACTGGATTAAACTCCATCGGCTCTAGGTCGTCACAGCGTTGGCACGAAGTCGCAGGAACTGCGTGGACGTCATACTCGCAAACGGCTCTGATTCGCAACGCAAGGCTTCGCCCCGAAGAACCGCTACCGTCAACAATCGAAATCACGTCAGTAACCACGGCTCCCGCCGTCTTGATGACCCCTGAGACGCGCCTCACGAGTTCGCCAGTCACGACGACGTCCGTGAGGATGACCACCCGACCACCCGGCGGCGCGGGCGTCAGGGGCAAAGGCTGAAGCCCCTCGTATTCGCTGTGTCGGACTACTCCAGCCCGTGTCATCGGCCGCAAGCGAATGACCTCTCTGGCAATCATCGCGGCAGGCCAACCGGTACTGACGATAGTGTCGTAATCACTTCGCTCTACCATTTGGGCAACACGCTGCGCGATTCTGTGAACCAGACCCGGATGTCCGCAGGCCGTTCCCAAGTTCACATGAGCCGCAGCGTGCATTCCCGAGGGTAGATGGTAGTCGGCGCCACGCTCGAAGACGCCTACGGCTGAGAGGGCCTTTAGAATATCTAGCTGGTCATCGTCCGCTACCCGCTCCGAGCACCTTGCTGTATGCTTCCCCAAAACCTTCGAAATCAATCTCTTGATATATGTCGTCTTCAGGTGGCCGCGCGACGCTTCGCTCCAAAGCCAAGTCACCCATGCGTCTCGGTCTTCGTCCATAGCGGCTTCAGACAAGCCTTTGGCCAATAGGCACAATACGTCCTCGTCGGCGGCGCGTCCAAGATCCGCCGCGAAAAGAACACACAGGCTGTCCCCGCCGAACTTAGGATCAGCTGCCCGTACGGTCTTGCCGACAGCATTCGTTTCGTGAGGCCTACCAACCATGACGCCAAAAAGACCGTTGTCTGCGTTAGTGGAATCTAAGATGGCCCAGAAAATCAGACGTCCAGGGCGCTCCGCAGGAGGCAGTTGAACAGCAATGGTCAGAGCCCGCTGGGAATTTTTGACCCACGCAACCGAGCCAACCGAAGACCGCCAACGCAGAGTACTCTCGCTCCGCAAATGGTCCGGTTTAAGGACGGATGGCGCTTCAAAATCGAGCGACGGGTATCTGTGGGCTAACCGAGAGCCGAATTCAACGATAGCGCCCAATCCTGCACGGATCTCTGACCATTTCCGCCTCACTACCTTTTCCTCATGCAAAGTGCCAGAAGTCATCGTCGTGTCCTCAAGATGCCGGAAGGTTGGAGATACCAAACCGTTTTCGAATGTCACGGGTTGCGCGAGACACAATCTGCCGCACATTGAGCGGAGTAATTCCCATAGCCAGGCCGATTTGTGCGTCGGACTCTCCTCTAAGTCGCCGGGTAACCGCTTCCCGGGGCCTCGGAGGCAAGCTACCTACCATGGCCAGTAGTGAGTTTTGGTTCAGGTTTTCTTCGATCCGCCGGGCGCCCTGACCTTTATCCGACCAATCCCCAGCCGCCTTATCATTTGCGATAACCGCAGCCGCCGCCAATTCGCGTTCTTTCGCGTGTAACCGGAAAAATCTGCAGATGTGGTTGTGCAGACAGCCGTAAACCCATTTCCGGAACGCCCCCGGCCCGCCCCCTTGGGGGTCGTAGGTCTTGCTCGCCGACAGCTCGAGCAAGCAGGTTTGGAGAACTTCCTCGGCATCGTCCTCATTCCGTAGTTGACGATAGGCATACTTGAGCAGCGCGCGGCCCACCGGGCCTCTCGCCAGTGAATTCCAGACACCGACACTTTCGCCCTCGGACCAGAACTTCCTTGGTCTCGCCAGGATCGACCCAAATTCCTCGAGATACTTCGGCCAAGGATTCGGCATCTCGGACTTGATTCACCTGGATCTGCGGCCGCCGCAATTCTGTCCGGTAGAACTGGCCCACCTAGGTATTGTCAACTTCTCGAAAATTTGTGACAAGCTATTCTCGCAGCGTTTAGTTTTTCAACTCGGGCCCCTTTTCACCCGGAACGTAAGAGGGCACCGGTAGCGTGTTCCATCTGCCGGAACGTTCATTCTGTATCCCGCTAGCCATCGCTCCACCTTTGACTTTCTCGTTCTTCAGGCCGACAATCAGTTCCGAGGCCTGAACCCAGTTTCGCCAGGCTTCATTCCTGGGGAAGATAGCCGCTTCCTGCAGGTGCTTTGTTGGGGCGACCGAGGGGATTGGCTACCCCCACGCATCCGGCACCGACGGATTGCTCTCCATTGAGCTACGGTCGCCACGGATTGGGGCACCCAGCGGACTGGGTGCCCCAAGCTTTCCGATTTCAAAAACCCGATTTCCTCCCCCATCCAATATGTAGTTGTCTATCTTGGATAAGTCCGTTACACGATTCGTCCGTGAAACAGAAAAGAAAACTGCAAAAGGCGGCGAGCGGAGCTTGTTGGCCGAAACGCGGTTCTGACAGGGGGCGCCGAGGCGGTGAACTCTTCTGCGGCGCCGACTTCACGAGGCAGGGCGGCTCCTGAACGCATTTGCGCCAGCTCGCCCAGTACTAGTGAAAATCATGAGACTGCGTCTCGGCAGCCGTAATCGAAATGGGTAGCACTCGGGAAGCCTTGATGGATATGGTGTGATCCTGATTCTGCAGGACGCCTTCAACCCGAAGGAATTTCTCACGGTTGATCACTACGCGGTATTTCTCGTAAAGGTCAGGATTCACAATCACGTTCGAAATTCCTGTCTCATCCTCCAGACTCAAAAAGACGAAGCCCTTCGCTGTCCCCGGACGCTGCCGAGCGATTACGCATCCTGCTACCCGCGTGTATTGCCCGTCTGGCACCCGAGGCAAATCACATGCTCGTTTTACTTGCAGCTTGGACAGAGCCTCCCGGCAATACGTCATCGGATGCGGGCCAGTGCTCATGCCCGACCCGTGAAAATCCGCAACAAGGCGCTCTTCGTCCGTCATCTGACGCAGTGGAGACAATTCCATTTGCTCCGGAATCGCATCGAGCAACGGGCCGGCAGGCCGGGCCGCGCGTTCCACTTGCCACAGGGCAGCTCTTCGATGCACTCCGCTTCCAAGAGAGTTCAGCGCACCAATCTCGCTGAGCGTTACCAACTCGGCTTTCTGCAGTTCCGGGACACGGCGCACCAGATCGTCAATCCCCTCGAACGGGCGCTTCTGCCTCTCCGACACAATCTTGTCCGCGGCCGTTTGCCTCAGCCCCCGGACGTAGCGGAACCCGATGCGCAGACACGGAATATCCTTGTCCTCCTTCATCGTGTGCTCGATGGTGCAGTTCCATTCGGAATGTAGGGCGTTAATTGGTTTCACTCGCAGGCCATGCAACTGCGCATCATGTACCAGCACTGCCGGGCTATAAAAGCCCATCGGCTGATTGTTTAGCAGTGCTGCGGTGAACGCAGCCAGATAGTGCTGTTTCAAATACGCGCTGGCATACGCGATCAGGGCGAAACTCGCCGCGTGCGATTCTGGAAACCCATAGCGCGCGAAGGAAGTAATTTGCGTGATGATCTCTTCCTGTGTTTCGCGACTGAATCCGTTCTTGGTCATTCCGCTCAGCAGCTTCGCTTCGATTTTTTTCATACGTTCTTCCGAACGCTTGAAACCCATCGCTCTTCGCAGCTCTTCCGCTTCACCACCTGTGAAGTTCGCCGCCACCATTGCGATGCGCAGCAGTTGTTCCTGAAACAGTGGCACTCCCAGAGTTCGCTCCAAAATCGGTTCGAGCGAAGGATGCGCGTAGTTGACCGGCTCTTTGCCTTGCCGCCGATTCATGTAGGGATGCATCATCTTTCCCACAATCGGGCCGGGCCGAATGATGGCTACCTGTACCACGAGATCGTAGAACTTCACTGGAGCATTGCGCGGCAGCGACGCCATCTGCGCGCGGCTTTCCACTTGGAACATTCCAACCGTGTCCGCCTTGCGCAAGGTTTCATAGACCGGAGGATCGTCGGGAGGAAGTTGCGCTAGGTCAACGGGTGTGCCGTAGTGCTTGGGAATGAGTTCCAAGCACTCTTCGAGCACGGCCATCATGCCGAGTCCCAGCAAATCGATCTTGATGATACCCATGTCTGCGCAATCGTCCTTATCCCATTGCACGACGACACGCCCCGGCATCGTTGCTGGTTCGAGTGGAACAACTGAATCAAGTTGCCCCTGACAAACGACCATGCCACCAGAATGTTGGCCCAAGTGTCTTGGCAGATCCTGAATGCGTTCGCACAGCTCCCAGTACTTTCGAATCCGAGGATGGTTCAGGTCGAAGCCCACCTGCTGAAAGTGATTTTCAAAATTGTCTGATGGACCGCGCCATTCTCCGCTGTTCACCACGCTCGAAAGCTGGTCGAGCGTGTCTTGATCGAATCCAAGCGCTTTGCCCACCTCTCGCGCAGCCGAGCGGTCACGATAAGTAATGACGTTCGCCGTCATTGCGGCGCCGAGCTGTCCATACCTTTGATACACGTACTGAATCGCCTTCTCTCTTTGGTCGCCGCTTGGTAGGTCGAGGTCGATGTCCGGCCACTCGCCGCGTTCCTCCGAGAGAAAACGCTCAAAGAGCAGTTTCATCCCAACCGGATCGACCGCCGTGATTCCGAGGGAATAGCAAACCGCGCTGTTTGCAGCCGAACCGCGACCCTGCACGAGGATTTTCTGTTCGCGGCAAAATCGAATGATGTCCCAGACGATCAAGAAATACCCGGCCAGATGCAGTTTTTCGATCAGCGCCAATTCGCGCTCTACCTGGCGCTTGGCGCGTTCAAACAGATCATCGTCCCGTTTAGCGCCATACCGGTTTTGAAAGCCTTCTTCCGTGCGCTTGCGAAGAAACGAATCCATCGTTTCTCCCTCGGGAACGGGATAGCACGGAAATTCGTATCCCAGATCGGCCAGTGTGTATTCAAGTCTCGCGGAGAGTTCGAGGGTGTTGTGAATCGCTTCGGGCAAATCCGAAAAGAGCTGGACCATCTCTTCTGTCGAACGTAGATAGCGCTCGTCGTTCCGCTCAAGCAGCCGGCCCGCGGTTTCGAGCTTGCAGTGATTCCGAATGCAGGTAAACACATCAAGAATTTCTCGCTCAGCGAGAGTTGCATAGCGGACCCCATTCGTCGCGAGGAGCGGCAGGCCTAGCGTTTCGGCAATCCGCACTGCCGCCTGATTGCGTCGCTCTTCGGCAATGTCACAGTGTCGCTGCAATTCGACATAAACATTCTTTCTGCCGAATATCGTCGCCAGCAGTTCAATGTTCTGTCCTGCTTCTTCGAAACCCTTGTTTGAAAGCGAGGCCGCAAGCACGCCTTCCGCGCCGCCCGTCAAACACACCAGACCTTCGGCGTGCTCCGCGACTTCGTCAAGCGTCGCCGTTCCTGTTCCTTTTTCTTTTTCGCGCAATTTGTAACGCGTCATGAGACGACAGAGGTTCTGGTATCCCGTCCGGCTTTTAACGAGCAGGGGCAATCGTACTGGCCTTGCGGGAAAGGAATTCGGCATCCACGACGGCTGCCTTGCCAGGTTTCCAAAATCTTCTACGGAAATTTCGGCGCCGACGTGAGGCTGAATCCCTACGGACTTTGCCGCCATATGCAATCGTGGAGCACCGTAAAGACCGTCGCGGTCAACCAACGCAATGGCTGGCTGTTCCAGGTCCTTCGCGCGAGAAACCAGGTCTTCCGGGCGCGAAGCACCTTCGAGGAAACTGAATGCGGAAGCGGAATGTAGCTCGACGTACTTCAATCGTAGATTCCTTCCACGAACCAGCGCTTCGCACGCAGGTCCTTATAGACTCGATACAGTGCAGTCTCGTTTTCACCATTCCCCGAGAGTTCCACTCGAACCTTGGGACGTAACGTCCGTATCTCGATGTCCCACTCCTCGCGCGCCCATGCCGTGTCAGACCACCAGTCACCTTTTCTTTTCCACGGTCCCGCGAACGCGAGGATCTGCCGGCGAATACCTTCGCAACTGAGAAACGTCGGCATTCCTTCTCGAAACTCGAGCGTCGCCGGAAGTGGAGGCCGGTAAATGCGCATTACAGCCGTAGTTTGCTTTTCTCCGCCAGCGCGTTTTTCCCTCATTTCCGGTAAGACAAAACAGTTCTGTTGAAAAGAATCGGGACCATGCGTATCGAGCAAGACCGGCGCTCCCACTCGGCCTTCACCAACTGTGTTTTGGATTCGCGCGAGCGTAATTTCTAGACGCTCCGGGTCGGGAGATAGGGGCAGAAATAATCCGAGCTGCTGCGAAGGTGCTCTCGCAGGAGTCGTCAACATTGAGACCGCGGTGACAGGCGCGGGCGGAGGGTGCGCTTCGAGATCGAGTCGCAAAAGTTTCAGGAGCAGCTTGCCGTCTCGCGCCGGCACCGGGAGCCGCAGCGTCCGGACGTGAAAAATCGGCCATTTCCTCCGCGAGTCCTTTCGCTCAAGCGTGAGGGTAACTTTGATCTCTCCGAGGGAAAGAATATGCATGCGCAGTCGTGCAAACAATTGTTCGAGCAGCCTGTTCAGGACGAAGAGCAACGGCTCCAGCAAGTCCACCGGAGACTCCAAGTCCATGTGCTCTTCAAAATTCGTTGGAAAATCTTTGGCGATCAGAGGATGGGCGTTGGCGCCCTGCGCCAGCCGCCACGAGCGGAGCCCTTCCTGCCCGAGTCGCTCGACAATCGCAATTTCAGGGAGAGCCGCAAATTCCTTGCATGTACGGACGCCCCAGCGCCTCAACGTTTCGACGAACTCAAACGGAATGCGCAGACCTTCGAGCGAAAGGCGTCCCATCTGAAGTCTTTCGTCTCCGGCTGGAATCACCGTCACTCCCAGGAAGCCTTGTGCCGCGCATACCGCAGCTAAGGGATTTCCGGCAACGGCAACGTTTGCTTCAAGGCCGACTTCCGAAGCAATACGCTTCAAGTCGTGCGCGATCTTCTCCGTAGAACCGAAGAGCTTTTCGCAGCCAGCCAGGTCGAGTACGACCGTGTCGCAAAAATCCTCCTCCTCGCGACTTGGCCCATCCTCAACCCGCGGCGAAATCGCCCACGCACAGTCGAGAAGCGCGGCATAGGCGCTCGCTTCCTGAGAAAGCGAGCGCCATCGCCAGACGACTCCTTGGAACGCCTCTGCCTTCACTTTCGTCATTCCGGTTTCGACGCCCAGGTCCCTGGCTTGGCGATTGGTGGCAAATACTTTCGTCAGCGGCGCTGCGCCCGCGAGGATCGCAACTCCTTTCTCTCGAAGGTCCGGCTCAAGGCGAACGACTGCCTGCGCGGGAAAATCCGTAACGAATAGACATGCGAAAGCCAACGTGCGTCCCCTGAACTTGGTAGAGGAAAGGGAAACAAACCGGGCTTTTTAGTGCTTTATGGCGTGTGCGTCTGCCAGCGAGCTAGATCGGCGGGTTGCGACAGGACTCGCGAACGCGTCACTTCTCCCTGAACTTCAAAACCTTCAAACGTCGATGGCCCTGTTTGAATATTTGCTGCGGCTCGGCTCCAATGGTCTGCTCTTCTCTGGCAGCGGAGAACCAGCGAAGCACAGCTTTTCGCGCATGATTCTTCTCCAAGCAGAAGCAGAATCGTCGGCGTGTTTTCGATCGCACGCCGAAAGCGAAACCATGTGCTCAACTCGATGCGACGCGCATCCACCCAGGAGATTTCGCCGAGATCGAAGACCACCACGCCCCAACCGCCTCCATGCAGCAGCAGGTCGGTTGTCTTCAGGGCTTGTTCGAGTCGTTTCCACGGTTTCAGGCTTCTGCCACCGCTTTGCACTGAAGGCGGTGGAGTGGATTCGCGAAGTAAAGGCAAGGATCGTTGTGGCCGAATCCCCCGCCGCGGTGGCTCCCTGTCTCGTTCGACTTGTTCTCCCGCGCAGCGAGCGACTACGTGGATTTGCGCGGACTCTGCAGCCCCAGGTTGCTTTCCGACTATAGAGGGAATCGCTTTCTCTACGCCGCGCATCAATTCACGCGGATGCCGCCAGCCATGTATTTGCATTGGCTTCTTGGTCTCGGCACCAACGCCGCGTGTCTTTCCTGTTTCTTTGCCCACGCCAGCAAAGTACGAAGACGTTTTGAGATTCGGGCCTCGGTCCCCGGTTTCTCCGCATCGAATCCAAAGCAGCCGCGGAAGATCCACGCCCGCAGCCGCGAGGGACAACGGGTCAAGAGAATCGGCGACATCAACGAACGCGCACGCCTGCTGACGTTCCGTGGCCTCCGCAAGCAAAGAGAAAGCCAAGCTCGTCCGCCCGGATGAAGCAGGACCACACAATTCCACGAGAGACCCACGGGGAAATCCGCCACCTAGAACCGCATCGAGTTCCATGACGCCACTTGGCTGGAGTTCTACGGCGGCGCGGTTCTGAAATCCTTCCAGTCCTCTTCCGACGAGACCAGTTTCGAGTTTTCCGTATTTCCGCGGGAGAGCAATCATAGCTTCTTTCGTATTCGCCTTTTGTTCGCCTATGCCTAGATTCTCATCCCCAAAGGGAGAGTTGTCAAGCGTCCAGCAGGAGCTAAGCCGGGAGGCTTCCGGAGGTTCACTCCGCTAGAACAGGTTCTCTTGAGTTGGAACGTCTAGCGTGATTCGGGATGCAGATTCGGCATCGTCGTTTTTCGAATTGTTGAGTTTCCTGCTAACGGGATGCCGCCCCATTAGCTTCGCATCGTAGGGTTTGAGAATGTCACGAATCGCCCCGAAGTCGGTAACATTTGGATCGAGCCACAAGTCGTATTTATCGGGCGGCACAATGACGGGCATTCGGTCGTGCAGATCGACCACGAGAGAATTGGGTGTTGTAGTTAGGATCGTGCAACTCTCAATGACCTCTCCCTCAGGACTCCTCCACTCATCCCACAGCCCGGCCAGCGCAAATAGTTCACCTTCGCCAACCTCAAAGCAGTAGGGCTGCTTCACTGATCCCATTTTCTGCCATTCGTAAAATCCATCAGCGGGGATAAGGCATCGTTTGGTCAGGATCGAATCTCGAAATGCAGGTGTCCTTGTGACGGTCTCCGACCGAGCGTTAAGCGTTTTATTTCTGATGCTCATGTCTTTCGCCCAGGATGGAATCAGACCCCACCGCATGGTTCTGAACTGGCGAACCTTTTTCTCCCCTTCCTTGCGAACCGTTAAGACTGGCTGCGTCGGCGCAATGTTGTATCGAGGACGCGCTTCGATTTCATCATCCGCAGCTTGAAAGCGTTCGGCAAGGTATTGCTTCGAGTGCGTGAGTCGGTATCGGTTACACACCCGTTTATTGTCGCAGAGTGGCTGTGATTATTGCAGAGAGCAGATGATATGAAGGTCTAGATTCGGACAGAAGATTTGAGAAGAAGCGAAAAAACGGAATCGGAGTTCAAAACTCAAGCTCCAACTCCCCAAGCTCGGCGATCGTGCGGCCCGTTTCTTTCCTGAGCCTGGATGTTAAGCTCTGCGCGAAGTCAGGATCGTCCAACAGCAAATCCCTCGTGTGATGGTGACCTTTGTAAGAAGTTTTGAGCGAAACGTCCGCCTTCGCTTGACCGACCGGGGCATAGTAAAACACGTGTTCGAGCACATCCTCACCGCCTATTGGAAACTCCGCTCCGGGGGCGAAACCTCCGCCAGGCTCTGGTGGCCACAAGCCCCGAAGCCTAGGATGTAGTCGCAACTGCACTCGGGGCTTACTTTCGACATTTGCTCCACGAGGGGTCATCAGTGAAGACTATACCTCAAAAAACAGGAAGGGGGCGCGGCCGTCATGTTGATGACTCAACACTTCGGAAACGCCCCCGGATTAACTACCGCGGACTCTTAGTCCTACGTGTAATATACCTCGGTTTATGCCAATTGTCGATCCATTCGGCGCACACGTCGTCGCGAGGCTCCTCGACTTCTTCGGCGTCCCCACACCCTGGTTTCGCAGGCTTTGGTGTCCAGGTGCCTTACTCTCGCTGAAAGAGGTTATCGAGGCAAGTCACGCCGCGCGCGCGGGGATTCTGAGTGAAGAAACATTCGGTTCAGTCGTTCGCTCTGCGACTGCCTTAACGGGCCCTGATCCAGGTGTAGGCAGCAATGAAGCGAAGCGCGCGTTGCAGCAGGCGCTCAGCAGCAAGAAGATTGTCCCCGATGGGCTAGACTACGAAACTGTCAGGCTAGGAGCTGAAGCCACTGAAACAAACTACTTCCAGAACTGGTCGACTTCCCTCACGCAGGCTGGCCATCCTGGGCCTGAGCGCACAGCGAGGTCGATTGCATCTCATCTCCTCGACACTGGGTTCAGCCCCAATCATCTCCATAGATGGTGTACGTTCCAAGCCCGAAATTCTCAGGGGGCGAACAGCCTCGCCGAGCTTGTCACCAGAGCGCACACGTTGGCCACAACACCCCCCAAGGAGTTTAACGTTATAACTCCATTTGAGGGAATTCCTCAGAGTAAGTCAGGCCCTCCGCGCAACTGGATGTCGGCTAACGACGTCGTTGTATGGCTCAAGTCTAAGGGCATAAATCCCTCAGGCCTTATTCAAAATGGTGCCCTGCTTTTCCGCCTTCTCGCCCGTGACCCATGGGCGGCTATTCAGTCCGCCGTTGATACTGTGGACCAGCTTTCTTCACGGGTTTCCCTTGGCACAGACGGAACGCTCAAGCCAATTGGAATTGCGTGGGTAGAATGGGTAGAAGGGACCCAAAACATAACTAAACCGTTTCGGTTTCAACGAGATTCGCGTCGGGTGGAGGTCCATAAGCTACGCCGCGAAGATAAGCTTTACGTCGTAGAACCAACCAGCATTGTTGACGCCGCTCTTGAAATGGTCGGCGCACTGAATTCTGGCCCAAGGAGCACAGCAATTGGCACGGGATGGGCCGCGATTGAGGCCTTGCTGAGCGGGCCTGGCGATCAAGACGTCTTGGCCGGGCAAAGGCTCGCCGGGATTGTAGCCTGCTCTTTCGCGCGAGCCGAATTGACCGAGCTTTCTTTCAAAGTTCAGCAGAGTGGACACGCATTGGCCGCGACACTTGAGCAATGCGAAAGCAATCGAGACCGCGCTCTGATTATTGCCAATGCGATAGGTACGGGAGTAGCGCTAAACCTAGGTAATCCATCGGATGTCGCTGCCGTGGAACGAATGCGCACGCTGCTGGCAAATCCACACGCAGCGATTCGCGACATCCATAGTCACATTTCTGCCGCACTTGTGCGGATGTATAAGAATCGTAATTTGGTGCTCCACTGGGGCAAAACGGATGCAGTGGGACTCCAGTCTAGTCTGCGTTGTGTTGCGCCGCTGGTCGGAGCGGGCATAGATCGGATCGCACATGCATGGTTTGTAAGGAAAATTAGGCCCATGGAGCTTGCGGCAAGAGCTCGATATGCACTGGAAACCGTTGGCTCGCCTACCGGGCCCCACGTAGTCGACCTGCTTTCTCAAGGTACAAAAACAGCTGCCACCCCTCCCGCTACCCCTGACCAATAGTCTGCTACTGCCCTTCCTGGCTAAACCCTGCGCCTGATCCGTCCGCTTGTTCTGTCAAGGCTCTTCGCTTCGCTCCGATGAACGCCAACCCCGCGGCCTTGACAGCGCGGACGGACAGTCGCCGTTCCCCGCCACGAAGGGCATTTGCTTCTTTTTTTCAAGCGGAAATCACGCTCGAAAAAAGGAAGAAAGAGAGAAACGAACGAATGCCAGAACTACAACATGCCACATGGGGAGAACTACTACTGGATGCGGTCGCAAAGCCCGGGCGAATGCTCGAAGCCTACACCGCATTTCACAACTACAGCTTCGGAAATGCTCTGCTTGCGCTTGAACAGTGCGTTCGACGCAGCTTGCAGCCCGGACCACTCAACACCTATCGCGGTTGGCTCGAACGAAAACGCCAAGTTCGCAAGGGGGAAAAAGGAATCACCCTTTGCATGCCTATGCGTTTCAAAAGAGGCGCACAACCCGATAGCGTCGAAGGGGAAGCAACAGAATCAGACACATCACAAACAGTCTACGCCTTTCGGTTTCGCGCGTATTGGTTTGTTCTTGCGCAGACCGAAGGTGAAGAAGCCTTCGTCCAGCCGATTCCCGGCTTTGATATCGATTCAGCATTGCGGGTGTTGAACGTCACACGCACCCCATTTGACGAGATGAACGGCAACATTCAGGGTTTTGCGAGTGGACGCGAAATCGCCGTAAGCCCTGTTGCGGCCCTCCCGCACAAGACCACGTTCCACGAAATCGCCCACATTGTTCTTGGACACACCACGACCGAAAAGCTTGTGGATGGTGAACAGACGGCCAGACATATCCGCGAAGTCGAAGCTGAATCCGTGGCGCTCATCTGCTGCGAAACACTTGGCCTCGACGGTGCAGAGTTTTGCCGGGGTTACATCCAGCACTGGCTCAAAACCGAAAAGGAAATTCCGAACCACAGCGCGGCGCGCATCTTCGCTGCCGCAACTTCCATTCTGAAAGCTGGAGCTCCCACAGCGGGCGGCCAATAGGCCGCCCGTTTTCTGTTTTTCGCTGGAGCCATCGTCAGAATGCGGAACGAGAAATCACGACTCGATACATCGAGAAAAGGAGAAGGAAATGAACGCAGCAACAACAGTACACACGAAAGAAGAAGCGGCACGCGCAGGCGTTTTACTACTGGAAATTCCGCTCGATAAAATCTCGGAATCCAAGAAAAACCCGCGCACTCAGTTTGACGAAAAGAAACTCGCAGAACTCGCGGACGACATCAAACAACATGGCGTCCTTGAGCCAGTTCTCGTACGACCGCTCACAAACGGGAAGGCAGGTACTTATGAGCTCGTCTTTGGCGCACGGCGCTATCGTGCCTCGAAGCTCGCCAAGCGCGAGACTATTCCCGCTACAGTCCGCGAGTTGACCGATGCTGAGTGTCTCGAATTGCAGTTGGTCGAGAACGTTCAGCGTGCGGACACCCACGAGCTTGATGAGGGGCAAGGCTACGCTGACCTGCTAAGCCTCCAACCAAGCAACACAGTTGAAACCATAGCTGCCAAAGTTGCCAAGTCGCCCGCCTATGTGAACGGAAGACTGCAACTGCTGAAACTCATCGAAGAAGCAAAGCAGGCGTTCCGCGCTGGCAAGCTCAACTACTCTCATGCGTTTGAAATTGCACGGCTGCAAGCGAAAGACCAGCAGCGTGCAATGCAAGAGTGCTTCCCTCAACATCGGAATGCCGCAGCAATTTTGAAAGACCAGAAGGCCGAAGCAGTCACCGTGCGGCAACTTCGCGCTTGGATAGAACGCGAAGTTCTCTTAGACCTTACGAACGCACCCTTTGATGCGAATGACGAAACGCTGCTGCCATCTGCAGGCAGTTGCGCCCAGTGTCCAAAGCGGACGGGCAGCAATCCACTGCTCTTCGCAGACGTGCAGCGCAAGAGCACTTGCACCGACCGAGCGTGCTACCAATCAAAGGTAAGCGCCTTCGTTCAGATTCGCGTCAAACACGTCGAAGCAGAGGGCGAGAAACCTTTGCCCGTTTCACAGGCTCCCTCATGGCAGACGAAGGGCCAACCAGCCAATCTTTTGCACGAAGGGGAGTTTCGCAAAGCCAGACAGAAAGGCGAATGCCCAACGACCAAACCAGCCGTTCTTGTGGATGGCCGGAACGCAGGGACGATCTTCCACCTCTGCCAGAACGACAAATGTCCGGTGCACATGGGCGTCTCGCGATACGAAAGAACGCCGCAGGAGAGGAGGCAACGTGCAAAGGAACTCTTGGCCGAACGCGTCGAAAAACAAACACGGGTCCGTATCCTCGACGCGATTCGCAAGAAATTGCCAGAGACTCTCTCGCGGCCAGACTTGGAGATGGTGGCCCTCGACTACTTCCGCCGTTTGGGTCACGACAACCACCGCCGTGTCTCCAAGCTGTACGCTTGGGAAGAAAAGAAGAGCAAAACCTCATGGGGTGGTCAGGCCGTGGACTACGAGAAGATTGCGGCTGCTGCGGTGTTAGCGATGAAAACCGCAGACGTGCATCGGTTTCTCGGTGTCTGCGCTCTTGTTTCCGACCTATATT
>JABDEK010000020.1 GCA_013287135.1 Acidobacteriota bacterium | reverse complement strand
CTTCGCGGCGGAATCGTTCAAGAGCTAGCGGATCATCGGTGAGATTTTCGGGCAGAAATTTCAGGGCTACGCGGCGACCGAGGGTGACGTCCTCGGCTTCGTAAACCACGCCCATGCCGCCGCCTCCCAATTTTTGCACGATGCGATAGTGCGAGATCGTGACGCCTGGCGTGAGGGAGGATTGGGCCACTTTGCGTGCATATTACGCCAGGGCGGGGAATCGAGGCAATCACCGAGGGTTAGCCAAGATGCCGGCATACAACGCGGTTAATAACTGCCGCGAAACGGGGATTGGTTCGTATTGGATCCCAGATTGGCTCGACATCGAGGTAGGCCAGGCGAATGGAGGCGCTCTGGCAAGTTTTTTCGAGCCGGGCGAAGGCCTGATCGTCCTCTGGCAGGCCTACATAAACCAGGGCATAGAAAAATCCCGGCACGAAGCGAGTTTTGGAAATTTCCTTGAGCTCCTCGAGCATCTGGAGCGCCTTGCTTCGTTCACCTAATAAACGGCAAGTTGCGATCTTTCTCTAGCAACTTGCTGATGATTTCTTGAAGCTTGCGGGCGGCCGGGATTCTTACGATGCGTAACGAATCCAGGCAATCGTGCAAGCCTTCGTTGATGGAACACACGCGCGCTCACGAATTACGCAGCGGCGGAAGCTTGTGCCGCCCGAGGGCGCTGCATATCAAATAATCTTTTCCATTTCTAGTTGCTGCACGATTAGTTTGGATACTGCATCAATGGCTTTTCGGGGAGAACGAGGATCGACCGTGTCGCTAGTTCCTGTCCAGATAAGCTCCCCATCCGGATTGGCCGTGGAATAGAAGTTTGTTTCGATTTGTGCGGTTCTTTCCACTCGGAGATAGTCAGGAGAATAAACCACCGGGTAGATCGTGCCGTAGTAGCCATAAAACGTGTTGTAGTACGGGTAGGGGGTGTAAACCTGACCCGGAATTTCCGTGACACTTGTTTTCACCTTGATCAACCGGGTGGCGACGATCGCGTCAATATTCTGGCCACGCACGACATCTCTCAGTTGAGTCATATCGAGTGGCGTTGAGTTAGGCCGGGGAATAAGCGAATAGCTGGGAATGGCGGCAATTCCAGGCCTGGTTATCGCCGCTGAAAGTCGATCCTCAAATTCGGCGCGGTTTTCTACTTTTCCGTTAATGCCGAGGACGAGAATATTTTTGAAATGGGCGCCGGAATAGTTGGGGTTCATCCAGGTGAACACGAACTTCGTGGATCCTGCGTCCAAAGAAGTCAGCGCTGCCAGCACGGCAAGAAGAATCAGGACGGCCTGTCTCCTCAAGTTTCCTCCCATTCCTGTAGCGAGATCGAATCACCGAGCGTGCACAATATCACGAATGCCCACCCTCTCGCGGCATCCGCCGCTACTCTGGGATGCCAACGCGTTTTAAGTATTCCAGCGAATTGCCAGGGCAAGGTAGTGAATCCCAGCGAGTGTTTCTAAATGTCGGATAGTCGGTTATGCTTTGTCGCATGCAATCGCGCACAACAAAAGACCACACGAATGAGATGGGGACGCGAGTCCGCGCAGGGCGAATGAAAATCATCGTTGCGTTTTCTGTTTCTCTTGTGTTGCTGCTGACTTATATTCGGATGCGCTCGACTGGTGTAGTCGCGGCGCAGGGGGCAATTGTGACGGAACATGCAAGTGGGACATTTGAAGTGAAGCTGGCGCCATCGGGAGAAGCCGATAAGGCGGAAGGCTCGACACTTGGCTCGTACTCTCTCGATAAGGAATACCACGGCGACCTGGAAGCAATCGCCAAGGGTATGATGTTGACCGCGGGCACGGACGTGAAAGGCTCGGCGGGGTATGTTGCGATTGAGCGAGTTACTGGAACGTTGAAGGGGCACAAAGGAAGTTTTGTTTTGCAACACAATGGGACGTTGACGCGAGGCACTCCTCAGCAAAACATTATCGTGGTGCCGGACTCGGGCACGGGTGAACTTGTCGGGCTGACCGGCAAGCTCACTGTAATGATCGAAAGTGGGAAACATTCCTACGAATTCGACTACTCGCTGCCTCCTGCGCACTGAAATCTTCTGGATCGTCCGAACATGTTGGCTTCCTAAAACCTGATATACAATTCCTGTCGGATGAACTTTGTGCTACGGGATTTTATCGTTTGCCCGAATGACGAAACACAATTGATTGGAAAATGAAAGCGAAGAACAAATCGAAGCCGGCGCGGCGGTTTGTTGCGACGATATACAAACTATGGATGATGCGGCATTTGGATGTGCCGGACGAAGTGGCGCGTTTGCTCGTGAAGGAACTCATCGTAAGTGGCAATGACAAACGTTCCGGACCTCGTGTTCGTTCAGCCGAAAAATCCGAAACGCGGCGGACGAAATACATTCCGGTGGTAGCTACGGTGAATGGACAGGAGGCGCGTGTAACTCTGGCGCCCGCGGGTGGCGGACGGTATCGCATGCAACTTAACACCGCACTGCGCAAAGCTGCGCGGGCCGATGCGGGGGATGAGGTTAGCGTGACGCTGCGGTTGGACCGCGAATCGCGCGAGCCGACTGTGCCTGCGGATCTTCGCGTTGCGTTGAAGCAGAATCCTGAGGCGCGAAAAGTTTTCGAAGAGCTTTCTACCGGGCACCGACGTCATATCGTGGATTGGTTTGACTCCGCTCGCGGCATGGATACGCGGATTCGGCGGCTGGGTTTCACCATAGACTTTTTGCTAAAACGTGCGCGGGGAGGTTCAATGTCGCGGCGGGGAAGAAGAGAGGGGCAACAAGAAAGCTCAGGTGACAGAAAGCTGCTGGGCTGAAGGCCCCCGCGCAATATTTAAACCCAAGATGGCACATGCAACGGCGTTTCGTCGCTAGTGGAGAATTTCGGCGAACTCGACGGCAACAATGCTACGCCGTAGGACGACGACGGGGGTATTGACTATGGCTGACAAAGGTGCAGGGACTAGAGTGGAGTTCGAAGGAGTGACGCCGATTTCACGGGTGGAGAATTTGGCGGCTAGGGTTGAGTACTACGTGAGCAAGCTTGGTTTCAAATACGATTGAGGAGGACCGGGAGCGTTCGCTTCTCTTTCGCGAGGGAAGTGCCACATTTTTTTGAGCGAAGGGGACCAGGGGCATACGGGTTCCTGGGTATGGAGTGGAGCGGAAGACGCAGAGGCGCTGTTTAGCGAATATCGTGCAGGGGGGGCCAAGGTGCGCCACGCGCCGACGAACTATCCATGAGCATACGAAATGCAAGGGGAGGATTTGGACGGAAATGTATTGGATATGGGGTCTGACCCGAGGAGCGACCAACCGGCCGGCGAATGGCTCGACATACACGGAAAGCGCTGGGTGTCGACTCCGAGTGGCGAATGGGTCCGCTTGGAGGACGGCGGCGCGAAGGACAAGAGCAATCCGTAGGACAATTGTCGTATGAAGATTCTATTCATCGGCGGGACCGGGATTATCAGTACGGCTTGCACTGCGCTGGCTGCAGAGCGGGGGATGGACGTGACTTTGCTGACGCGCGGGCAACGGATGCCAGCGAAGCTCCCTCGCGGAGTGAAGACGCTGATTGCGGATGCGAACGATCCTGGACTCGCTCAGAAGTTCGAGCGTGAAAGTTTTGATGCTGTGGTGGATTGGATTGCGTTTACGCCTGCAGAAATCGAGCGAGATCTGAAACTTTTCCGCGGGCGCACGAAGCAGTTTGTTTTCATCAGTTCGACGAGCGCGTATCAGAAACCTCCGACGCACTATCTGATTACCGAGTCCACGCCGCTGGCCAACCCGTATTGGGAGTACGCGCGGAATAAAATTGCGTGCGAAGAACGGCTGATGCGGGCGTATCGGGAGGAAGATTTTCCGGCGACGATCGTGCGTCCGTCGCTCACGTACGGCGAGACGCTGATTCCGCTGGTGCTGAATAGTTGGCAGAAATCGTACACCGCGGTGGACAGAATGCTGCGCGGACTCAAGATGGTGGTGCCAGGAGATGGCACTTCGCTATGGGTGGTTACGCATAATACGGATTTCGCTAAAGGACTGGTCGGCTTACTAGGTCACTCGAAAGCGACGGGCGAAGCGTTCCACATTACTTCTGACGAAGTTCTCACATGGAACGAGATATTTCGCACGGTGGGAGCGGCGCTGGGTGTTGAGCCGAACTTAGTGCATATCGCGTCGGACTACATCGCAGCGCGAATTCCTGAAAAGAAGGGAACGTTGCTCGGAGATAAATCGGTGAGTGTGGTCTTTGACAATTCCAAGATCAAACGTTTTGCGCCGGGTTATTCCGCTACTACTACGTTTGCGGAGGGGATTCGGCAATGTTTGGCGTGGTTTAATGCTGACCCCGCACGTAAGCAGATTGACCATCAAGTGAATACCGCCATGGACAACCTCATCTCGGGATATGAAGCGGGCCTGAATGAAGCACTTAGCGGTTTTTCCTCACGCGCCTCCGGGCTTTAGCCGTCTTGCTGATCGTTGAGCGGGTGATCCGGTCCTAGCCACTCAGCGTGCATTAATTCCCATTTTGGCGTTTGACAGCGTTCCATTTTGGGAATAGGCTCCAGGAATCTTCGTTTTCAATTGTACTAAGATTGGACTGAACGTAACCCATAATATCCGGCGTCCAGGATCTTTTTTCGGCTGCGTGAAGCACGCTCCCAACGTGGAAGGTCGGTGTCTATGCATATTCGCATATTGGCTAGAATCTTCTGTCTTTTGATCGTCGCCGTCACTTCAGCTTTTGCACAATCTCCTCCACCGGCATCATTTTACGCAGCGAGCAGCGTCGGAATTGGCAACTACACCTACTCGCTTGCAATGGCGGATCTTACCGGGAACGGAAAAATTGACGTGTTGAAGGTGAATTCGTGTACGGGCAACATTAGCGTGCTCTTGGGCAATGGCGACGGTACTTTCCAAACTGAAGTCCTCTATCCAACTGGTGCAAATCCCCACTCCATTGTTGTTGGCGACGTCAATGGGGACGGCAAGCCGGATCTAATAGTGGCGAATGAGGGCCTCTACCATCCTGGTACGGTGAGTGTACTTCTGGGAAATGGGGATGGAACGTTTCAAGCGGCGGTCAACTACACGGCGGGTTCGCATCCATTATCGGTCGCCTTGGGCGATTTTAATGGTGACGGCAAAGTTGACCTAGCTGTGGCCAACGAGGGTGGCAACAACGTCAGCGTGCTGCTCGGCAATGGAGATGGAACGTTTCGAACGGCAAAGGACTATGCGGCGGGCTCAAACCCGTTCTCGGTCGCCGTGGGAGACTTTAACGGTGACGGCAAACTCGACCTGGCCGTAGCAAACTATGGTAGCGGAAACGTTAGTGTTCTTGTGGGAAATGGGGACGGCACCTTTCAGACCGCGGTCAATTATCTAACCGGCTCATATCCTCACTCAGTCACAGTCGGAGACCTTAATGGCGACGGGTATCTCGATCTCGCGGTAGCAAACTCGGGGAGCAACAATATCAGCATTATGCTAGGGAATGGCAACGGCACCTTCCAAGCGGCGGTAGATTTCAAAGCCGGTACGAATCCTCACTCGGTCGCTATCGGAGACTTTAACGGCGACGGCATCCCCGATCTAGTAGTGGCAAACTTTGGGAGCAACAACGTGAGCATACTTCTGGGAGTCGGGGATGGCACCTTCCAGGATGCGGTGAACTTCGCAGGGGGCTCAGGTTTTAATGGAGTCGCCGTGGGCGATGTTAACGGCGATGGGAAGCTGGACGTTACCGCGGCAAACCACGGCGGCAATGTAACTGTATTCATCGGCAATGGTGATGGCAGCTTCGTGGCTGAGACAAACTATCTGGCAGGTTCGCATCCCTATTCTATTGCGGTTGCGGATTTTAATGGCGACGGCGCGCTCGATATGGCTGTAGCAAACGAGAGCAGCAACAATGTTAGCGTACTACTGGGCAACGGCGACGGCACTTTTAAGAGCAGAGTGAATTACGCAGTCGGCGCGAATCCGTATTCAATCGTAGCGGGCGACTTTAATGGAGACGGCAAGCTAGACCTCGCGGTGGCAAATTATGGAGGCAATGTCAGCCTTTTGTTGGGGAACGGTGATGGCACGTTCCAGGCGGCGATAGAGTACGCAGCGGGTTCAAATCCGGACGCGATCGCAGCGGGAGACTTTAACGGCGACGGCAAGCTAGATCTGGCTGTGGCAAACTTTTCAGGCGACCACGTCACTATACTGTTAGGCAAGGGAGATGGCACGTTTGGGGCACCCGTAGAATTCCCTACAGGGTCGTCGCCCGACTCGATCGCGATCGCGGATTTCAATCACGACGGACATCTGGACTTGGCTGTGTCGAATTATGGGAGCAACAACGTTAGCGTGCTTTTGGGCAAGGGCGATGGCACATTTCAGACAGCCAAGAACTTTGCAGTCGGCGCGAGCCCCGACTCTATCGCATCAGGAGACTTTAACGCAGACGGCAATCTCGACTTGGCGGTTGCGAGTGAGGGTACTAGTTATGGCGGCAGCGGCTCTGTGAGCGTGCTTTTGGGGAATGGAGACGGCACGTTCAAGCCAGCGGTAAACTATGGCTCGCCCGGCTCCTATTTTGACGCGGTTGCAGTCGGGGATTTCAACGGCGACGGCAAGCTCGACCTGGCAGTAGCGAATTATGACATTTGTAACTTGAGCTTGATGTTGGGTAATGGCGACGGCACTTTTGGGCCGGCCGTGACTTATGCAGCTGGTTCAAATCCGTATATGGTCGCTGTGGGGGACTTCAACGGGGACGGCACTCCCGACTTAGCTGTGGCGAACGGTAGTGGAGATAATGTCTCCGTCCTGCTGAATACTACCGGATTAAATATAGTGGCGACTTCGGTCGCACTGAGGTCGTCCGTCAATCCGGGCGTGTCCACAACGTTTACGGCTACGGTGGACTCTAGCGTCGGCCCGCCTCCTGACGGAGAGATGGTTACGTTTATAGATGGAACGTCGAATACTATTGGAACTACGACGTTGTCTCACGGTATCGCCGTGCTCACCAGCTCCGCGTTAACAGCCGGCCAGCACTCGATCCATGCGAGATACTCGGGAGACGTTAAGCACTGGCCGAGCACGTCGCCTGTGGTTATGGAAACGTTAGGCAGATACACGACCACTACAACGTTGTATTCAAGCGTCAATCCATCTAGCTACGGACAGAATGTCACATTAACGGCGACTGTCGTCACCAACTACAGCGGAACTCCGACAGGCAGCATTACATTCACGGATGGCAATGTGCTACTTAAAACAGTGCATCTAAGCGCGGGCTCGGCGTCCACTAGCACGGCCAAGCTATCGGTTGGAACGCATAACATCACAGCGACTTATAGCCGCGACATGAATGATTCGGCGAGCACATCGGCGCCGCTGTCACAAGTAGTCTCACAATAGAGAAGTTCGGGCTGTGCCTCCCGCGAAGGCCCTAGGCGTTTCTGGAATCACTCCGCTGACGAGGCGTCGGTGCCACTGTAACGAATGCTGTAGCGCGGACATCTAGGTTTGCCTGACCATCTTTAGGAGGCGGCATGCGTTGCGGTGCGGGGGGTGGGACTAGGTCAAACGGTAGCTGCGGAGAGTTGCGCGGCGGTCATCGGGATGGGAAGGACCGCGGTCGAACGCGCGGCCTGGCGGATGCACGCATCATTCAAGCGTTGCTGGATTCCAGCGGAGATTGGCAGGCCCGTCAGCATAAGGCCGGGTTGAGCTTCGGCGCCGTCCGGATATGAGCCAGGAAATCGAAAAGCCTCCGGTGGGCAAACCGCAACTGGTTCGCGCTGCGGCGCCTGGCGCGGAGTAGTGCGACCGCTGCCGATTTCGATCGCTGACGAGGCTAATTCTTTGGCGCGTCGAGATTCAGCGCGGGCTTTAGTTGGCCGCGATGGCACGTGGTGCAATTTACGAGCGGATTGCGATCTTTCAGTCCTTCCATTTTCTTCAAATAATCCGAGACGACGGCGTGGTCCATGTTCCACATGTCCCGTGCTATTTGTTTGGTGGGTTTGTCTTCTTTTTCCCATTGGCCGACGACGTGACAGTGAGCGCAGCTGGTGCCGAGGGACTGACTAAAACCCATCTGCATAATTTTTAATAGATTTCCCGCCGGAATGCCGGTCAAAATCTTTATATTTTTAAAGACGGCTTCAGACGGCTGATTTTCCGTGCTGGCAATTTGTTTTTCCAGCGCAGAAATCTGCTCGGTATTGAACTTCCTGATCTCTTCCGGAGTCGAGGGTTCGGCCTGGGCTTTTGATGCGGTCTCTTGCTGGCGACGATTGGGAGTGCCGGCCACGAGCAAACATATTGTGAGCGCGATCGAGAAGGTTCTCATCTTTTGACCTCGCTTGAATGGCGTTTGTCCCGCGCGGATTATACTCGCACCGGCCGCAGAAGCGCTTTTCAAAAGGCTTATGTTTAAAAGCTTCTGGGCCGCTTGGGCTAACCTACCGATTTTGGAATTCGGGAGACGCGAGGAGAAAGCCGGCGACCAGACGGAGGCCCACGTCCGGAGAGGCCGCGATTTGGCGCTGCACTTCGGGGTCGGCCAGTTGTTTTTCTATGATGGCTTGATCCTTCGCGGAAATTCCCCCGGGTAAGAGCGCGTCCTGCGAGAGCGCAATGGCCAGGTCCATGGAGGAATGCTTGCCTAGCAGAACAGTTTTTGTGCGCGGCATATCCGGATCGTCGAAAATTGCGAGAGTGAGAAGATTGCCGGGATCGAATTTCAGGCCGTTGAGTTTTCCCTGAGTCAACGCGGTGACGAAATTGATGCGGGCGAGGAGCGCTCCCTCCGTTTCCCAAGTTTCGGCCATCATGGAATAGCCGGTCGGAACGGCTTGCCCGTAGGGCTGCATGCCCATCTGTGCGAGAGTTTGTGTGACTACGTCGGGCGCATCCATTTCCGTACCACTGGTGCGTAGGACGGACACCAGAAATTCAAGAGGCGTTTTCAACTTATTGTTTTCGTATTGCGGCGACCAGAATTCGGGAGATTTGAAAAGGGTGCGAAGCACTTCGCGAATGTCACCGTCGGAATCCTGGAAGGTAGCCGCCATCCTTTTCACCAATGATTCGGGAGGATTGTCGGCGACAAAACGCTCGGCTAACTTTTGTGAAATGAAATGCGCGGTAGAAGCGGAATGCGCCAGCATATCGAGAACGTGCATGCCCTCCTGCTGGCCGCTGTCATAGATGATTTGTTTTAAGACGGTTTTATTGCCAGGCTCATGGCGCTTGGGATCAAATTGAAATTGGCCGCCGTCTTCCGGTTGGGCGATGGTCCATCCGGTGAGCACGCGCGCGACTTCGGTAACATCATTCTGCGTGTAGCCGCCATCCACACCGAGCGTATGTAATTCCATCAACTCGCGACCGTAATTTTCGTTCAGGCCGCTCTGATTTTTGTTTTTCTCGGCGACGACGGAATGCGGGCCCATGCTTAGCCAGTTGTCCAGATAGTTCAGCATGGCCGGACTCTGCGCGGTGGATACGAGCAGATCGCGGAATTTCCCCAGGGCGTGCGGGCGAATCACGTCGCGTTCATAGCTCACAGTGTAGATTGGCGCTTGATTGCTTTTGTTGAGATACACGTTGAAGTGATTGATCCAGAAATCAGTCATCACTTCCTGAAGCTGGCGCTCGGAAAATGTGGCGCGGACAACTTTGGCTTGCTGCAATTCGTAGGACACAACGCCGACGGGATTGCTCAGAGCGCGCAAGATTTCGCGTTCGCGCGGAGAAAAGCCGGCGTTCAGGCGGTTTCGTTGGTCTCCGGTGAGTTGGTCAGAAAAGTTGATGAGCTCTTCGGGAGGCGCCTTCATCAGGGCGTCCATGCGCTTGTTGTTGGGGAGTTCGAGGAGAGAATCGGCAAAGGCTCGGGCTTTTTCCTGCGGCGTGAGTTCGGCGCGTTCCTGAGGAGCGCTTTCTGCCGGCTTGTCTTTTGTTTTGTCCGCCGCGTTGCCTTCGTCACGCTTGCTCTCAGGGGAAGGCTTTTCAGCTTCCTTCGCCGGAACAGCAGAAGTTTTGGCGGCATCCTGTTGTGCCATTTGCTGTCTGAGTTTCGCGACGAAAACTTCGTAGATGAGTTTCTGCGTTGGGTCGGTGGGCATCGGGCGCTTGCCGGCGATTATCTGGCGAATCATCGTGTCGGTAGGGAACGTTTGCGCGAGTTCTGGCGGTCGCAAAGTTAGGGCGCGGTACGCGGAGAGGTGCGAGCCGAGGGCTCCATCCTCAATACTTTCGGGATGGAGTTGGTCTTCGATCCAGGAGTCCACGCCCTTGGCCAGGACTTTATCCACCTCACCCGGGCGAGGTCCGAATGTGAGGCGATTCAGCGCATGCAGCGCGCGGCGGCGTTCGAGTGGAGCCGGCGTTTCGGCCGGCGGCTTCTTATTATTTTGCCCTGAGTTTTGCGAACTACTTTTTGCAGCATCCGGGCGCGGATTTTGTGGAGATGGCCGACGAGCGAACAGAACAGAATACGAAGACGCAGCAAGGAGAAAGAAGCTGACGCAGCTCCCCATTTTCCATCGTCGAGTTTGCACATTCGAAAGAGCTATGCCCAAGGCCGTGGAAGTCATCCTAACCCACAAGGATTCTGCTAACAATACGCTGAACCCTGCCTGCCGAAAAATGTTGCTCGCCAGCGTTTAGTGACGTGCGCGATAATCTTGAGGTATCGGAATCACGGAATTGCGCGGGAGGTTGGCATGCGAAAAATCCGCTATCGAGTGGCGATGAGTTTGGACGGTTATATCGCGGGCCCGAAGGATGAGTTCGACTGGATCGTAACGGACCCGGACGTCGATTTTGGCGTGGTCTTCAAGCAATTCGACACGCTGCTTATAGGTCGCCGGACGTTTGAGGTAATGGCGAAGCACGGCAACACCGCGATCCCGGGTATGAAGACAATCGTGTTTTCGCGCACGCTGCAGCAGAGTGAATATCCCGACATAACTATTGTGGCAGAGGGCTGCGAGAAAACTGCGGCAACGCTTCGCGAAAAGCGGGGCAAAGATATTTGGCTGTTCGGCGGCGGCTCGCTCTTTCAAAGTTTTCTCGGCGCGGGTTTGGTCGATACAGTCGAAGTTGAGGTGATTCCGGTGCTACTCGGCGAAGGAATACCGCTGCTTCCTTCTCCCGCGAAACACGCCAAGCTGAAACTGACTAGCCACAACGTGTATAAGAGCGGAAGAGTCTCGCTGCAGTACGCGGTGAAAGAATCTACTTACAAGGTCCGCGCCGTATAAATCAGATATGCGGCCAGGATTGCTCCGAATAGCGCGGCGATCACAGCCCACACGGTGACCATTGCTCCCGCCGGCTTGAAATCGCCTGCCTCCAAACGGCGCATCGTGGTTCTGTAGCGAAATCCTGCCGCAAGCGCCATCAGAATACCCATCCCCATAAATCCCAGCCCAATCATCAATGAAGTTCCGCTCTCGCGCGCGGTATTTCCCGAAACGCGCAGGAACTCGCGCAAGGTGATTCCGAATTTTGCTACCACAAATCCGAAGACGATGATGCTAATGCTGGTGCGTATCCAGGCAAGGAAGGTGCGTTCATTGGCGAGGTGGTCGCTCGGTGTGGCCGGTTTTGAGGGAGCCGCGGGATTTGTCACGTTCATGTTCGGATCAATCGTCTGCTTGCTGCGCGGTGGCGTCCTGCGTTCCTACGTGCTCGGGGCGGAAGCCGATCCCCACAATATAAGCCGGGATTCGTCGCAGAAGGGGGAAGTTGCACAAAAGTTTTACAATTAAAGGAATTTCTATCTGCTTATCTGCGGATAGGACGCGGCTGATCACTCGATTTTGAATTGCTACTTGTATGCGTTGCATCATGCGCGTGGGAAATTCACGGCGGCGCTGAACGGCGGCGAGATCGTCTTCGGTGACGGAACTGTAGGTTGGTTCTTGCGAAGGCGTGTCGGTCGCTCGCGCAGGTGCCGCAGCCCTAGAGGCTGTGCCCGCCGGTCGCGCGCTTCCGTCGCCCAATCCACTGCGCAAAAGTGATGGACTAAAAGGCGCAATCATGGCGGCGGCCGGTGCGTCTGCTAGCGCAGGCGTTAGACCCATGGCAATTGCGGCCGGAAGCGCGCCATCGGCCGGCGAAATTGCTTCGTTAATCGCTTCAATCACGGGAATCGTTCCAGGAGTGGCGCCGCGCTGAAATGCGGGCGCGAGAATATTTGCCGCGGCGACTGCGTCTTGTATCGCGAGATTGATGCCCACGCCGCCAATTGGCGACATGGCGTGCGCCGAGTCACCGATACAGAGCAAGCCGGGGCGATACCATTTTTTTAAGCGATCGATGACTACGGTAAGCAATTTAATATCGTCCCACGCTTTTAATTCCTGCTCGCGACCACGCAGAAATGGTTGGAAGCGAACGATGTCCTCGCGGAATGCTGGAAGACCTTTTTCGCGTATGGAGGTGAACGCGCCCTTCCGGATGACGAAAGCGCACTGCCAATATTCTCCGCGTTGAATCATCACGAGAATTCTGCCTGAATCGATGTGGCCGAAAGTTTGCGGGGGATCGCCGGGTTTGCGGGAGATGCGCATCCACAGAACGTCGATGGGCGAGCCGAAGGTCTCTACTTCCAGACCGGCTTTCTGGCGGACGACGGAGTGACGGCCGTCTGCGCCAATCACCAGCTCGGCGCGGATTTCAACGGGACCCAGCTTCGTTTTAGCGCGCACGCCGATGATGCGGTCGCCTTCGATGATGACATCGGTTGCTTCGGCTTGCATGCGCAGATTAAATTCGGGATAGCGCTTAGCATGGTCGCACATGAAATTCAGAAAATCCCATTGCGGCATCAGGGCGATGAATTTGCAGTGCCCGGGGACGTGCGTGAAATCGCCGACGATAAATCTCAGGCCGCTAATTTCTGCAGCCAGCTCGCCAAGCTCGTCGTGAGGAATTTTCAGGAATTCTTCAAGGAGGCCGAGCTCGCGCATCAACTCGAGAGTGGAAGGATGAATGGTGTCGCCCCTAAAATCGCGCAGGAAATCGGCGTGTTTCTCCAGGACCAAAACATCTACGCCGGCTCGCGCCAGCAAATAGGCCAGCACCATGCCGGCGGGGCCGCCGCCGACGATGCAGCAGCGCACGTTGATTTTTTGTACTGCGGCCTCTTCAGGCATGGCCAATCATGCTCGCTTCTTGCTACCCAGGCGTATCAAGCCGCGAAAGCTCGACCATGCCGATTGTACTTCAAATCGTGGATAGCTAGCCGCGTAACGCTAATTTATGGAGATTCCATTCGCAAATGACATAAAATTTGGTGAAATTCCTCGAGGCTGAGTGATGAAACTGCCGGGTAACTCGCGCCTGCGCCGCTGGTCCCTCGCACTTTTCTGCTCGGCCGTGTTGGTTTTATTTGCGGCGGTCGGCGGCTCGTACTCGGTTGCGCAGGATGCATCTTACACTCCTCCGAAGGCTGCGCTGCTTGACGGTGGGCCTAAAGCAATCTATTCCAGCGACCCGAATGATTCGTGGAACCGGATTTTTTATTATTTATTTTCTCGGCGTATTGAAATGCGCCTCTCCGACCAGTTTCCAGAGGGCGCGCCCTTTGTGAATGGCGTTAGCACGCGCTTGTTCGAGCGCGACGAAATCGGCGACCGCGCCATCGACCCCTTGTACCCATCGAATTTTGTGAATACAGGAAAGCATCTCGTTCTGACTGACCCTGCATACGCCACCTTCAAAAAGGCGCTGCAAGATGCGCTTGACGATAACGTCCAACGTTCGCCGCTAGCCAGGGCCCTGATGCAAAGCGACCTGTGGGGCGCGCACGATATTCTTTTCTTTCCATTCCCGCGCGCCGACGAGAAGGACCTGGGACAGCTCAGGGCGATCGTGCTGGACTTAATTTCGCGGCTAATTAAGAAAATCGCTCTTACGCCTGAGCAAATCAAATTTCTGCCCGACAATTATCCCGCCGCGGTGAGAGCGCGTTCGTTTCCCGATGTCTTTGCAAAAGATAGCGGATGGATTGAAGTTCTGTGGTTTTATCCGCGTGCGCACGATAGTTTCGCCGGTTTCCGCCGCACTTCTCGCCTCTTTCTGAACCTGAAAGAGCCTCAATCTGACGTTCAACGCTTTCTGGGTGGAATGCCGGATCGACAGGAAAGTAATCCGATTTCTGGTTTGGACGGAGTCGCGCTCGTGACACAACTTCTGCTCATCGATTCGCAAGGGAAGTTGCAGCCGACTTCATTGACTTCCGAGATTCAAGTGCGGCTTTTTGAAACGGCTACCAAAGACAGCATCAAGCCTAGCGACGGCGCACTCAAAATGATGGACGGCACGTTCGAAAGAGCGAGGTTGCAAATTTGCGAGATCAGCCGAAAGCTTTTCCTGCAAGAACCTGAGTCGGGAGGGCTTGTGCAGGAAGACGATAATTCGCCCGCTTACGCCGGCCGCTATGGCTTCGCGGAAGGCGAACCCGTGGATCAAGGTGGTCCTGATCAGCGTACGCTGGTTGCTCCACCGATCCAAGTCACATTGCGCGGGCGCTGCGCTTTTTGTCACAGGGACGATTTAACGCAATTGAATACGTTTGCAATTGCGCGTCCTCCACATTGGCATCCGCCGCCGGTCAGGCGATTAAATTCGAACGAGCATGAGACTGCAAAATTGGCAATCGAGGAAAAAGAAAAACAAAGAGAATTCCAGGCGTTGCTTGTGTATTTTGATCGGCGAACGGTGCGCCACTGAGAATCTCCCTGACGCAGTTGTAATCGACTCGTTGCCGTATACCCGCTAAGTAACCTGTTGGCCAGTCAGCCTTTCGTAGCTCCAACCTTCTAGGATGACATCGATCGGAGATACAGACTCAAAATGCCGGGCTAAAAGCCCGATGCTACAAAAACCGCCTGACATCCTCGCAGAGCCGCCAATAGATCCGCCCGATTCTATTTTCCCCAGCGATGTAGCGCTGGCCTTCAACAATGAGTCTCCATCCGCGGGGCAAGCCATCCGGCAGTTCGCGTTGCCGAGTTACTCTGGCTTTCCAGAGAACGCGCGCACGATGCGCTGGCAAATTAGTTTTGCCACCGCGCCGAGCGCTGTGAGCGTTCAATTGCAGACGGCTATGAACGACGTGGGCGCGCAATACGCCGTTCCTACTGGCGCCACAAATCAAAGTTCGGCCAGCACCTACGGGTGATGCCTCGTGGCCACTGGTGTCCGCGCCAATTTCGTTCGCGCGAAATTTATATCGATCACGGAGGCTCCGGCGTCACCGTGCACATTTTGGGATAGTTTGCAGCCCCGCACGTTCGCTAGCCGCTTGGTAAAAAACCTATTCCAGTAAAGTGTGAACGAATGTTACCGTAATGTGGATGCGGAAGGCTCACACGTTAAACGGCATTCACGATTACAAGATCGGAGTTTTCGCGTCCGGCGCTACTGTGCCGGACCCGAATGTATTTGCTCCGGCACTCGTGCTTATCATCGCGATTTTGGCTCTAATGGTCACGTCTTCGCGGGCCCAATCGGACGACGACTCGAAACCGCCGGCGCCGACGCAATCCTCCAAGGCAGCTCCGCCACCGCCGCCGGATGCGCCAACGTCTTCGGAACCGGCCCAATCGGTGATGCGCACTGTCACGGTGAGTTTTAATTATGATTTTTCAAAGTTTCCACCATGCTCCGCGGTGGTCACCAAGAAATGCATCGTGCAATTTAACGTTTACGAGGTTTCCGCAAATAAGCCGGTTTTTCTCTTCTCCATTCCCGTGCCGCCGAACGGCAAGGGGCCGGTGAATGAAATCACGGGATCGGCTCCGAAGAAACACGCTTTCTTTACAGGGCCGCATCGTTTCGGCGTGTCCGCGAAAATGCCGGGAGCCAATGCCGAGTCTGATCCGTATCTGTGCATGACGTTCGCGCAAGTGCTGCCGGACAGTCCAGCATCTACCGCTCCAAGCAATTCAGCACCGAAACAATAATTGCTTGAATCTGGAATCAAAGGTGTTAGTTAATGTTTCCGGATGGCGCGTATGTGGCGTTCGCGGGCGACGCGCATACTGCGAACCGCGCAATGAAAGTATGGACGATCACTGGCGCGTGCTACATGCGCTTCCTGGCGACGGGTCGAGCGCCTCTGGGCTACGCAAACGTCCGCGCCCACGCGTAGTTCCACCGCGATTTTCTGCGCAAACAACAAGCCGCGGCCGGGCCTCCGCCACTGACGCCAATGGCGTCGCCAGGACCACGCAGATAATCTGTTGCATTTGAAAAAGCGCTCAGGCCTGCTTGCGTGTATCGCTCTTGGGAGCTGAACGGTGTTGCACATGACCGCGTTCAATGATCGTATCAAGCAAACCTTCAATGCCGCGGCTGAGGAAATACCACCACAACGTGCCCACGACAAAGATCCACATCACGGCAATGGTTGGGAATTTCCAAACTAGAGCGTAGGCTACGCCTGAAATCGGAAGGTCGAACAAAAGTATGAATGTGAAAGCAATTCCCCAGTACTGCAAACTTGGAACTGCGTATCCAATCAAGCTCGTAAAGCAGGCACAGAGATGAATGGCCGGTAGAATGTAAACCCAACGCCTGCGACCCGGGCGAATAAGTTTCATGTCCACACGCGACCGGAACAAAAGCTACAGGGTGCGTTCGATGGCGCTGCTGGAGACGCGAGAGCCGTAGGCGCTTTTGATTTGCGGTGGCGGGGCTACTAAGCGAACCACATGCAGCAAGCGTTCGGGTTTGAATGGCTTGGCCATGCAGACGACAGCGCCGAGTTGATGACTGGCGGCGTAGTCGGCGGGTTGAGCGGCGCGTGTGAGCAAAATTACAGGGACGCGCGCCAGGCGATCATTGCGTTTGATGATTAGACAGAGATCGTGGCCGCTCATGTCGGTGCCTTCCACTTCGGCGATGAAGCAGACCGGAACGGTGGTGCGCAGGACTTCCAGCGCTTCTTGCGCGGTGCGCGCGACGATTACGGTGTAGCCATCCTGTCCGAGGATGCTGCGCATGACGTCCGCGGTGCGCTGATCGGATTCAACGGCTAGCACGACGGACGGCTGTTTCTTTTGTTCCGCATTGCCTCTGGCGCTGGGATCGCCGGCGGCGAATGGATCGCCCTTCGTAGCCGCCTGGTCTGCATTTTTATCTGCGGGTTTCGATGCGGCGAATTGTACGGCAACTCCGTACTGCCCAGAGCCGTGTTCAGTGACACGGACTACTTCCGCGCGTTGCGCCGTGTTGAAACCTGCGGCCGCGCTGGAATACGGGAACGTAACATCGAGAAGCTGGCCTTTCCAATAGCCTCCGCGGGCTGCGGTGAAAAGCAAGCCGTCGCGGGAAACGTCAATGCTCTTGCAAACCTCTTCAAAGGCCTCGCGACAACCTACGGCGCGCACGTGAAGCTGCGCGGAAATTTTAGCGCGTTTGCGGCGCCGGCGTTCGATCTGCGCGGCATTTTCTGCTGCAGCTTTTGCTTTGGCTTCCGCGGAAGTGACAGGAGTCGTGCTCATCTCTTCCCCTTGAATTCACCGGCATGCATGCCTGGTTCGACCGTCAGCGGACCGTTCATGGCGGCTTGATTTCCCGCTGGTATAGATGTACAGGGACGCACCCGAGGGGGGAATAGTACCTTTGTTTCATTGTGAGACACTGCGCACGAGAAGAGCAGGCGAAGATGTGTAAGTCATGCGAGGAGTGAGTATTAGAAAGGCAGCAGCGAAATTCACTGGGTTGCCTTCTTGGAATACACATTCAATCTTTTCGACAGCTATATCCGGTAGCGTTTATTCGAGGAAGACTTATGGGAGTAGGGCTAGTTGAAAGTAGCCCTATCCAGAAACAATAGAGAATGAGTTAGAACGCGTCAAAGTTGTTGTTGTTCTCGCCTTGCGAGCGTTGCGCGAGTTTTCGCTGCGAGATGTTGACCACCCAGGACGCGATGTTTGACTGCGTCACTGGCGGCGGCAGGCGTTTTAGCATGGATTTCCAACTGTAGAACTTCAGGTACATATCCTGAACGTTTTTCTCGATTTCTTCCGCTGTGAAATTCTTCGGTTTGATATGGCAGAACTCTCCGGGGAAGCGGCCAATATCTTCGAGACGAAGGATGCGATCGTCCGCCTTCATTTTCTCGAAGAACATGGTGCCTTTTTCCGGGCAAAGAATATTGAAGTAGGCCACCGGAACTTTTTCCTTGTGCAGGAATTCCAGCGTGTTTTCAAAGACACCCTGTTGCTCGGTATCCCACCCGAAAATAAAATTCAGTGAGTAGCTGATTCCGCGCTTGCGCAGGTTCGCCAGCATTTCGCTGTAGCGGTCCACTTTGTTGAAATTCTTGTTCATGCCCTTGAGCGTGTCGCGGTTGATGCTCTCGATGCCCATGTTCACGTGGAGCAGCCCGCTGCGCTGAGCCAGGTCCATGTATTCGTCGTCGTAACAAAGGAATGACGTCCAAAGCGCAGACCAGCGAAGCTTCAGCGGAATCATAGCTTCCATCAGCGCCATGGCAGCCGCGCGCTTGCCGCCGAAGTCGCTATCGCCGAAGAAAACGTTCTTTGATCCGGTGTGCTTGATGTCCGCAATCACGTCTTCTACAGGACGCACACGGAAACCGCCGCCCAGATACAAACGCTCTGAACAGAATTCGCACTGCATGGGGCAGCCGCGGGACGACATCAATGAAAACGTTTTGAAGGGACCGTACTTGCGCAGGTCCAACATATCCCAGCGGGGCAGGGGCAGGTTGGCGATGCTTTTCATTTGCGGCGCTTGATAGACTTTTTGCAAATTGCCGCCAGCCGCGTCTTCCAACATTCTCGCCCAAATCGGCTCGCCTTCGCCGATACCTATGGAGTCGCAATGCTTGGAAGCTTCTTCGGGATGAAACCAGACGTGCGGGCCGCCCATAATCACAGGGATGCCTTGGTCACGAAACTTTCGGGCTACATCGTAGCCGCGGATTGAGTGAACGGTCCAGGAAGTGATAGCCACCAGATCGGGCTTCGCGTCGAAGTCGATGTCTTGAAGCTGCTCGTCAACCAACGTGACGTCCCAGCCTTTGGGAGTTAGCGCAGCTAGATACGGAAGGGTGAGCGGAACGAGCGCACGCATGCGTGATTTGAAAACGGTTCGGTCGTTTTTCGAAACATAGTGAGACGGCTGAATTATCAGAATCTTATTCATGGCTCTCCGTACCCGAAAGTTGACATCTCTCCGTTTGGATGCGCGGAACTCGAAGTTCGCGGCAAAAAAGTTCGTAGCGGACTGATTTGCTGGACAATCCACCCCACCGTACTAAAGCGAAATCCTAGCATTCCCAACGCCAAAAATTTTAGCTGTGCGTTCTCTCGGATGTCAAGCGGGAGAATCCTATTGATAACATTGGAGAAACCTTTATGGCAGCCAGCCCCGCCACGACCGCTGAACGCCAGAGCAGCACTGCAGAACATCGCCCGGATACGGCCGCTAAGACAGCATCGACGACAGCTACCCGGCTCAGTGCGAATGCGACAGACGACGAAATCCTTGGGCTGACCACGAATATACGGCGAAAAGATTTGACTGGGAGTCAGGGGCGGACTAGAGCCGATGTTGATCTAGGCCCGGTTGCCTTCGCGTCGCTCGAGCGATGTCGCAAGTTGCGCAAAGTTCCGGTGTTACATTCCCGGCGAGCGCCAGCGCACGGCTGAAGGCCGCGTCGATATCGACGAAGCCGGAGACGCAGGCAACCAAGGACGCCACTCGATGGGTCCGCGAGAAATAAATTACGCGCGCATGTCCGACGCCGACATCTTGAATTTGTAACAAGACATGCAGCGATGCTCTTTGACTTGTGCTGTTCTACAGCGTTGAGCGGTTGGTGGAGACTTTATAGGTGTAGATGGCTAGGGCTACGGAGTTGACGAAAGTTTCGACCTGGGCCGCGGTTTGGTTCGCTGGAATTTTCATCAGGCCTGCAATGATAAAACCTTGCACTGCGTTCGTGAGGCTTGCATTCACTTGCGGCCAGTTCACGCTGCCGTTTGATGTGCCGGTGACTACGTAAGAGTCGATGATACGCAGGCCGACTCCGGGCGTCATCATCTGCATCATGCCGTCGTTGTGATTCATGGCCGAGACGAGGTCGAGGGTAAACCATTCTAAATCTTGCGCCGTGACGTTCGACGGCGTGGGAGCGAAACCTCCGGCAATTACCGCGTCCACAATTTGCGATACGGCTAGATTTTGCGCTGAATGATTTAGTGAGCCGTCCCTATTCCGCGGAGGCATGGCATCGGCGATCGCGCTGGAAATTCCGATGAGTACGAGGTAGGTGTGATTAGTCTGAAGAATCTCCGAGACGGCCACGCCGTAGGCCTGGAATTGCGGCAGTGTCATGCCATAGCGGGGCTCAATCATTTTTGTGGTAACTGCATTGGCCACGAAGCACTGTATCGCCGCGTCCTTTGACGACGCGCAATTCTGCGCGAAGGCAGCAGGGGCTGCGCATACGGCTGCTCCCAGAAACATACTCAGCAAAGCAAACTTATGAACTCGCATAATGAACAGACCTCTCCCTGAAATTCCTGCTGCGACACTTGCGGAAGGGGGGGCTGAGACGAGCGCCTGGCTCGCCTACTTCCTGACACCGGCATCTTCTCCTGTGACCCGCAAAGCGTTCAACTGGCCGGAAGGGCAGAGTCGAAGCCGGGCTATTGGCCAGTAGTTCTGCGCTCACGCGCAAGACACGCCCAAGGTTTTTTGCCGCGCAAGTCTTTTTCGAATCGTCCGAGGAGGACATCCGCATCAATTTGTATCCGCGCTGAACGCTCGCGTAAGCCTCCAAAGTTAACGCACAAAGATTGATCGTCGATTACGTAGGCGTTAACCAATTTTCAATTTCCATTCCAAGGGAGAATTTAATCACATGGCACAAATGCAAAATGCGCAATCGGTTGCGTTCCAACTGGAGAAAGTTAGGGACAAGCTTCCGCTGCTGTCAAGCGGCTTCGTCTTTGAGCGCCAGCTACTTTTTCAGGCTTCTTATAATAGTGAAGCTTTCCTGCGAGAACTTGCCACGCCTGATTTAGAATGAACGCGCTTGGCTACTCCGGCGCAACTCGACCGATTGCGGATCGTTCTGGTGTCCGCGCGCAATCCTCTGAATATTGGCGCGGCTGCCCGCGCTATGAGCAATTTTGGATTTCATCACTTGCGCGTCGTAAATCCTTACGAAAAGGCGTTTCGCGAAGCGCGATCTGCCGTGGGCGCCTCGTCTGTGATGGAAAACGCCGAGCAATTTGCGAGCGTAGCCGATGCTGTGGAGGATTGCACGTTAGTGGTGGGGACAACGGCCGTGCGTCACCGGCAACTGCATCATCCCTTGCGACGCCTTGAAGATGGCGCGAGCTTGATACGCAAGCGAATCCGAGCGGCGAGTTGCGTCGCTCTGCTGTTTGGGTCAGAGAAATTTGGCCTGTCGAATAAAGATTTAAGCCATTGCCACTGGCTGATGCGCATTCCCACGTCCGATGAAAATATCTCGATGAATTTGGGACAGGCTGTCGCGGTCTGCCTATACGAAATTATTCGCGACGCGAAGACCGGTCGGCTGCCGGAGAAACTTCCGCGCGCGGCTGCAGGTGATGTGGAGCGATTCACGACGAAGCTGCTGGACGTTCTACATGCCACCGGTTTTTTGGAATTGCGGCGTGTCGCCGACGCAGAAGAAAGAATACGCCGTCTTGTGCGTCGCCTGAACTTGCCCGCTCGCGACGCCGTAATCTGGCTCGGAATTATGCAGCAGACTTTGTGGAAGATTCGCACAGGTGATGGCGCCCGGCTGGTCGGCCACGATTAACGCTTCGATTTCCTACGCGGGCAACGTGCAGGGAATTTTCTTGCTGGCAAATCGCGGGAGTTCGATTGGGCCGTCGAACATTACGCTGTCGAGCGCATGGGGAGGCGCGGCGTCAGTGACTGCTAGCGGAACAACCGCGGCGAATCCTACCATTGCGATTAATTTCACGAATACCTGGCCGCTGACGCCGGTTTTTATTTGCAAGGTGGTTGGTGGAACCGGAGCCGTCGCTAACGTCACAAGGGAAAATACCGCCCCCACCGGGAGCATGACGCTAACGTACAATGGCACGCCGGCCTCCCGCTCGACATACACCTTCAATTGCCGCGGCGAGTAAGCACGGAACTTGCCGGAGCTTTAAAGCCGCGCCTAGTCTTTTACCGCGATGCCTTGGATCTCGAATCGCGCACCGAAAAGCAGCGGGCCTGAGCCGATGAACGCGCGTGCCGGTAACGGCTCCGCGAAATATGTGCGATAGATTTCGTTAAACTGAGCGAATAACGACACGTCCGGGCAGAAAATCTGCACGGACACTAGATCCTGCATAGTCATTTCCACTTTGACCAGGGTGTCGCGCAGGCTGTCCATCATCAAACGAATTTCACGCTCGACGCTGTCTGGAACTTTCTTCGTGACTGGGTCCAGGCCAAGGTGCCCGCATATATAGAAAGTCTTGTCCACGAGCACGCCGCTGCTAAAGGGCAAGGAACCGAAACCGCCTGCTGCTGGAATATGCAACCGCTTCTGAGTTGACGCCATTTTTTCCCCTCGCAGATTCTGAATATAACGAGAGACGATAATATCCCGGAGCACAAGCATAGCGAAAAGCGTTGCGTTGGACCGTTCGACCCCTAGAGAGACCATAATGGCGCGGTCTGCTTGTGTGAATGCGCGCGGACGGGTTGCTTTCGTAGGGCCTGCCTGCCGGCAGTGCTTTAGCCCCCATATTCGCCCGCTTCTCTCGGCGCAAACTATGTTTAATCGACGACCATGGTGACGGAGAAGCCGCGCGTGGCGCCTTGGGTTGTGCCTTGAACGGTGAGATTGTAGGTGCCCTTGGGCGTAACCACGATTCCGGTCGTGCTGCTGTGATGGCAGCCGGCCAAGACCACAGCAAAAATCGCACAGACTGCGAGAACGGAAATCATTCGTTTCGCGTCAGAGCCGGAAACGTAAAACAGAAATATCGCGCAAATAATCGCGGCTAACACTCCGAACGAACGGAGAGACGAAACGGCAGAGAAGCCCGCGGAATTGCGGAGCGTCGCGCCCGGCCAACTCATGTCGTCACCGCGGCCGAAAATGCCGAAACCAGGAACCATGGTGGTAGTAGTCGTGGTTGTTACGGTAGCCGCGCTGGTAGTTTGAAACGTAACGTTGAAAGGCACAGGTGTGCCCGCCGTGACGTTCACCACGAGCATAGGAACTAGCGGCATGGTGATTGTGGTGCCAGCAGAAATTCCGCAGGTCGTCGCCGCGGGCAATACCGATCCGGACGGGCAGAGCAACGTTAGCGTGCCGCTGAACGTGTCGTCGGGAACAATTTGCAATTGAAAATTGGCGGCAAATCCTTGCGCGATTGTGATTTGTTGCATAGCGCCGCTTGCCAACGTGATTTCGTAATCGTCCGCAGTTCCGCTCACAGCGGCCGTCAAAGTATTTTGGACGCCAGCGCTGGTGTACGTCACGGCCAAAGAGGCCGCGCGCGGTCCAGTCGCCTGCGGAGTGAACGCGACATTCAGAGTGCAGCTCGTATTTGCGAGTAAGGTGCCAGTGCAGGAACTATTCAGCACGGTGAAATCGCCGGGATCCGCGCCCTGGAATCCGGAAGTGATTTGCGTGATCGTTCCGGTGGAGTTATTTGTGAGGATGAAAGTTTGCGTGGGAGATGTTCCGGCCACGGGTTCCGGTCCGTAGGGCGTCTGGTTCGGCGGCGGACTTAGCGTCACACCATTCGCCGGCACTCCTGCGTTGCGGGCAGCGAGAAGCCGGCGCGTACCCTGGTCCGCAATAAAAAGATTTCCATTTGAATCGAATGCGATTTGGCCGGGTGAGGTTAGTCCATGCGCGACGGTCTTAACGTTCGCTGTAGCGGCATCTAGGCGCAATATCTGATCCTGCCCCGAACCGACTCCAGAAAAAGATACAAAGAGATTGCCGGCACCGTCTACGGCAATGGCGGCAGGAATAATTTTCGTGGCGCTGGCGCGTTGCTGGTTATCGGCGGCTAAATTTGCCAGGGAAATTCCAGCGGAAGTAAGCGAACGCGTCTGCCTATTGATTGCAACGATGGTTCCTGTATCAGCCGAAGCGGCAAAAACTTTACCTCCGTCCAATGTGACGGCGACGCTCGTGGGCGAAATCACGTGCCCCAGAATTTCCAGCACGCCCGGCGAAGCGGATGTAGCGGAGTGCAGCATCAGCACAGCATTTGCTCCGCGGTCGGCGATATATAGATTTCCGGCGCGATCCAGGGCCAAGCCGAGCGGCTCGACGAGTTCAAAATTCTGGCGCGGACCGTAACGTCCCACTACGCTGCGAACGATTCCGGGCTCGGAGCTAGCGGCACCAGCGATCGTGCGAATGGTGCCGTTCAGAGTGTCGGCGACAAAAATTGTTCCGTCGGGCGCGACTACAACTCCGCTGCGCATGGCAAGCGAATCGAGTTTCAAATCGAATTCCGCGCCGGACTCCGCGCCGCCATCGCCGAGGGAGCCCGCTGAAGCCTGTCCGGCAAACAGCGCGAGCTTGCTGCTGGCAGCAAGCGGGTTCGCTGAGCCGAGCGGGTTTAAGGCAGCCGCTAACGTGAAAATCCTGTCTCCTTTGTCGGCGTTTGCGAGATAAAGCAATGCGGATTGTGGCGCCGAAGAATTTTCTGCGCTGGCTGCATTCGCAGGGCTTTGCGGTTGTGGCTCAACGGCGAGCGAACGCGCCGAAATATTCGTCGCAACGATCACCGGAGCATTCGCGTTAGCCGGCGCAGACGTCGCCGCTTCGGATGCCGCTCTACTCTTAGCTGCGTTGGCGTCTTCCTTTGTCGAAGGATACTGCGAAGCAGAGGCGGTAGTGCTGTTTCCTACGTGGTGAGCAGGACCGGCCGCGGACAATTTCAGAGCGACTGCAAATCCAAGCAACGTCAACACCGTTACCGCACAAGCGAGTCGCAATCGTCGCACCAAGCTCTCCTTATATTCGACGCTTAGGATTCAACTGCAGGCCGTCGGGTTGTGCGCCGCCGCACGCTATGTGCAGTCTGCATGCAGCTGAAATATGGCGGCTTCGTTCAACGCACACGCGCTGCCCTAAATCATAACATTTAATTACATCCCGCACCGCGATTCAGAAATTAACAAATTCAGGTTGGGAGGAACAATGGCTCTTACATTTTCGCTTGTGGACACTTGGGAAGACGGCAAACGCGTGCACGTTAGGACGAGCTCGCGGGTTTCCATTACGTTTTCTACCCTGGGGCCACGATGAACTCGAACAAAGTGAAAATGTTTCAGCAGGGCGTCTCAGCCGGCCCGTTCCAACTGGGAATTCGACCAACTGCTCTGGGTGCAAGTGGACGCGCAACACAAGCGCATTTATGTGGGCGTACCGATGGTTGCGGCCAGATTCTCACGCACGATTACACGGAAGGTATGCAAGATCCGTTCGTTTCGATTTAGACGGCCGCGGCGGAACGTTACGAAAACGGGCGCCGTGGATGATCTCGGCGAACTCCTGCGGATTGATCGAGCGGTGCCACGGAGAGGGGCAGGTTTTTCACCGTTCGAATAATTCCAGTGGAAAGATTTACGCGCTGACGGAAGGCCCATATTTGCTTGCGCCCGGTGAAGGGAAGCCGTACGAACGTTACGAGCGTCTGCTCGCTTTGGATCGCGCCGGTGAACGCGATCTCGTCGCGCGCGGTTTGCGTGTATTGAAAGCCACTTACAGTCGTACCCGCTATTTATCGGAAGATTTCGCGTCTCGTTTGCAATTTGTAAAACATAAGAATGAAGTTTAGCTTCCCGGGTGGGCTTCCATCCATTTGCCGAGCAGTTTTGCGGCGTGCTCGCAGAGTTCGCGGTTTTCATCGGCGGCGAAGGCAGCGGGAAAGTGGCTGTCGATGTCCAATTCGCCGACAACTTTTCCTGCCACAAAAACCGGCACCACGATCTCGGACTTGGTTTCCAGCGAGCAAGCTAGATAGCGGGAGTCGGCGCTGACGTCGTCAATCACAACAGTTTTGCCGCTGGATGCAGCCGCGCCACAAATGCCCTGGTTTAATTGAATGCGGGTGTGCGGCGTCATGGAGCCTTTGAAAGGGCCGAGAATCAAGACATCTTCTTCCGGAACTTCCTTCTGAATCATGTAAAAGCCGACCCAGTTGTAATTCAGCAGATTTTTGTGGAGCAGCGCGACAATCCCGTTCATTAATTCTGTAGAGGAACGTGCCGCGGCGGCGAGAGCGTCCAGCTCGGGTATCAGATCTTTCGGTCCCGGATTTGTGCTAAACATATCGGAATTAAATCACGGCGGGGCCGAATTCGTCGCAAGCCGCGGAATGATTTGGTTCCATCTTCGCAACCTCACACTCGCGATGGTCACAAGTTCACTAAAAGTTCGCGGGGGCGCAGGGTCCCCGCCTGGTCGGGAGAGCTGCGCCCCAGCGAAAACAGCTTATTCGGGCTTGTGGCCCCAGAAGTCGGGGTCGGCTTTGGCGAGATCTTCGTCCATGTAACTCATCTTTGGGCTGATGGCGAACATATTCCTTTCGCTCGAGGCAATGGCTGAGGCAGAAAGCTCGTTCAGCTTTTTCAATCCCTCTGGACCCAGCGAATCAACGAATTGTTTGCCGTTCGCGAAATCGCTGTCAATTTCGGAAGCAGACTTTCGCGGAGTGATGACCAGGAACGCGGGAGCCTCTCGTCCAAAAACATTTTGATACATGGCCCAGTGGGCATCAGGCAGCTTGGCATAGGCGTCTTTTACTATTTTTACGGCGGCATTCCATTCTTCTTCGTGTCCGGGCTTGACCTGGAAGATCTCAAATTCCATGTACCGTATCCCGACCAGGTTTCCCGTTTGCTTTAGGCTTTGGTCTTCGCGGTAAATCCAGACACTCTGATCCTCGGAATCGAGAAGTTCGCCGTCAGCTACCGACGCCCGCTCCAGGGCAGCCGCCAACGCTACATTCTCACCCTCATACTTGTTTTCTTTTTCCCAACTGGCGAACGAGTCGAAACCAGTAAGGAACAGTGCACGCGGCTTGCCGCTGAGGGAAGTGAGGGCTATGTAGTGACCCGGCGCTTTTCCATTGGTCAGCGCTTTCACATAAGCGCTTTCGGTGCGTTCATGCTCCGCGCCAGACTTTCCAGGCTTCACAAGTTCGCGGGTAATAGTGAGTACTGGCGGCGGCACATGCATCTCGCCCGGCTTATCCTGGGCTACGGCGATGCCTGCGGTTGCGACTAAAAACGATGCTCCCAACAAAAAGCCATAGAGTTTTTTCATGGACGCCGACCTCCTCGGCAGTAACGTGATCGAAATTCCTCGGTGATTGAGCCTACGCGCCGAAACCAAAGGAAGAAAACTCGCATCTCGTCCTACTCTTGCGCGCAGAGTAACCAACAGACCTCGTGAAGTCAAGCCGGCGGTCGTTTCATGACAAAGCGCATCGGCCGGCGTATAGTCAGCGCGTTGTACGGAGCTTCGTATCGATGCGGGCTACAAAATTCGAGTTTGAGCAGCGCTTTTGGTTCATCGGGATGGTCTTTTGGTTGGGTTTTTCGTTCTACGCGGTTGATCGCACGAACGCTGCGCTGTGGCTGCTGCATGTGGTCGCGCCGTCGGTTGATCCTAACAGTGACCACGGAAATAATTTGGCGCGATTTATTTTTGGAGCGGGCGCGCTGCTGGTTTTTCTGGCCGCCGCGTTCCGCACATGGGCCACTGCGTATCTGAAAACGGAAGTTGTTCATGACCAGGCGCAGCATTCCGAAGGCTTGGTCGCCGAAGGGCCGTATCGCCACGTTCGCAATCCATTGTACTTTGCGAATCTTGCGATGGCTGCTGGTATTGGATTGCTGGCCAGCCGAGCGGGTTGGATATTTATGGTCGCGGCGATGTGGCTGTTCATGTACCGGCTGATCTTTCGCGAAGAAGACGGCTTGCTACGCACGCAAGGCGAATCGTATCGAGCTTACTTGAAAGAGGTGCCGCGATTCTGGCCTGTTTTTACGCCGCGCATTCCCTCTGCCGGTGAAGAGCCACGTTGGGGGCAGGCGATTGCGGGCGAGAGTTTAATCTGGCTATTCGGCGCCGCTGAGCTGGTCTTCGCCATTACGCTGAACTTTAAGTTGATGTGGATTGTGTTTGGCGTCAGCTTCGTGGCCTACTTTCTTTCCGTTTATCTGATCAAGAAGCGAGCCGCCGCAGTAAAATTGTAGGCTTCAACTCACCGGAACTTTTTGTACGCCGGCGTCTTGCCAGCTTTGCTGTCTGTTTCGATCTCTTTTCAGAAACTGCAGACTCAGCATACCGTCGCTTCAATAAATCCAAAACCAATTCTCTGGGCAAGTCGCTCTGGCTGATTTCTTTCAGGGACATAGAATCTCGGGCCCGTCCTACAGAAACCTCTTCAGGGCCATGTAGCAGTTCGACGATTTCTCAGCGAGTCTCCACAAAGAGGCAAGCGGGTGTACAATTTTATTTGCTTGGGCTTGCATGCGGTCCGAGTGTCGTCCGCTCAGCGAAATCTGCGTGCCACAGGGGAATTCATTTGGAGACCGCCGTCGGAATATTCAGTTCGCGAGAGAACGCCGAACACGCGCTGGAGTATTTGCTCGAAAATGGAGTACCGGAAGACGCCATTGTTTACCTCACGCGCTCGGAAAGCGAAGCCGTAATCCTGGGCAAAGAAATTGGCGGCTTTGCGGGGGGAATAGCGGGCGGGGCCGTTGGCTTCGGCGCGGGAGTGGTGGCTGCGACGCTTGCTCTAATCCCAGGTATGGGAGAGGTTTTCGCGCTTGGCGCGGGCGCCGCTGCGCTGCTCGCCCTTCTCGGCAAGAAAGCCGGCGAGGCCGCTGGCGCGAAGCTGACCAAAAACGTCGATGCCGAAGTTCTAAGGGACCACCCGTCTGCTGAAGATGCGGAAGTTTTCCTGAATATTCTGAAACGGAATCGGTCGCTGATCGTGGTCCGCACAGAGTCGCGCCAAATCGCCGAAACCGCCTGCAGCATTCTCGATCGCATGGGAATTTCCGGCGCAGCTGCTGCGCCCGAGCCGCTCGAAAAGAAAATGCGCGCCACTTCGCGGCCTGCCGGCGACGGCATTACCGTTCTGGAACTACACGGAAGGATCATGCTAGGCGAGGGCAATATCATTCTTCGCGACGCAGTCCAGGATTTGCTGACGCGCGGAAACAAAAAAATCCTGCTGAGTCTGGCGGAGGTGGATCACATCGACAGCGCGGGGATCGGAGAGTTGGTGCGAAGCCACTCCGCCGTGCGCAAAGCGGGTGGCCAGTTGAAGCTTCTGAACCCCAGTGCCAAGATCGAAGAAATGCTTCATAGAAGCATGCTGCACAAAATCTTTGACGTGCAGAAGGATGAAGCCGCTGCAATAAAATCCTTCGCGGCCTCATCCCATTCGGGAGCAGCTTTTTAATCTAGCGCTATAACGCCTCGCAATTATTTCACTGACTCGGTAATCTGTTTTTTCAAGATTTCCGCACAGAGTAGGTCTCATATTTTATTGCAGAGAATCTCTTCCACATTCGAAGGCTGATTTTATCCCATGGACAAATACTTAATGGTTCTCGTGTTCCTGCTGGCATTGCTCGCACTTCCTACAGTCCAAACCGCCGGCGGAAACGTCTCAGGAAGCGGCTTCACCACCAGCGAGTATACGTACCTATTTCAAGGGCACTCCACAGAAGGCGCGTGGCCGCAGGGGGACTCTGGCGGCGGAAATAATTGCCCGTACGAATCCGATGGCTGCGTAGTTTCCTATGTCCCGCGCTCCGGCACAGCGAGCTCGCGCCAATATTCGCTCGAGGGCTGGCAGATAAATCAGAACAGCCCTACGCCGTCAACGGTCGGCCCAAACAGCGCTTTTCCCGTCGGTAACCACGGCTGGCACCACCGGTTGCAGCAGCCATCCAGTGTGGAACGCGACAACGGGCGCAACAACGTCGGATGGAACAGTAGTGTGGACGAAGCAAGGTCCTGCGACTCCTGTGTGCAACAACAACAGTTATCGCGCAGCCGATTCGTTCCAGCAGGGAATTGAGGCCGAAGGAATTTACGGCGCCTGGCAAGAGCTTCGCAAAATCATGGGCCCGGGTTGGCACATCAACAATGCGGGAACTGCGTCTGGCGGCTCGCCGACTCTGGACGGCGCTACTTCGCCGAGCAATGTGCTCGTCTCTGAAAAAATCTCGTGGATGCCATCGGCTTATCGGACTACGAAGGTGTGGTGCATCCCGCCGCGCGATCTCCTCCTCTCGATGCAACTGACTCCAGTCTGCTGATTGATCTGCGCGTTACAGAACCACTGCGGCTTCCTCAAGATCCAGACGTGGATTGCGCGGGAAGAGCTTGCTTGGATCTCCGTAGCCGAGGTTGCAAAGGAAATTGGCTTTCCATTTGCCGTCGGGGAAAAATTCCGCGTTGAGTTTGCCTGCGTCGAATCCGGACATCGGTCCGCAATCCAATCCCAAAGCCCTCGCGGCCAGGATGAAATAACCGCCTTGCAGGGAGCTGTTGCGGAAGGCGGCTTCTTCGATGAAGGCCGGTTTTCCGGCAAAGTAAGAGCGCATATCAGCGTGGGGAAAGAGCTTGGGAAGCTTCTCATGGAATTCCGTGTCCCAAGCGATGATGGCCGTGACTGGAGCGGCCATGGTCTTGTCAACATTGAGCGGAGCGAGAGCTGGCCGAAGGCGTTTTTTGGCCGCGGGTGTGGTCAGAAAAACAAATCTCGCCGGCGAGCCGTTGGCGCTGGTTGGCCCAAGACTCGTCAGTTCGTAAGCCTTGCGCAGAAGTTCAACGGGCACAGGATCGGGGAGCCACGCCGAATGCGTTCGCGCTTCGCGGAATAATTGGTTGAGGCAATTTTCCGGGAGGGAGGTCTTGCGTGCAGTGGAATTTGTTGTTTCCAAAGAATTATTCATGGGTTCTCTCTTTTTAGTAGGTTCCTTTCTGTTACGGAGAGTAAAATAAGAACCAGCAAAGAGCAAGCAGGCACGTTCATGTCACCCAGTCACAAGCATGTTCGCGGCGAATGCCTTGCCGTTCGCGAGGTCCTGAATCGCGTTGGAGATAAATGGAGCGTTCTGATCGTGGCGCTTCTCGGCGACGGGAAGAAGCGTTTTAGCGAGCTACGCCGCACGATTGAAGGCATATCGCAGAGAATGCTCACGCTCACTCTGAAAGGCTTAGAGCGAGACGGCCTGGTCACCAGGACGGTGTATCCGACAATTCCTCCGCGCGTGGACTATGAATTAACGAAGCTTGGGCGGAGCTTGCTGATACCGATTACCGGACTCGGAGATTGGGCGGCGCAGAACCGGCAAAGAATTCAAACCGCGCGAGAGAAATACGACGTGCGGAATTCCAGGAGCTAGCAAAGCGTTCGCTGATGCCCGTGCCTGTTATCGCGCGGCGTTGACAGTCCCGCGTGGCTGATGTAGTTTTCTTGACCACTGCGAAACGGTTGCGGGTGACGGAAGAAATCCTGAAGCCAAGAACTCGAGATCGCATTTCACGACGCGGATTCTTGGAATCGACGGCCCTTGCGACCGCCGGACTCCTCGCCGATGTCAGTCCCGCCAACGCCGCACTCCGCGTCGCGGACGGGTCAGATATCGCCAAACCTGATTTAACCCCAACGAAAATCGCGTTGGAAGAACACTTCGCGCTTGCTGAAACTATCGGCGACAGCAGCGCTGCCCCGCATTCGCCTGAATTTAAGCGTCAGATTCTGGACCTCGGTAGTGGACGCGTCGCTGAAATGGACCGCGGCGGCATCGAACTTTGCGTTCTTTCCCTGGTCAATCCTGGAGTTCAAGTCATCCCGGACGTGTCGCAAGCGGTCGCTTCTGCACGAAGATCGAACGATTATCTGGCGGATTGCGTCGCCAAGAATCCGAAACGGTTCAAGGGTTTCGCGGCATTGCCTTTGCAGGACCCGCAGGCTGCTGCTGAGGAGCTAACGCGCTGCGTGAAACAGTTGGGCTTCTGCGGCGCGCTGGTTCACGGGTTTTCGCAAATCGGCGAGGCCGATACCGCGTTCTATTACGACTTGCCGCAATATAGGCCGTTCTGGGCCACAGTGCAGCAGCTCGATGTGCCATTTTATCTGCATCCGCGAGAACCTCTCGCGTCACGCCGTCAAGCATACGAAGGTCAGCAATGGATGAGCGGCGGGCCGTGGGGATTTGGAGTGGAAACTTCCACTCACGCGCTGCGTTTGATGGGCAGCGGTTTGTTCGACGAATATCCGAAATTAAAAGTGGTCTTAGGTCACTTGGGGGAAGGTCTTCCGTTCAGCATATGGCGCGTCGATCACCGCATATCCAAGCCCGGTCTCGTCATAAAAGCGAAGCTGCCCATGCGCCAATACCTGCGCGAAAACTTTTACATCACTACCAGCGGCAACTTTCACACGCCGGCGCTGAACGAAGTTTTGGCGGAAGTCGGCGTCGACCGCGTCCTCTATTCAGTGGACTATCCCTTCGAAGATACGTCTGAGGCCGCCGCGTGGTTTGATCAAATTGCCCTTAGCGAAACTGACCGCGCGAAAATCACCCGTAGCAACGCCGTGAAATTATTGCACCTATAGCTCAATCTCATCGATGTGTTCGTGCAAGCAGGCTGTTGCGCGCGGTTTGCCTGTATTTGGCTGCCGACGTACACTGCACGGCCTGTGCCAGATACTTGTTCCAAGGTAGGCCGCAACATTTCCCGCTATAACGTCCTGGAAAAATTGGGCGGTGGAGGAATGGGCGTTGTCTATAAGGCGAAACAATCCGCGTCGTAGCACTCAGCAAGCGGGGAGAAAGTCCGCACCCGCCCCATCGAGCAACAGGGCTTAACTGATAGAATTGCCGACGTCGAATGAACAACCTAAAATCTCCTCGCCCGGTCATCCAGGTTTCCGGAATTCGAAAAACCTACGGCCGAACTGTGGCTATCGACGAAGTTTCCTTCGAGGTCAACGACGGCGAGATTTTTGGTTTGATCGGACCCAACGGCGCGGGAAAAACCACCACGATGGAGTGCATCGAGGGGATTCGCACTCTCGACCGCGGCACTATCTCAGTGTTGGGCCTTGATCCCTTCCGGCAAGTGTACAAGCTGCAGGATCGCATCGGCGTGCAGCTCCAGCAGGCGCAGCTACAGAAGCGGATAAAAGTCTGGGAGGCCATCGACCTCTGGGCTTCGCTGTACAAGAAAAAGCCCGCGGACGCCGAACGCTTGCTCGATCAGCTCGGCCTTGCCGACAAGCGGGACGCCTGGTTTATGAATCTCTCGGGTGGCCAGAAGCAGCGACTGTTCATTGCCCTCGCGCTGATCAACGATCCGGAAGTGGTGTTTCTCGACGAGCTGACGACTGGACTGGACCCGCAGGCGCGTCGGGCGATCTGGGATTTAGTGCGCGGCATCCGTGAACGCGGCAAGACCGTCTTTTTGACCACGCATCTGATGGAGGAAGCGGAGCGCCTGTGTGACCGCGTGGCAATCATCGAGCGCGGCCGGATCATTGACATCGACACGCCGCAGAGACTCGTTGATCGGCACTGTCCTGAACGAACGGTCGTCTTAGCCACCGATGATTTGACAGCCGAGGAGCGTTTCCGAGCGATCCCGCGAATCGAGTCCTTGGAACGCAGCGACATGCAGTTCACGATTCGCGGACGCGGCGAAGATCTGGTGACCGAAGTGATCCACTGTCTGTCCGAGAACCGTATGCGCGTCACCGATTTTCGCATGATCGTCCCGAATCTTGAGGATGTATTTCTCAAACTGACTGGCCATTCGATTCGCGACTAGAGGACACAATGTTGCGCGGGCTCTGGAAACTAACTTGGATCGAGATCAAAGTCTTCATGCGCGAGCCGCTCGGCGCGTTCGGGACCATCGGCTTTCCCGTAGTCGTATTTCTCGTGATCGGCCGAGTAGCCGGCCGCAACATCCCGGCGCCCTCGCTCGCCACCAGCGGTTTTCTTCGCGTCGGCCTGCCAGTTCTCGTGGCGCTCTTGATCGCGGTCAGCTCGGTAATATCGCTGGTCACAATCGTCTCGATCTATCGCGAAGGGGGAATCCTCAAACGGCTTCGCGCCACTCCGTTGCGCCCACAGACCATCCTTACTGCGCACGTGATCGTCAAGCTGGCGCTTACCGCCGCCACGCTCGCCTTGATGGTGCTTGCGGGCAAACGATATTACCCGATCGGCATTCATGTTCCATGGTTCGGTTTCACGATTGCGCTGTTGATCAGCACTTTATGCATCCTGTCGATCGGATTTCTCATCGCTAGCATCGTTCCCACGGCGCGCTTTGCGCAACCGATCGGCGCCGCGATTTTGTATCCCATGATCGGTATCTCGGGACTCTTTACGCCGCTTGATTCGATGCCGCCGGTCCTGCACGCCGCGGCCCTGGCGCTGCCGATGACCTACGCGGTGTCGCTACTCGGGGGCATCTGGAAGGGCGACGCGTGGTCCGCGCACAGGGGTGACGTCGCGGCACTGGCTTTAGTGTTTTTCGTTTGCACCGCGCTGTCGGCGAAAGTATTTCGTTGGGAATAACCAGATTCGCTTGATCCACAGAACGCGATGAAAATAATCCTCGTTTTAGAGTTAGAGGCCCCGCGCGATTAGCCGGATTCTCATGGCTTTACGCCGTCCGTATAAGGTGTGGGAATTAGTATTATGTTGTTTTTAAGGAGTTCTGCACAAGCGTAATTGCGCATCTGTTGCTCGCTTTGGTGGCTATTTGGGGCGGGGGTTGCCCAGCTCGTACTTGATGTATTGTTCCAGGGTTTGCTTGTCGCCACCGATTAGCATGCGGCCATTGGCGAATACTGTAGGGGTACTGGTTACGCCGACGGCTATGCCGTCGGCTCGGTTTGCGTCTACGGCTTTTTGGGCTTCTGGCGACGACATGCAGGCTTTGAAGGCGTCGGTATCTAAGCCGGCGGCTTTGGCGAACGCGCTCAGCTTTTCCCAGACGTTTTCCGTCGAGATTAAATCCTGATTTTCGAAGATGGCATCGTGGAGTTGCCAGAAGGCTTCGGGCGACTGCATGTAGGCGCAACGGGCGCCCACGGAGGCGGTTTCAGTCCAAGGATGGATCTGGCGTAGCGGGAAATCCTTGAAGACTACGCGGACTTGCGGGTATAGCGGCTCCAGAGTTTTGAGGGTGCGGTAGAGTTCGCGGCAATGCGGGCACTCGAAATCGCTGAACTCTACGATGGTGACGCGGGCGTTGGCGGGACCTACCGAGGGGTTACCTTCGACGTTCATGTGAGCGAGATTGTCGGCGAAGGGATTGGCGGACATGTCGTAGAGATCGCCGCGGAGGAAGGTTTTGCCGTCCTTGCTGACGTAAACGGTTCCTGAGTTGGTTTGGTTGTTTATTGTTAGGTGAACTGGGACGTCGTAGAAGTCTGGGGACACGGATGGCGTCAGGGGACCGAGGGTGACTTTGATGTCGGGGCCCCAGGCGAATAGGTTGCGGACGAACGCTTCTGTGGATTGAAGGATTTTGGCTTGTTCAGGTGACGGCGCGGCCGATGGCGCGGGAGTTTGGGCTGTTTGCGTTGTTTGCGCGGCGAGCGGGACGGCTAAGGTCAGGGCGGCCAGAACGATTGCGCTGAATTGATTGCTTATTGCGCGTCGGAACATTTCTCTTCGCTCCCCTACGGAATCAAAACCTACGAGTTTAATTTGGCCATAAAGTCAGAACAACGGATTGTAGTTCCTCGCGGGCGGAGTGCCAAAAGAAAATTCAACGAGCAGTCTCCGTTCGTGCTGCAAACTTTGGCGGGCGTCTAAAGAGTACCTCACGAGGACGAGCATCGGGGCGGACTTGAGAATCATCGCGATTGTCAGATTCCTCTCGGGCGCGGCACGAACCGCCTTTAAAGTAAGCTACGCAATGCCAAAACGATTGTCGGGGCTTCCGCAAAAAACTCACGACCCAGTAAGGCGATGTCGGGGCGAATTCGCACGGATGGGAGTGCGCGGCATAGGAAAGATGCCGGGCAGAAGGACCCGGCGCTACATTTAAGTCTTAAGAGCAAATGCGCATCAGCTAGGAGTCTTACCGGCGGGGGCCGTGGGTTTAAGTATTTAAGGTCAAGATGAACCTCCCAACAAAATCGCGCGGTCCTAGCACACTCGTCGGAGCTCCGCACAAGACACAACGCTAAATCGTTTAGACGGAAAATTTTTGGGCTAGGGGGAAGCGGCGGCCTACGCTGAAGGCCTTGGAGGTGATTTTTAATCCTGGGGGGGCTTGCTTGCGTTTGTACTCGTTTTGGTCGACGCGCAGCGCTACGGAGCGGACTAGGGCCAAGGGGAAGCCGTAATGATCGGCGATTTCCTCGGGGCTGCGAAGATCTTCTACGTATGCTTTAAGGATACGGTCCAGGACATCATAGTCGGGAAGGGTGTCGGAGTCCCGTTGGTTGGGGCGAAGTTCGGCTGACGGGGGCTTGGTGAGAGTTTCTACGGGGATCAGTTCCCTTTTGCGATTTACGAATTTTGAGAGCTCGTAAACCATCGTTTTAGGTACGTCTGAAATCACCGCTAGGCCGCCTGCCATATCGCCATAGAGCGTGCAATATCCCACGGCGGTCTCCGATTTATTTCCAGTGCTCAGCACCATGGAGCAGAATTTATTGGAGAGCGCCATCAGCAAATTGCCTCGAATACGCGCTTGGAGATTTTCTTCGGTTACGTCCTCTTTGGCGCCAGCGAAACTTACGGCAAGAGTCTTACGATAGGTGTCGAACGTGTCGTTGATCGGAAGGACCAGGAATTGTATGCCGAGGTTCTCGGCGAGCTGGCGCGCGTCGCGCATACTTTCCTTGGAGGAATAGAAGCTGGGCATGGCTACGCCTTGAACGTTTTCGCGGCCAAGGGCGTCCGTGGCGATGGCGGCAACCAGGGCTGAATCAACGCCTCCGCTCAAGCCGATTACGACTTTTTTGAATCCACATTTGCGAACGTAATCGCGTGTGCCGAGGACGAGCGCGCGATAGGCGGTTTCGAGTTCGTTCTCAACTGGCGGGCGGATATCTCCTTCGCCAGTGACACTGTTGAAGAGCACGAGGTCTTCTTCGAACGATTTTGCGCGCGCGGCGACGCGGCCATCGGGCATGAAGGCGACGCTCGAACCGTCGAAGATGAGGCTATCGTTTCCGCCGACTTGGTTCACGTACACCACGGGGAGACGATATTCCTTGGCGATGGCCTGCAGCATGTCGTGACGCAGAGAGCGCTTGTCGATCGTGTATGGCGACGAAGAAAGATTCAGAAGCAGGGTACTTCCCTTCCCGACGATTTCGGCCACGGGATCGCGGTCGTAAAGGCGCTGGTTCCAGAAGCGCTCGTCGTTCCAGGAGTCTTCGCAAATGGTGACGCCGAGTTTTTCCGCGTTGAATGGAAAGACGTGTTGCGTATGCGCAGGTTGAAAATAACGCGACTCGTCGAATACATCGTAGGTGGGCAGCAACATTTTTCGCTGCTCGAAAAGAATTTGGCCGTCTGCGATTAGTGCGGCGCAATTGGCCACCGGTTTTCCAGTATTGTCCTGCGCTCCGCCGACGTAACCTACCAGTGAAGGCATGGGAATTTTCTTCGCCAGGCGAACTAATTCTTTTTGGTTGAGTTCGTCGAAGGCGGGGCGCTCGGTAAGATCTTGGGGAGGATAGCCGCACAGACATAGCTCGGAGAAGACGGCAAGCTGCGCACCGCGTGACTGGGCTTCGTGCGCCAGTTCCACAATGCGCGCGGAATTGCCTTCAAAATCCCCAACGGTCGGATTAAATTGGGCCAGGGCGATGATCATAGAACTGAGCCAGCATACGAGTCGGAGCAGTCATCTTCAGCAACAACGAGTGATTTTAGGGAGACAGCGGGCAGGTCACCCCGGCCGGAATGCGGCCGGGGATTCGGAGTGACAATAGCGGGATCGAACACAAGCTACTAAACGCTGAAGGAACTGCCGCAACCGCAAGTGCTCTTCACGTTCGGGTTATTAAACTTGAAGCCGGAGCCTTCGATCGTTTCGATGTAATCGATCTGCACGCCTTCCAGATACATTTCGCTCATCTGGTCGACGAGAACCTTCAAGCCTTCAAATTCGTACACGTTGTCGCTGTTCTCGTTCACTTGATTTTCAAAAGCCATGTGGTAGCTGAAGCCAGAGCAGCCTCCGCCAACCACGGCCACACGCAAACCAGCCGGCGAGGGAGTCTGCTGCTGCAGAATTTCTTTAACCTTTGTAACTGCTACTGGTGTTAGTTGAACCATTCGCAAAGCCTCCACAAATTTCGCATGAACAAATCATGCGTCACGATTCCAAAGACATTATACCAGATTCCGGCGATAGGCGATTGGATTCCGCGGTGTGCTGTGGTTAGGTTAACTATCGGATTTTGCGGCATTTCCCGATTGGAACGATAGTGCTCGGCCGTTCGTAATTCGAGGTTGATGCACGGTGCAGTCCTCCCTAAAATGAGTACCCTACATGAAACATACCATCACTTTGATTCCCGGGGACGGGATCGGTCCGGAAGTCTCAAAGGCTGTTAAAAGCATATTAGCCGCGGCAGGTGTGGAAATAGACTGGGAAGAAATTGCTTCGCGCGCGGAAGTGGAGCGCCGCGGCGTCGATTTCATGCATGCCGGAGTGCTTGAATCCATACGCAAAAACCGCGTAGCGCTGAAAGGGCCGATGGAGACTGCGGTGGGCACTGGCGCACCGAGCATCAATGTCGGATTGCGAAAGGCGCTGGATCTGTATGCGAACTTGCGTCCGGTGAAGAATTTGGAAGGCGTGCAATCGCGCTTTCACCATGTGGACATCGTTATCGTCCGCGAAAATACCGAGGACTTGTACGCAGGGCTGGAACACACGGTGGTTCCCGGCGTAGTGGAGAGCTTGAAAATTATTACAGAGCGCGCGTCCACACGTGTGGCGCGTTTCGCGTTTCAGTATGCACGGAAATTTGGACGAAAGAAGATTCATGCGGTGCATAAAGCGAACATCATGAAGCTTTCCGACGGACTCTTTCTAACTTCCGTGCGCAAAGTGGCTGCGGAATATCCCGAAATTGAATACAAAGAAATTATTGTGGACAACGCTTGCATGCAGATGGTCTTGAATCCCAACCAATTCGACGTACTTTTGTTGACGAATCTCTATGGAGACATTATGAGCGATTTGGCCGCGGGGCTGGTGGGCGGACTGGGCGTGGTGCCCAGCGGGAATATCGGTGAGACGGTGGCGGTTTTTGAGGCGGTGCACGGAACGGCGCCGGATATTGCGGGCAAGAATGTTGCTAATCCGACGGCGCTACTGATGAGTTCGATTATGATGTTGCGTCATATTGACGAAATCGAGGCAGCACAACGTGTGGAGGGCGCGCTGTTCACGGTTTACCGCGAAGGAAAATCGCTGACGCGCGATGTTGGCGGCACGGCAAGCGCCACGGAATTTACGGACAATTTGATCAGCACCATGGGCAACTAAGGTGAATGCCGCCGTCCTGCATGCTCTTGGCAAACTTCCACGTTTCGAACAATTCCCCGAACCGGTCTGGGCGGAAGGCGAAGTAGTCGTCCGAGTCTGTGCTGCTGCGCTGAAGCCCGTCGATAAACAGATGGCTGCCGGCACGCACTATGCAAGCTTCCGGGAATTACCCGTTGTCTGCGGGCTCGATGGAGTTGGTCATCTTGATGATGGAAGTCGCGTGTTTTTTGCCGGACCCAGGCGTCCATATGGCGCGATGGCGGAGCGGACAGTGGTGCGGCGCGCACAATGCTTCGCGGTGCCTGACAGCTTGAGTGACGACATTGCTGCGGCATTGCCTAATCCCGGCGTATCCGCATGGCTCACGCTGAAAGAGCGCGCAAAGTTGGCTCCGGGTGAGACCGTCTTGATTCTGGGAGCGACTGGAGTTACTGGGAAGCTTGCGGTGCAGATTGCCAAAATATTGGGCGCTGGACGAGTGATCGCTGCAGGGCGAAACGAGAAGGTGTTGAATTCCCTGCTCGAACTTGGAGCGGATGCGACGATACAGCCCGATATGTCGGGAGAGGAACTGACGAAAGTTTTTGCGCGTGAAGCCAGCGACAACGGCTTTCAGGTCGTGATTGACTATTTGTGGGGACCACCTACGGAGGCGTTGCTTGCCGCTCTTACGCGCAATGAATTCGCCGCCATTGGACGGGAGACTCGGCTCGTGCAGGTAGGAGAATCGGCGGGCGCTGCCATTTCCCTTCCGGCCGCGGTGCTGCGAAGCGCACCTCTGACAATTATGGGTACAGCCGGAGTGCCCGCGCCAGAAATCCTGATGGACGCTCTGCAACAAGTGTTGGCGTACGGCGCCAGCGGCAAATTGCGAATCGACACAGAACGCGTTCCACTGATCGATATCGAGAGTGCCTGGCAACGAGAAGGACGCTCGCGGTTAGTCGTCATCCCGTAGCGCTTGCGGGGATCAGGAGAAATCAATGCGCCTCGCCAAGGATCGTATCGATGCGTTTTGTGCGCGATTTTCTTTGCGCGCGCCCGTGCTGCTCGCGCCGATGTCGGGATCAAGCGCGCCTTCTCTTTCCATTGCGATCGCAAACGCCGGAGGTTTGGGAGCTTGCGGGGCACTGCTGATGCAGCCTGCGGAAATAACTGCTTGGGCCAACCAGGTGCGTTCCGGCAGCAACGGCGCATTTCAAATCAATCTCTGGATCCCGGAGCCCGCGCCTAAACGCGACGCGGAGCACGAAGCGCGCGTGCGTGAGTTTCTTTCGGCGTGGGGTCCTGCTGTTCCGGCGGAAGCTGGGGACACGACGCTGCCTGATTTTGTGGCACAGTGCGAGGCGCTATTAGCGATCGCTCCGCCGGCGGTTTCGTCGGTGATGGGACTCTACCCTCCCGAATTTGTAACCGAGCTCAAAAAGCGCGGCATTGCGTGGATCGCGAATATTACTTCGGTAGCTGAAGCGCGCGCGGCGGAAGCGGCAGGCGCCGACGTAATTGCCGCGCAGGGAGCGGAAGCTGGCGGACACCGGGCGTGCTTCCACGCGGCGGACGCCGAAAGAAAGTTGGTCGGACTGTTCGCTTTGTTGCCGGCGGTGGTGGACGCAGTCCGCGTGCCAGTCGTAGCTGCGGGCGGCATTGCCGACGCACGTGGAGTGGCTGCGGCAATCACCTTGGGCGCGAGCGCAGCACAAATTGGAACGGGATTTCTGCGTTGCCCGGAAGCGAAAATTCATCCTGCCTGGGCTAACGCCATCGGCCAAACAGCACCGGAACAAACTGTTGTTACCAGGGCGTTCAGTGGGCGCGCGGGGCGAAGCATTGCGACAGATTATGTTCGCGCGGCGATGGCTGAGGATGCGCCGGCGCCCGCGCTTTACCCGGTACAACGAGGCCTTACTGCTGCGATGCGTGCTCTTGCCCAAAAGGACGGGGACGTGCAGCGGATGCAGGCTTGGGCTGGCCAGTCGGCGGCGCTTGCCAAAGTTGAGCCGGCGGCAAATGTGTTCCGGAAAATTTGGGAGGAAGCACAGGAGCTTCTACCGTGAGGATGTACGGACGAGTTTCGTGGCGATGGAGTTCGCTTCGCTGCTGTGTCGGACTGCGAGAAAGTTCAGATTGAATTTCGGCGGTTGGGTCGTTCCCCGGGCCAGGTAAACACCCATCCCGAACGCCACCAAGCGGTCCTCTCTGACGCTGCCAGCAAATCCAGACATTTCTCTAAGCCTCGGAATGGGATCGACCGAGCCCAGCGTCCAATGCCGGCGTCGCCCTGAAAGCTTTTGATTCAGCAAATTGGCGCCGCATAAGTTTTATGCCATAACGCTAGTCCGCGAAGCCCTCTATTGCAATTCAAAGTGAGACACTGCGTCCCATTGTAGGCGATTGACTTCCCTGTCCGGTCCGACGAAAATGAGGGTGCAATCAAGTCCCGGGAGGCCGAGTGGCTGACATAACTCCGGAAGTCGCGCCCTTTGTAAAGGGCGAGGTCGTCAAGTACGAACCGATTTCGGAAGGAACCAACACTCGCCGGAAACGCAAGCCGCACATTGTCGCGGTGATCAACGACATGTGCACGGGATGCGCGGGCTCCCCGGCATGCGTTGATTATTGTCCGGTAGCGGAATGCATGTTCTGGGTTCCGGACCCGGAGCATGAGCCTTTTGGAAAAATCCTCGTTGATCCCCTGCTTTGTATCGGCTGCAAACTTTGCACCAGTAAAGGGCCGGATGGAGCGTTTCTGGAAGGATGTCCGTGGGACGCGATCGATATGGTGCCGTTGGCGGAATTTGAAACTAAATACGGATCGATGCCGTTCTAGTTGGCCGCGCAATTTTCAAATCGTCAATCGTGAGACGAATCAAGACGCGATTAGTATCCTTCCGCTTTTCCACCGCCGCCTCGGCCGTCCACTGCTCCCTGCAACCAACCAGCGCTGATTAAAATGACTTCTACCCTGGCCTTTTCATTCGGGTCTGCTGTTTGCGTTTGATAGCCCATGTGCCGGAGCTGCGCAACGGTATCGGGAGAGACGGTCGATTCCGTGTCGAGGCGATCCGGCTTCCATTGATCATGAATGCGCGGAAAATCGATGGCATCCTGCGCATTCATTCCGAAATCGATCACGTTGAGGATCACTTGCAGCATCGATGTAATAATCACCGGACCGCCGGGGGCGCCTAGAACCAGGAACGGCTTGCCGTCTTTCAAGATAATTGTCGGCGTCATGGACGAGAGTGGGCGTTTGCCGGGCGCGATGGCGTTGCTCTCACCTTGAACGAGGCCAAACATATTCGGCCCCCCGGGCTTGGCGGCGAAGTCGTCCATCTCATCGTTTAGCAGGAATCCTGCGCCGGGGACGGTTACGCCGCTGCCGTAGCCGTTGTTAAGCGTGTAGGTTACGGCAACTGCATTTCCCTCCTGGTCCACGATGCTGTAGTGAGTGGTGTTGGTTCCTTCGTTAGCTGCTGTGAGGCCTGGTGCAATTTGTTCGGCAGGCGTGGCGCGGTCGGGTCGGATTGTTGCTCTCCGCGAATCGACATATGCGGGAGCCAGCAACGCGGAGATGGGGATGTTCACGAAATCGGGATCGCCTAAGTATTTGCTGCGGTCGGCGAAGTAACGTCGCATCGCTTCCGCCATGTAGTGATAGCTCAGGGCAGAGCCTGCGCCGGATTTGTCATAACCGGTGCCGTTCAACATGGCGAGCATTTGCAGCAGGCCAAGGCCACCCGAACTCGGCGGCGGCGAGCTGATGATGTGGTATCCCTGGTAATCCCCTTCCAGCGGTGTGCGCTCTACGGCTTGATAATTTTGCAAATCTGCGAGAGTGATCAGGCCTCCATTCTTTGCCATTTCAGCCGCGAGTATGTGCGCGGTTTCACCGTCGTAAAAATCAGCGGCGCCCAAGTGGGCGATGCGATCGAGAGTTCGCGCGAGTTCGGGTTGTTTAAAAATTTCCTGCCAATCGTAATAGGCGCCACCCTTCAGAAAGGTGCGTTTCGACTCGGGAAATTGCGAAAGCAGCGGCGAGGAGCGACGCCAGGAATCCATCTGCCATTTGGAAACTGGAAAACCATTCGTCGCCAGGGCCACGGCGGGTTTCACGAGTTCGGGCCACGCTTCGCGACCGTATTTCTTATTTGCCAGGGCAAGGCCGCGGACAGTGCCGGGAACGCCAGCGGAGCGCCAGCCTACCACGCTGTCGCCGGTGGGCACGCCGTTCGCGTTTAGATACATATCGTGAGTCGCGGCGGCCGGGGCTTTTTCGCGGAAATCGATGAAGGTGGTGCGGCCGTCGGCCATGCGTATGAGCATGAATCCGCCGCCACCGATATTGCCCGCGTAGGGATGAGTTACGGCCAGGGCCAAGCCTACTGCTACGGCGGCGTCGACGGCGTTTCCTCCGGACCGAAGAACTGAGACGCCTACTTCGGTGGCCAAATCCTGTTCCGCCACCACCATGGCTTTGCGAGCGTAGATTGGCTCTCGGGCGTCGAGGGCCGGAACAATCAGTGCGGATATCAACAGCACGGCTAGGAATCGCACGAAGTGGGTCTTCATTGGCGCTGACTCATTTTGATCCAATCGGGATTGATAGCCAGTGTTTTCAAGTTTTTATTTGGGCCGCAAATCGAATCACTGCGGAATCATTCCGATGGTTACCAGCCAAATCTCCACTAATTGAGGCCACTCCGCAATTGGTAACTTCATGCGCCGCAGCCCGAATGCGTGGCCGCCATGCGCATACAAATCAGCGCAATATAGTAAACCAGTGAATGGTTTATGTTGTCTACGGGGTCATCCTCCGCCTGGAGCTCTGCGCGCTCTGACCGGCGAATGCAAACACAACACACAGAGCAAAGAGCAAAGGCTTCGTCACAATGCACACAGCTTAATATAACCGGTCGTTTTTGGAAGCGGCTGATTAGGAAATGTGATGTATTCGTTCGAGAGGCGGAACAGAAGATACAGAAAAACCGGGCAATACTTTTAGCTGCTTGCGGATGTGCGGCGCTTACGACAGTCGAGACATAGGCCGCCTACTTCCGTGCGCGACACGCTGATTTCAATTCCACAGTCGTGAGAAATTTGGCGCTTCAATTCTTCGTAGAGCTCGCTTTCAAATTCGCGAACTTTTCCGCATCCCATACAAGCCACGTGAATGTGGTCGCGCGGGCCGTGGCTTTCGTAGAAATGACGGTCGCCGCGGAGGTGGAGAAGGTCAAGCTCGTCGATCAATCCGTGGCGTTTCAAAAGATCGATTGTGCGATACACGGTGACGCGCGTGATTCCGGCATCCATTTTCTGGGCACGCTCGAGAATTTCGCCCGCGTCCAAATGACGGCGGGCGGTCTCCATCACTTGTAAGAGGACTCGACGCTGACGCGTAAGACGGATGCCGCGCGCTCCGAGTTCGCTTTGGAGACGGCCGGGCGCTTCGTGATTGATGCGTTCGCCGGTGGATACACGATGTGCGGGGGTGGCGGACATTGGACTAGCTGACATTATACCAAAATCGCACGCGAGGGAACGGGTGATGAAGCTGTCTGCGAAGTTAGGGTATGGCTTTCCACTTCGTGATTTCTACGGACTCGGCAAGGATTTCGTCCGCCAGCTTTCTGAAGGATTGAATGTGGACTGAGCGCGCATGCGCTTCCAAATCCGCTTCGCTTTTCCAGTTTTCGTAAAACACGAAGAGAATAGGATCTGTCTGCGATTGGTGCAGATCGTAGTTAATGCAGCCGGCTTCGGCGCGTGTGGGAACCAGCAATTTTTCTAAAACTTGCCGGACGCGAGATTCCTGGCCCGGCTTCGCGCGGATATGCGCAATTACGGTGACAATTCCGTCCATAAGTGTCTCGCTATGGGTGAATATTTTGGCTTTGAATCAGCTTGAAAATGTCGCTGTACATTACAAAGGCGAAGATGCCTAGCAGGAAAACCAAGCCTACTTGGACGAAACGTTCTTTCACCGCGATGCTCAGATCGCGGCGCAGAGATCCCTCGATGAGCAGCATGAGAACATGGCCACCATCCAGGATGGGAATGGGCAGCAGATTTAGCAGGCCGAGGTTCAAGCTGATCACGGCGGTCAGAACGATCAGGTCAACAGGACCACGCTTGGCTGCGCGGCCGGATTGGCGGGCTATCCCGACGACGCTCTGCAATTGGCCCAGTTTCACGCGGCCGGTAAAAAGGCCCGCCAGAACTTCGCCAATTTGCTTCATGCCCGATACGGTTTGAAGTCCGGCTTCTTTCGCAGCTAGAAAAAAGGGCTGCCGTTGGTAATTTGCTTGAACTTGGCGCGCGACGCCGACTTGCCAGACCATGCCGCCGTCCGCGTCCATGCCTTGAACGGGCGTGATGTTGAAGTTCAAAGTTTGGCCGTCGCGCTGCACGGTAAATTGCACGGAGTGACCGTTGGAGTTGCGAACAACTTCGACTAACTGTTGCCAGGTGACAATGGGTTTCCCGTTTATCGCGACGATTTTATCGCCGGCTTTCAACCCGGCTTTTTCAGCGGGCGTGCCGATTCCGATTTCGTCCACAATCGCAGGAGTCAGCGGATAACCGATGAGTTCATCCAGATCGCTTGCGCCTGGCGGGACCTTGGCGTTGAGCGTTTGCTCGGCGCCGTCGCGGTCAACTTTCAGGGTGACCGAGTCGTTTGGTTTTACATTTTCAAGTTGCGTGAGGACTTTATCCCAGGTGGGAGTTTCAACGCTGTTCACCGCGTCGATGCGATCGCCGGGCTGGACGCCTGAAGCGCCCGATTCTTTTTGCGGGATTGCGGCCACCTGCGCAGGCGTTCGCAGATAGGAGTCCGACTGAAGGCCAACCAGCCAGAAAATTCCCCAGAACAGAACGAAGGCAAGAAGGATGTTCATTAGGGGGCCGGCTATTGCGATGATCATGCGGACCCAACGAGGTTTGGAAAGAAACTCGTAGTCGGCGCCGGTACGCTCTTCCACCGGATTGTCGCCGGCCATTCGTACGTAGCCGCCGAAAGGCAGAGCGCTGAGGCGGTAATCCGTGTCGCCGCGCTTTACTCCGAAAACGCGCGGGCCGAAACCGAAGGAAAATACATCCACGCGAATGCCAGACAGTTTTGCGGCAATGAAGTGTCCCCACTCATGCACGAATATAACGATGCCCAGAACGAGAGTGACCGAAACGATTGCAACCAGCGCGTTGTGAAAATTTGCCATTATTGCCTCAAGTTTAATTTTTCCTGCGCCCGGCTTCTTCCCGCGCAAGCCGTCGCGCTTGGGCGTCGGCGGCCAGCACGTCGTCAATTTTATTGAACGCGCAACGCGGCATACGTTCGAGCACGCCTTCGATTACAGCGGCGATGCCGGGAAACGACAGCGTGCCGCCAAGAAACGCTGCCACGGCGATTTCGTCGGCCGCATTCAATGCGCACGGCAGCGGGCCGCCTTGTTTCAACGCTGCTTTTGCCAGTGCCAGGCACGGAAATTTTCGGGTCGGAACTTCGTCGAATTCAAGCTTGCGCAAAGTGGACCAATCGAGGGCACAATCATTCGACGGGGCCCGCTCCGGATAGGTTAGCGCATAACGAATGGGCATGCGCATGTCCGTTGCTCCAAGCTGTGCCAGAATTGAACCATCCACAAATTCCACCATTGAATGAATTGTGGACTGGGGATGAATTACAACCTGAATCTGATCTAGCCCCACATCGAAAAGCCAACATGCTTCGATCACTTCAAAGCCTTTGTTCATCAGGGTGGCGGAATCAATCGTAATACGATTCCCCATCTTCCAATTTGGATGCGCGAGAGCCTGTTGGGGGGTCGCCTTGTTCATCTTCGCGATTGGAGTGTTGCGAAACGGTCCTCCCGAGGCGGTGAGGACCAGGCGTTTTACTTCGCTTCTTTGGCCGGCGCGCAGGCATTGGTGGATGGCGTTGTGTTCGCTGTCAACTGGAAGCAGCGCGACATTGTGGCGCTTTACTGCGGCCATCACGATTTCGCCGGCGGCTACGAGAACTTCCTTGTTGGCCAGCGCGATGGATTTTCCTTGCTCGATGGCCTTGTAGGTGGCCGGGAGGCCGACTACGCCGACGGCGGCTGAGATAACCAGTTCCACGTCTGAATGAGTGGCTATGCGCTCGATGCCTTCGGCTCCGAAAAGTATTTCGGGATCGGAGTGGGCAGAGGATTTGCTTGTGCGATTTTTCTTTAGAGTGGAGCAAAGTTCCCGCGCTCCGGCTTCTGTTCCTACGGAAACTAATTGCGGGTGGTATTTCTCTACTTGTTCCGCGACGAGGGAAATATTTGAGCCGGCGGCTAGAGAGACGACTTGGAATTCTGCTGGAAGTGAGTCAATTACCTGGGTGCATTGGCGGCCGATGGAACCGGTCGAGCCCAGTATCGCGATCTTTTTCATGTGGCTCTATTTTATGGGTGTTTGGGCAAATATGCGAATGCGCGGTGATGTTTCATAGGTGCACAGGCCAGATGCCGGGCTAAAGACCCCGGCCCTAGAAGCCGGGAGGGCGCTCGGTTGATACGTTGAAAGCGCGCTCCAGGGCTAGGCCGGCGGTGGCGACGGTGCCTTCGTCGAACAGGCGGCCGATCAGGGTTACGCCGTGGGGGACGCGGCGCGGGGGCGAAAACTTTGGCAGCGGGCGGCTTGGGTCGGGGGCCCAGTCACTGCGGGCTTCGGAGACTTCCACGAAGCCGGCGCGCAAGGTGAGCGACGGGTGTCCGGTGAAATTGGTGATGGTGAGCATTTCGTCGCGCAGAGATGGGACGATAAGTAAGTCAACTAAGTTGACCAATCTGGCCATTTCCTGGGCCACTTTGCGGCGCATGCGGTCGGCTTGGACGAAATCGACGGCGGAGAGAAAGCGGGATTGGCGGAACAGATTGGGCCAGGCGTCGAAGGTCTGAACCTTAAGCTGGTCGCTAGCGTGGCTTAGGGTGAGTTCTTCGAAGGAGGCGGCGCCTTCGGCGAAGAGGATGAGGTCGAGCGAGTCGTAGGACCAATTTGGGAGGGATACTTCGATTGGGAGCATGCCGACTCTCTTTATGGTTTCCAGCGCTGCGCGATCCACATCGGTGGCGGGATTTTGTTTCATCCATTCTGGAAAATAGCCGACACGCAGGCCTTGAACTGAGGCTGAGGCGTCGAAATCCAGTTTGCTGGGGACGCTTGAGACATCGCCTGCGTCGGGGCCGGAGATGGCTTGCAGGACGAGCATAGTGTCCTCTACGCTGCGGGCCATGGGGCCGAGTTTGTCGAGCGACCAACAGAGGGTCATGGCGCCAGTGCGAGCCACGCGACCGAAGGTGGGGCGCAAGCCGGTGATTCCGCAGCGCATCGAGGGGGACACGATGCTGCCCCCGGTTTCACTGCCCATAGAGAAACCAACTAAGCCTGCCGCAGTGGCGGCTCCGGGGCCTGCGCTGGAGCCGGACGAACCTTCTTCGCGTAGCCACGGATTCATTGTTTGGCCGCCGAACCAAATGTCATTCAGGGCTAGTGCGCCGAGACTTAACTTTGCTACTAGAACTGCGCCGGCTTCGTGGAGGCGCGTGACGACGGCGGCGTCTTTTGTGGGGATGCGATCTCTGAAAGGTTCGGCGCCGTAGGTGGTGGGTATGCCTGCGGTATCCAGAAGATCTTTGCCGCCCCAGGGGATGCCGTGGAGCGGGCCGCGGTATTTTCCGGCGGCAATTTCCTGGTCGGCGCGTTTGGCCTGGGCCAATGCTAATTCGCGAGTGATAGTGATGGCGCAACGGAGCTGGGGATTAAATTTTTCCAGGCGATCTAGATAGAGATTTGTGAGGCGCTCGGAGGTTAACTTGCGCTGTTCGACCCAGCGCGAAAGCTGAGTGACGGTGGCGAAGGCGATGTCTTCGTCCTTTGTGGGCAGGGGGCCGGGATCGGTCGTGCTGCGGACGAATTGGTTGCGCGCGGGTAGTGTTTTCTGTCCGGGCAGAATTGGGTTCCATTGCGAATAGGGGGCGAGTCCCGGCTCTAAGCTGACCTTGAGCGGGCCGTTGCGGCGTTCGTAGAGTGGCGCCATGCTGACGCGCCAACTGAATGCTGCTTGAGCGCGCTCGGGCTCGGTGAATTCTACCTGCACGAGTTTTTCTGCCTCGGCGAAAGTAGCGGAGGAGACTTCGGGGCCAACGGGTTTTGCCGTGCCGAACGCAGGAGGGGCTCCCGCAGGCGCGTCGGGTTTTTGTTCCTGGGCGGAGCATGGCAGAGAGACGGCTAGGACGGCTAGAGCTGCTTCCGTGAAGAACTCTCGACGGGATTTTGACATGTTGGCTCCGGATGAAAAATCTTTAATGATTCTTGACTGCGATGCGCAGATTGCTTGGACGTAGCCGCGCTTGAGATGTTTCTGTCCGCCGCGGAGTATTGAGACCGCCACGCGGACAGCAGGTCCCTCCAAGCGACATATTCCGGCCACTTCGTGGCCTCTTCCCCAGGCTCGACTGATGATCTCCCGAGCTCGACTAACCGTCGACTCGGGAGCCCTGTATCGACCTGGGCGGTAAAATGTTCAAGGCCGTTGAGCCAGCAGGATGCCGGCGCTACAAAATCAAGAGCCTACTGTGCGTTTACTAGCCGGGCTTTCCTAGCCATTCATACAGGATCCAGACGACGGGAGCGGCCAGGATCAGGCTGTCCATACGGTCCAGGACGCCGCCGTGGCCGGGCAGAAGTTTACCGGAGTCTTTTACTGCCGCGGCGCGTTTGTAGGCTGATTCGATCAGGTCGCCGGCTTGTCCGGCGATATTTGCGACTCCGGCGATAACCATCAGGGTGACTACGTCAACCTGCATCCAGCGCGCGAACACGACTGCAACTAACAGCGAGCCGAGGATGTTACCTAGCGCGCCTTCCCAGGTTTTCTTGGGGCTGAGCGCGGGCGCCATGGGGACGCGTCCAAAACCGCGGCCTACGAAATACGCGAGCATGTCACCAGCCCAAATTATGCAGAGGGTGAAGAGAACCAGTTGGCGGCCGGCGGGCGCGATGTCGTTCAGGCGGACTAAATAGCTGAACGGAATTGCGACGAATAGGAGGCCTGCGGCGCTGATGGAAATGGAAGGAAGTACTTCGTGCAGAGCGCGGCGGGTAAGAAGTCCAAGGCAGACGCAGCCGAAAACGAAGACTAGCAGGATTGCTTCAACGGAGAGAACGCCGCCTTGCGCGCTGCGAACCAGCGAAATTCCTTCGCCAATCGCATGGGTTTCGACAAATTCCTGCGAATATTGCGCGTAGAACAACCCGGCGACGCAGACGAGAGTCCATTTTTGATAAGCACGAAGACCGACGCGATTGCCGAGTGTGAAGAATTCTACGAGCGCAAGAATGGTGACAATACCGGCCAGACCGGCGAGAAGAGCGTGCGGCCCCCACCAGACCAGGGCGACCACAATGGGAATGAGGACCAGGGCGGTGAGAATGCGCAGGAGCATTCGGCGCTAGCCTCGTCCCGTCCAGCGGGAGCGTTTGGTGGATTTGGATGGTGTGGCGGGTTCCTGGGAAGCGTTCAATCCGCCGTAGCGGCGTTCGCGTTTTTGAAAGTCAACGAGAGCTTCAAGAAGACGCGCGCGCGAAAAATCGGGCCAGAGCGTTTCGGTGACGTAAATTTCGGCATAGGCAATTTGCCAAAGAAGAAAATTACTGACGCGCATTTCCCCGCTGGTACGGATAAGCAGGTCAGGATCGGGAAGGCCGGCAGTGTAGAGATGCTCGGAGACGGTTTGCTCGTCGGCCTGGAAAGCGGACATACCATTCGAGCGGACCTGTTCGAGCATGGCGTTGAATGCGTCCACGAGCTCGGCGCGTCCGCCGTAATTCAGGGCGACGACAAGCTTCATGCCCGTGTTGCGGGCGGTCATGCGCATGCCCTGCTCGATGTCTTTGCGTACGGCTTCGGGAAGCTGCTCGGAGCGTCCTATTACGAGGAGGCGAATATTATTTTTGTGGATGGTAGGAAGCTCGCGTTTTAGATATTCGCGGAGGAGACGCATCAAGAAATCCACTTCGGCTTGGGGTCGGCGCCAGTTTTCTAGCGAGAACGCATACAGGGTGAGGTAAGAAAGCCTCAGGCGGGCGCAGCTTTCGATGATTTCTCGCGCGGCTTTTACCCCGGCGCGATGGCCGGCGATGCGTGGCAAATGGCGGCGCTGAGCCCAGCGGCCGTTGCCATCCATGATAACGGCGACGTGCTGCGGAAGGCGTTTCAAATCAATTTTATCGAGCGAGGCTGCTTCCTCGGCATTCGCAGGCTTCAACAGTTCAGTGGCGTTCACTAGGGTTCGCT
>JABDEK010000019.1 GCA_013287135.1 Acidobacteriota bacterium | reverse complement strand
GGTGCACAAGAGCTTTGGCGCGGAACTTGAGAACGAGGTCATTCTCTGGAAAAACTGAAGACCATGGACGCGGACGCCTATCCCCAGGAGCTCCTGGCCGACGAAGAGCCGAAATATCTCCGCAGGCAAAAGCCTCTGGAGATTAAGCGCCGAAAATTCGGCCGGAAAGCCTGGAAAACCTATTTGCGCGTGACGTTTGGCGTGGGCGTCGGAATCGCCGGCGCTTGCGTGACGTATGCCTTTGGGCATTTTCTGCTGGCCTCGCAGCAAATGGCGCTCGTTCATCCGGAACAAGTGGAGTTGGCCGGAAATCATTATGTGACGCGCGCGAATGTGCTCGCGATTTTTAAGGCGGATCATGGGCGGAGCGTCTTGCGCATTCCGTTGAATGAAAGACGGCAGCAGATCCAGGCAATTCCCTGGGTGTCCGAAGCGATCGTCCGGCGGGCTTTGCCGAATAAGATCGAAGTAGAAATCAGCGAGCGCTCGCCGATCGCGTTTCTTCGGCAGGGAAGCGATCTTGCGTTGGTGGATATTCATGGCGTGATACTCGAGCGTCCGCTGAAGGCAAATTTTCATTTTCCGGTGGTCACCGGCATTCACGAGGATATGACCTCCGAAGAACGCGAAAGACGGATGCAACTATTTGCCGGATTTTCGCAGCAAGTGGAACTGACCCGCGCGGGGGCGATGGAGCAGGTGAGCGAAGTGGATCTTTCAGACGCCAGCGACTTGCGCGCCACGATCTCCGGTTTGAACGGCGATCACGTTTTCAGTGGCGGCAGTTCGAATCAAATGCCAGACAAGGCCGGCCAGCAAGCTACGCCGTCAACGGACTCACCTGTTCTGGTCCATTTCGGCGACAACGATTTCGAAACGAAGTATCGAACATTGCTGGACGGCATCGGCCAATGGCGCGCTAAAACAGGCCGAGTGGAATCTGTGGACTTGCGGTTCAACGGCGAAGCAATCGTGAATCCAGACTCGCCGGTGATACCGCAACCTGCGCCACGCCTTGTGGCGGCACGATCGGCGTCGAAGCCAGCCCCAGTTGTGGCCAGGAAACGTGCGAAGCCGGTGCACGCAGCGCAAAAGAATTCGAAGAAGACGAAGAAGAAATCATCTAGTGGAAATTGATGGGCGGAAATTATAAGGAGCAGATTTGACGAAGAAGGAACGGCATATCGTAGCGTTGGACATCGGCAGCACCAAAACCTGTGCGCTGATTGGAGAGCTGAGTGACGACGGCAGCGTGAAATTCGCTGCGCTGGGTGCAGCAGAATCAAAGGGCTGGCGCAAAGGGCAAATCGTAAATCTGGATCTCGCAGTCAGTTCGATTCGCCGCGCGGTGGAAGAAGCCGAAACCATTGTCGGCGTGCCGGTGGAATCGGCGCTGGTTGGCGTGGCCGGCACGCATGTGCGCGGCGTGAATAGCCGCGGCGGAATCACGGTGGGAAGCCGTCCGCGCGATATTCAGCGTGAAGACGTTCGCCGTGCGGTGGAAGCTGCGCGTGGCATTCAGTTGCCGGAAGATCGCGAAGTGTTGCACGTCTTGCCCCAGGAATTTTTTCTCGACGCGCAGGACAACATCCGTGACGCCATTGGAATGGTAGGGCAGCGCCTGGAAGCCAACGTTCATATCGTCACCGCCAGCGGCACAGCAACCCAAAATATCGTAACCGCGGTAAATCGCGCAGGCGTGCGCGTGGACGATACCGTCCTAGAGCCGCTTGCTTCCGCGGAAGCCTGCCTGACTCAGGATGAACGCGAGCTAGGTTGCTGTCTGCTGGACATCGGTGGCGGTACCACGGAATTGCTCGCCTACGCCGGCGCTGTTGTGCGGCACACCGCGGCAATTCCCGTTGGCGGCGACCATTTCACCAACGATCTGGCCGTTGGATTGCGCACGCCCATCGACGAAGCGGAAAAAATCAAGCGCGAGCGAGCCTGCGCGAACCGTGAACTTCTGAAAGAAGATTTCGCCATCGAAATCGCGAGTGTGGGCGATCGCCCGCCGCGAACCGTTTTCGCTCGTATGCTGTCTGACATCGTGGAACCGCGCGCGCAGGAACTATTGATGCTGGTTCGCGACGAGCTTCGCCGCGGCGGCGTTGAGTCGTCCATTCCCGCCGGAATTATTCTTACCGGCGGGGGAGCGCGACTGCGCGGGTTCTGCGAACTCGCGGAAAAAATATTCAATCTGCCTGTGCGTGTGGCCATTCCGCGCGGTTTGCAAGGCATGAGCGAAGAAGATTCCCGGCCCGAATATTCTACAGCCGTGGGACTTGTGCTTTACGGTGCGCGCACCAGGCGCAATGCGGGAGCGCGTCCTACCGGCTGGGTGGGCAAGTTGAAAAGCATGTTTGCTGGAGCGTCTTAAGCATTGAACAAAAATTTCAAAAGGGCGAACGACTGGGGAGGAAGCATGTCACCAAAAGAATCGAGTTTTAAAGTTTCATTCAGCGAAGAAGCGCAGAACGGGGCGAAGATTAAAGTGATCGGCGTGGGCGGCGGCGGTTCCAACGCCGTCAACCGCATGATCCGCGCCAAAGTGGAAGGCGTGGAATTCATTGCGGCAAACACAGATTTGCAGGCGCTGAAACTTTCGCAAGCGCCGGTGAAACTGCAACTCGGCGCCAAGTTGACGAAAGGTTTGGGAGCCGGCGCCAATCCCGAAGTCGGCCGCAAAGCTGCGCTGGAAGACACCGAAAAAATTCTGGAAGCGCTGGACGGCGCGGACATGGTTTTCGTCACCGCTGGACTGGGTGGAGGAACCGGAAGCGGAGCCGCGCCGGTAGTAGCGAATCTCGCGAGCGAACTTGGAGCGCTCACCGTCGCTGTGGTCACCAAGCCGTTCGCCTTCGAGGGCAAACGTCGCATGGAACAGGCCGAGCAGGCGCTTGGAGAACTAATCGGCAGCGTGGACACCGTCATCGTGATTCCGAACGAACGCTTGATGGAGTGCGTTGAACACGGCACCAGTTTCTTCGAAGCGTTCCGTATCGCCGACGATATTCTGCGGCAAGCAGTTCAGGGAATTTCCGACATTATTACCATTCCCGGCATCATTAATCGCGATTTTGCGGACGTGAAAACCATCATGTCCGGTCAGGGCTACGCCGTGATGGGCACCGCGGTCGCTTCCGGATCGAACCGCGCGATTGACGCCGCTAATCGCGCAATCAATAGCCCCCTGCTGGAAGACAACTGCATCCAAGGCGCGCAGGGAATTTTGATCAACATCACTGGCTCGTCGAGCTTGAGCTTGCAGGAGGTGCACGAAGCTTCGTCTATCATTCAGAAAGCGGCGCACGAAAACGCGAACATTATTTTCGGCGCGGTGATGGACGACGCCATGAAGGAATCGGTGAAGATCACGGTAATCGCTGCGGGTTTCCGCGAAGTAGCCGGCAGGAAGAGCCAGTCGCGTCCTTCCTACTTGCCGAAGACCTGGAAAGCCACGCGCGAGCCCGCGCCGGAGCAGCCCACCATGCCGCAACCACAACATACGAATGTGGTGCAGCAGGTATCCAGAAACGTCAACGAGGTAGTTCACCAAGTCGCGCGCAATGTCAGCCAGGTTCATGAAGTGCCGGCGGATGATCTCGACGTTCCCACATTTCTTCGCCGTCAGGCTCAGAAGGCCTAAGGCGCAAGCGCGTTGAAGATGGGTTGCCGGCGAGTTCGGCGGCAGCCCTGGATTTTTCGGCGGCCGACCGGGTCGCAAATCGCCCGCGGGACCTGTGCGCTTTGATATTCCGAATCTGCATGGCCCTGATCCCCGTTAACATTCTTCGCTTATGATTCGGATCAAGAAGCAAATTTCGGAGGAGATGGCGGCTCACGCTTCCGGAAATCCTCAATTGGAATGTTGCGGATTGTTGGCCGGGCACCAGGGCGTGATTACACGGATTTTCCCAGCGAGTAATTCGCTGGCCAGCGCCACTGCGTATGAAATTGCCCCAAAGGAATTGTTTCAGCACATGCGGGAAATCCGCCGAGCGGGGCTGGAACTAATGGGGATCTATCATTCGCATCCAGATAGCGACAACAAACCATCAACGAGCGACATCGATCAAGCCTACTACCCGGACGTGGCGTACTTCATTCTCTCGCCGCGCAACGACGCGCCAAATCCCGTTCGCGCTTTCGCAATTCAAAATGGAAAATCAGTCGAACTGGATATTCAAATTGTTTAAGAGCGGGCGAAATCGTTAAAGAAGCGGAATCTTCAGCGCAAGCGTGGTAATGTCGTCGTGCTGAATTCCTCCCACAGCGAAATTCTTCGCTCCTTGCAGAAGACATTGCCGGAATTCATCCGCGGTAGCTTCGCGGCATTCTCGCCAGATTTCATGGTGGCGCTTCTATTCCGAGCAACGAACTCATCATGGGCCGTTTCTAAAGAAGCGGCGCGGGCGATTCGCCGCCTAGTGAAAGATTGCAACTCGACATCCAAGCCGGTGACTTTGTCGCTTCTAGAAAGGCCTAAGAAAGGATGAGCGAGCAAATAAGATGCAGCCTGGGAGGAATGCAATGCGACTGACCCAAAACAGAGGCGCGTGTGCCTGTTTAGAACAGCCAACCTGCGCCGCTAGCGGCGCGAATTCAACTGTTGGCGCGATGACTACGCTGCGCGTCGGCTTTACCAGCGGCCTGCAAACGCCGCGCATACAACGGAAACTTTAGCGTCAGGCTCGCAACTTCTTTGCGAACGCGCTGTTCGATGGCGGTGTCCCCTAGATGCGTGAGCACTTCAGCGATCCATCCGGCGATTTTTTGCATTTCCGGTTCGCGCATCCCGCGCGTGGTCACGGCCGGGCTTCCAACACGAATTCCGCCACCCTTCATGGGTGGCAGGGGATCGAATGGAATAGCATTTTTATTGACGGTCATGCCGGAGCGTTCGAGCGCGAGCTCCGCGTCACGGCCCGTAATTCCTCGCGAGTGCATATCGACGAGAAACAAATGATTGTCCGTGCCGCCGGTAACGATGCGGAAGCCCGATTTTGCCAGACCGGCAGCCAGCGCGCGCGCGTTAGCCACCACTTGCTTTTGATAGTCGCGGAATTCCGGCGCCGCAGCTTCTTTCAAGCACACCGCTTTCGCCGCGATGATGTGTTCCAGCGGCCCGCCCTGCACGCCGGGGAACGTGACGCGATCCAAGTCCTTCGCATATTTTTCGCGACAGAGAACCAAGCCGCCGCGCGGTCCGCGCAAAGTCTTGTGCGTGGTAGTGGAAACCAAGTCCGCGTACGGCACGGGGCTCGGATGCAACCCGGCAGCCACCAGCCCCGCGATATGGGCCATGTCCACAAAGAAAAGCGCGCCGACCGATTGGGCCGTCTTCGCGATGCGCGGAAAATCGATGATGCGCGCATACGAGCTCGCTCCCGCTACGATCATCTTCGGTTGATGCTCGCGAGCGAGCCGATCGATTTCATCGTAATCAATTGTTTCGGCATCTTTGGTGACGCCATAGGCGATGAACTTGTAGGTCTTGCCCGAGAAATTCAGAGGATGCCCGTGCGTTAAATGCCCCCCATGCGCCAGATTCATCCCCAGCACGGTTGCGCCGGGTTCCAGCGTGCTCATGTAAACCGAGATGTTCGCCTGCGTCCCCGAATGCGCCTGAACATTTGCGTGCTCGGCGCCAAAAAGTTTCTTCGCGCGTTCAATAGCAAGCCGCTCCACGCGATCGACGTTCTCGCAGCCGCCGTAGTAGCGCTTGCCCGGATAGCCTTCGGCATATTTGTTGGTGAACACGGAGCCGGCCGCTTCCAGCACAGCTTCTGAAACAAAATTTTCCGAGGCGATCAGCTCAAGGCCGGTTGCTTGGCGCCGCACTTCATCGCGCAACGCCTCGGCGACTTCGGGATCGACTTCATCGAGAGTGCGGCTCATTCGTACGAGTTCAGGCGTGTCCTGTATCATTTCAATGGCACCCGTAGGCTGCATCTAAGGGTAATAACGCGAGTGTGATTCTAGCGGAGCGCACTGGATGTTTGCAATGAATCAGCACTCTTTCGTTTCTCGGCGAACTATCCATGAATGCACTGGCGCGCTTGGTTGTACCATCCTTGCACTTCTGTAGATAACTAAAGACGCTGTTTTAATATCGCAAGAAACCAGCGGAGAAGTTGTCTGTCGGATTCAACGGCAATTTCGTACTTCAGAAAAGATCGAGCATTGATTGTGGCCATGAAATAGCTGGAACTTTTTGCTTTCAATCGCAGAATGCCTTAGAGAGGCTTCCTTTTGAAGTGTTGGTTTGGAATGTTAACCAGATGCGTGGTTCTTTTTTCAACTCTCACGTCCGTAGCGTCCGTTCACCTGCAGACCGACAGCCAGCCCTCCCATCCTGCGGCGAGTGAATCCGGTCAGCCCTTGCCATCTGTGGCGTCCGCCCCGCAGCAACAACAAACCCCTCCCGCAGCGAGCCTTTCGCCGCAACAAACGCAACCCGGACAGACCAGTGGGGACAACAAGGATCCGAAGAAAGACGATCCGAAGAATGACCCGAGCACTACGCATGACCGTCTCTTCTTCGCTTTGCCCAATTTCGTCACCATGGAAAGCACCGTGCATGTTGCGCCTCTCACTGCGAAACAAAAGTTCCAGGTTGCCGTGCGATCATCATTCGACTACGTGCAATATCCCTGGTACGGGGTATTAGCAGGGATCAGCCAGGCGCAAAACAGCGAAACCTCCTACGGCCAAGGCGCGGAAGGATATGCCAAGCGCTAGGCAACAGCTTTCGCCGACGGTACTATCGAAAATTTTATGGTCAACGCCGTTGTGCCGTCCGTCTCTTGCGCATCGATCCTCGCTATTATCGGTTGGGAACAGGTAGCTTTGGCGTCGCACGCGCTACTCATTGAGCCGCCTGTTCGTCACTAGAACAGACTCCGGACACCATACATTCAATTTTGCTGAGATCGGGGGCAGTGGAATAGGCGCGGCGATCTCTACTTATAGCTACCACCCTGAAGCGGATAAGACCTTATCGAACACCGAATATGGGGCACGCAGCTGGCCTATGACGCCATCAGGATCGTCCTAAACGAGTTTTGGCCTGACAGCAGGCGCAAGTTCACAAAGATTAAAGTCCTCGTCCCGGAAAGCCCCGATAGTAACCGTACCGAATACGGCCAGCCCGTCACTCGTTCGTTTTCTGATAAGCTATGAGTGAAATGAGTGGAAAACGGCGATGTTGCACCATCCCTTGTGCTCTTCGCGGATCACTATTAACGCCCTGTAAACATCTGAAGAAATCAAGCTGCGCCGCGACTTTGCGGGTTTCACAGACAATATTTGTTCAAAGAAAGCGGATGCCTGGTTCGCCGCCAAAAAGGGGAACTTTTGGCTCTGGATTACGGAACACCTTGGGGAGGGTCTATCTTGAAGTATTCGTTTGGAATAATAGCCAAAGCTTTGATTCTTTTCTTTGTTTCAATCTGCGCAAGCACTGCTCATGCCCAAAGCGGTGGCCAGCCGCCTAATCAGCCCGCGAACCAGCCGGAGCAATCATCCCCAACTGCCGCGCCGGCGCAACAGCAGCCTCCGTCGACGTCAGGCCAGCAACCAACCGAGCCTGGACAAACGACTCCAGCCACATCGAAGGATCGCTTGTTCTATACCCTGCCGAATTTTCTAACACTCGAAAATGCCGGGCAGGTTCCACCTCTCACCGCGAAAGAGAAGTTTAAAATCGTGGCCCGCTCTTCCTTCGATTATGTTGAGTTCCCGTGGTATGCGGCCCTCGCGGGTATCAGCCAGGCCGAGGATAGCGAGAAAGGTTATGGGCAGGGAGCCCAAGGCTACGGGAAACGCTATGGAGCGGCCTTCGCTGATGGCACGATCGAGAATTTCTTTACATCCGCAATCTTTCCTTCGATTCTGCATCAGGACCCGCGCTTCTTCCAGTCTGGAAAAGGTGGGTTCTGGCATCGCACTGGTTACGCCATGAGCCGGATATTCATCACCAGAGGTGATTCCGGAAATAACCAGTTCAATTTTTCTGAGATAGTGGGAAGCGCGGTGTCCTCCGGAATTTCAACTTACTCGTATCATCCGCATGCCGACCAGACTTTGTCGAACACGGCGAGCGTGTGGGGAACTCAGATTGGCTACGACACCATAACCCTTGTGGTTAAAGAATTCTGGCCGGATATTCGGCGCAAAATTCATAAAGACAAGACGCAGCAACAGCCGTGAGTCTTGAGGTGAGCGCTGATGCTGCTTTCCGATGCTCAGAAATCACGCGATGACAAGGCTGCAACGATCTAAACAGGTCCTCCAAAAGGCCGTTACATTGCTAGTTACTGCTGGACCCCGTTGCGCCCGAAATGATCGGCACGTGATGGCGAGCGAGGAAAGTGTGAGGCCCGCCCCAAATGAATTCTAACGCGAGGTTCATGCCCCCCTGTAACAGCAAGTTATAATTGCCCATCCGAAACCCGTCCATTGGACCGTATCCGCGCGGACGCAGACTATCGGCGCCGGGGTACCACAGCAGTACTGCCGCTTCCGTTCCGGCATAGGGGGCTGCGATCGCCGGAAAAGAGAAGACACGGTGGCCGTCCTCCCCTCGGCGTGCGGTGACGGTTGAAATCAAGGCATGTTTAAGCCTGGGCAAAATACCGGAGCATTCGCAACGATAATAAATGGTGTCCTCACGGAACACTCTGGCGAGCGAATAACGCGCGGTCTGCGTGATGAGGTGAATCCCGAAATCGCTTCCCACTCGAGTGCCGTAAGCGTCCCAACCTTGCCCCCAATCCGGCGGGATCCCGGAGTTATGGGGCGTGGCGCTGGGCGTCTTAGCTTGCTGAATCCCGGCGATCACCAGGGAGCCGAAAATCGCGTAAGGACCAAAAGAATCAAAGGCATAATTCTTTAGTTTTTCCTTTTCTGTAGGCTGATGATACGTGAAGGTGACGGGCGGGTTACTCGACGAACGCGCAGGAGCAGCTTGCGCAGGCTGCGTTTGCGTCTGCGTCTGACTCTGATTCGTCGTCCCTGAGCCGCTCGACGACTGCGCCCTAGCCAACGGCTGCGATATGGCCAAGGTTGCGATAGCAACGAACAGGAGCACGGCGCGGCACGGCGTCATCTGGCTAAACTCCTTTAATTTTGGGCAACACTGGCGGGAAACCAGGCGCGCTGGATAGCCTACCACTGAAATAGTCTCTCGTTCATGCAAAAAATGCCTAAAACAGACGTCTGGTTGACTTCCGATGCGCTCTCCCCTAACCTAACTCGATTGCGTCCTCACGTCGCGCCGCTTAGTCGTACGCGACGATTCCAGGAGGCGCAGAAAAGAGCCAAATAACGTATGTCGGACCAGAAACTTCCCACTCGCGCGGAAGATTATTCGGAGTGGTATAACCAAGTCGTTCTCCGTGCCGAGCTAGCGGACTACGCGCCGGTTCGCGGCTGCATGATCGTTCGTCCGTATGGTTGGGCGCTATGGGAAAACATTACGGCAGCGTTAGACAGCCGCTTTAAGGCCACAGGTCACGTAAACGCGGCCTTTCCTCTGCTGATTCCTCGCAGCTTCATTGATAAAGAGAAATCGCACGTGGCCGGATTTTCGCCCGAGCTGGCGGTCGTGACGCATGGCGGCGGAGAAGAGCTGGAAGAGCCTCTGGTTATTCGGCCGACGTCGGAAACTATCATCGGACACAGCTACGCGAAATGGATTCAGTCCTACCGCGACTTGCCCGTGCTGATCAACCAGTGGAACAGCGTAGTGCGCTGGGAAATGCGAACCAAGCTTTTCCTGCGGACGTTGGAGTTTTTCTGGCAAGAAGGTCACACCGCCCACGCCACCTTGGAAGAGGCCGACTTCGAAACGCGCCAGATGCTCGACATCTACACCGACTTTGCCGTGCGCGAAGCGGCTGTGCCGGTAATTCCCGGCCGCAAATCGGACTCCGAACGTTTCGCCGGCGCGGACCAGACATTTTCCATCGAGGCTATGATGGGCGACGGCAAGGCTCTGCAGGCGGGCACCTCTCACAATCTGGGCCAAAATTTCGCCAAGGCCTTCGAGATACGTTACCTGGACAAAAACGGAGTGCATCAGCACTGTTGGACCACTTCGTGGGGGCTGTCTACGCGCTTCATTGGCGCAATAATCATGGTCCATGGCGACGATCAGGGATTGATTTTTCCGCCGCGTCTGGCGCCGTTCCAGTTGGTTATCGTGCCGATTTACAAGACGGACGATGAGAAATCCGGCGTTATGGAATGCGCTCAAAAGCTACGCAAAGAGCTGCTCGCTGCGGGCATTCGCGTCAAGATGGATGAACGCGAAGGCGTGAGTCCCGGCTTCAAATTTAACGATTGGGAAATGCGCGGAGTTCCGCTGCGCATGGAGATCGGTCCAAAGGACGTGGCTAAAGGTTCCGTGGTCCTCGCTCGCCGCGACCGTCCTGGCAAAGAAGGTAAGTCCTTCGTGCAGCAGCAAGGGCTGGCCGCTGTCGTGGCGCAACTATTGGAAGAAACGCAGCAATCGCTCTACGACCGCGCTCTGGCTTTCCGCAAAGCCAACACATTCGAACCGGCCACGTACGACGAGTTCAAAAAGGCGGTAGAGAAAGGTTTCGCCTTCTCCTGGTGGTGCGGCAGCAGCGAATGCGAAGCGAACATCAAAGAGGAAACCAAAGCCACCATGCGTTGTATCCCGCTGGAACAACCCGGCGGTTCAGGGAAGTGTATCCACTGTGGCCAACCGGCCAAAGAGAAGGCTATCTTCGCGCGCGCGTACTAAGGCCCTAGGCCGTTCCCATCCCTCATTTACTCATTCTGAACACGGCTCTATCGTCAGGCTTCCCCAACATTGCCTCGGTGATAGCATAACCATTGCAAGGACCCGCTCCTGGGAGGCGTCCCATTTTGAAAGGTGGAAGAGATCAAATTAAGCAGCAAGGCGGAGCTAAGATCAACCTCGTTCTGACCCTGCTAATACTGTGTGGCATGGTATTTGTTGGCGTGATGATTGCCCCGCCCTACTTCAACAATTATCAGCTTCAGGACGCCATGAAAACCGAGGCTCGTTTCGCCGGCTACAACCGGAAAAGCGACGAAGAAATTCGCGACGACGTTTGGAAGAAAGTTCAGGAACTTGGCATTCCGGTAAAAAAAGAAGACATCCACATTGTGAACGAGAACAACACGGTCCAAATCACCGTGAATTACTCGATTCCCGTTGATATGAAATTCACTCAGTTCACCATGGATTTTCATGCCCGTGGGGACAACCACTCGCTTTAAGTCGCCAATCTAATATAGTAGAAGCGGAGTATTGCTCTGGGAATCACCATGCCGATTTGCGGGCTCTGGATGTCTTCAGCCGACCCTCTCAAGGCTCAGCGGAGAAACTGATTGCGGATTCGAATTGCCCCCGGCTTTTGGACCTCTCGAGTCGGAATCGCTGTTCTGGTAGCTGTGTTGGCTGTATTTCTCACAGCCACCTCGATCTTCGCCTATTACTACATACAGTTCGGCCACTTGGTTGACCAGCGCCTCACCGGCCAGATTTTCCAGAATACCTCCCGCCTTTATTCCGCTCCGGGTCGCATTTATGCCGGAGAGGAGATAAAGCTGGCTGACCTTAGCGCCTACCTCCTGCGTGCCGGTTATCAGGACGGGGAAGTGCCCGGAGCCCCCGGCCAGATCCACGTAAAGGGAAGTACGCTTGAGATACGGCCTTCCAAGGAGTCCTATTTCCACGGCGGGAATGCGCTGCGCGTAGTCTTCACCGGCCCTGCCATTTCCAAAATAACGCAGATTTCTGACGGTTCTCCCCGTGATTCCGCGGAGCTTGAGCCCGAAGTCATCACCAATCTCTTTGACAGCTCGCGCGAGAAGCGCCGCATTGTGCGTTTTGATGATTTGCCGAACGTAATGGTCAATGCCGTCCTGTCCGCTGAAGACAAACGCTTCTTCGAGCACGGCGGCTTCGACATCGTCCGCGTAATCGGCGCGGGACTCGCTGATCTGAAAATTGGCCATCGCGCGCAAGGCGCCAGCACCATCGACATGCAAGTGGCGCGAAGCTTTTTCTTCACCACTAAACGCGAATGGCGCCGCAAGATCAAAGAAACATTAATGGCGTTTGAGATCGACCAGCGTTTCACCAAGCAGCAGATTTTCGAGCTCTACGCCAACGAAATTTATCTCGGCAATCGCGGCAGCTTTTCTATTCGAGGTTTCGGAGAAGGCGCCCAGGCCTATTTCGGCAAGGATGTCCGCGAAATAAGTCTGGGCGAAGCCGCATTCCTGGCAGGAATAATCCGTGCGCCCAATCGCTACTCTGCCGCTGAACGCCACATGGATCGCGCCATTGAATCTCGCGACCGCGTCCTCGGCCAGATGGTTGAGAATGGCTACGTCACACAAGCGCAAGCCGACGCCGCCAAGAAAGAAAAATTTCACTTCGTCAGCGGAGGCATCGAAAGCAGTTCCGCCCCGTACTTCGTAGATATGGTGAAAGACCATCTCCTCGATCAATTTTCTGAAACCGATCTTCAGACCCAGAGCTATCGCATCTACACCACTCTCGATCCCCAGCTACAGAGAGCCGCAAGCGCGGCAGTCCAGTCCGCCATGCTGGGAGTCGACAAGCTCCTCGCCAAGCGTTATGCCGCGTGGAGGAAGAAGGGCCAAGCAGTGCCTCAAGTGCAGGTCGCGCTGGTAGCTTTGGATCCGCGCACCGGAGAAATACGCGCCCTAATCGGTGGACGCAACTATGGCGAAAGCCAGCTCAACCACGCTCTCGCCCATCGCCAGCCGGGCTCTGTGTTTAAGCCGTTCGTTTACGCCGCTGCATTTGAGAACGCAGCGCAAGGCATGCAACCAGTCGTCACGCCTGTCACAACCGTCGAAGACGTCCCCACCACCTTTGATTTCGACGGCAAAGAATACACACCGGACAATTACGGCCAGGAATTTTACGGGACCGTGACAGTGCAGGACGCGCTGATCCATTCCTTAAACGTCGCCACCGTAAAAGTCGCGGAAATGATCGGTTTCCAACGCGTGGTTGATGTCGCGCGTCAAATGGGCCTCGGAAATAATATTCAGGCAACGCCCGCTGTCGCTCTGGGCGCCTACGAGATGACTCCGGTTGATGTCGCCGCCGGATACACCGCGTTTGCCACCAACGGATATCGCTCTGAGCCTCTGTTCCTCCGTAGCGTTCTGGCAGCCGACGGTAGCGTGGAAGAATCGGCGGGCCCGCGCACGCGCGGCGTGCTCGATTCCCGGGTTGCCTTTCTGGTGACCAGCTTGATGGAAGACGTTATCAACCGCGGCACCGGCGTTACTGTTCGCTCCATGGGCTTCGCTGCTCCGGCGGCAGGTAAGACCGGAACATCGCGCGACGGCTGGTTCGCGGGCTACACCTCGAATCTCCTCTGTGTCGTCTGGATCGGCTTTGACGACAATCGCGACCTGGAATTGTCCGGAAGCCAATCGGCCGCCCCCGTTTGGGCGGAATTTATGAAGCGCGCGGTCGCTCTGCCGCAATATCGCAACACGCAGCCTTTCGCTCCTCCTCCCGGGGTGATTGCTGAATCGATCGACCCCCAAACTGGCCAGCTTGCCGGGCCAAGTTGTCCGCAGAGCGTGAACGAATACTTTGTTTCCGGCACCGAGCCTACCCAAATGTGCGAACTGCACGGCGGACACCTAGCCCAGGGAAATTGGCTATCGCATCTTTTCGGCAAAAACGGAAATCCACCCCCGCCCGCTCCGGGACAGGCTTCTGCCGCGTCTAACCCCGCAAGCCAACCCGCTGCCCCGGGGGAGTCTACTCAGCCTGAGCCGGAAAAGAAAAAAGGCTTGCTAGGCAAGGTTTTTGGTATATTTGGATCAGGCAAGAAACCTGCGGATTCCTCGAAACCACAGCCGTAGGTCACGCGCGGAAAAAGGAGCTGGGCAATGAGTCGATCGACTCTTTTTGCCGTTCCGCTGGCTCTGTTGTTCATCACGACGAGCTACGCGCAGCAAACCCCTGTCAGTTATACCAAGCCGGCACAAGACGCTTCCTCATCTGGCACCTCGTCGATGACGGCGCGCCAGATGGCTGAACTGCAAGGCGACATCCTGATGGCGCGCAAGGAGTACCCTTCGGCGGTCAATGCTTACAGCAAGATCATTGAGTCGGAGCCGAAAAACGCCCAGCTCCTGAACAAGGTAGGAGTCGCTTATCAGCAATTGGGTGACCTCAAGCGAGCCGAACGCTACTACAAAAAATCCATACACTCCGATAAGAGCTACGCCAGCGCTATCAACAATTACGGCACCATCGAATACGAGAGAAAACACTACGGCAAGGCCATCACTGAATACAAGAAAGCCGTTCAATACCACACAGACCTGGCCACCATTTACAGCAATCTTGGCTACGCCTATTTCGGCAACAAGGAATACACGCTGGCCATGAGCACTTTCGCCAAAGCGCTGGCCCTTGACCCTCACCTTTTTGAGAAGAAAAGTGAGAACGGTTCGATCATCCAGCAAAGAGAAGCCACCGATCCCGGGATGTTTTACTTCTTCGTGGCAAAAGCTTACGCGCAAAATGGAGACGCCGAGCGCGCCGCCCACTACCTAAAGATGGCTCGCGACAACGGCTACATTGGTTTTATGACGGCGCAGACCGATGTGACCTTCGCGCGCGTGATTAAAGATCCGCGCGTCCAGGAAGTCTTGCAAACGCCTCCGTCATACGCCGGATCGTCAAAAAAGCAGGAATCGAACTAGCCACTGCGGGTTGGACGTATTACTGCTTACCGGGATTTCCGTTGATCCATCCGCGATCCTGGAAATCGCGCCAGTCTGTTAGCCGGTTGTCAGTTGCACACGCCCGCTTCTCCGGAAAAGCTTTACTTGCTGCTTACTGATCCTCTCGCTTCGATGTACACCAGGTCGTAAATACTCCCGCTCCCATTCGGCTTCACACTGACAATGTGTTTCGCTTCTTTCGTTCCCGCCTTCAACACCGTTTCGTTCTCATCCGCGTGATCATCTTCGCAGTCCAGCCCGTTCGAGGGCTTCTCTTTTGCCGCCGCCGCTGCGCCGGAGTCAGAACAGTTCAAAACCTTCCCATATTTAGAGAGCGCCTTGCGATAGAACGCGGTAACTTTATCGGGCGCGGCATCCGAATCCATTTTCAGCACTACCAGTTTGAACCCGGACGATCCAGCCCAGGTTCCGAGCTGCACCGACGCGCTATCGTCCGCGCTATCTTTGTGCTTCCGCGAGCCGGGATATAGCGGCAGCCCAATGTCCTTCGCCCCCGCATTCTTGCTAGCGACGAATCCAATACTGTCGTTGTCCTGCTTATCGGCATCGGCGTCCTTCTTGTCCTGCGCAGCCAGTGGCAGCGCCGCAAGCATTAATCCCAACGCAATTGCCGGCACCGCGGAGCCGCGCCGCGTCCAATTGATTCCTTTCACGCCCAAAATAGATTGAAGTTTCGTCATAATTTCTCCTCAGCCCAAGATACGCGATATTCCAGTTCTTTGTTCCGTGTAAGCGCAGCAACGCCGCCCGATTTCCTCGAATCGGTACGACTAGGGTGCCTACGCCGAAACTGCCATGATTTGTCGTCCCTATTCTCTTTGCGATAGCTGCCTTGCATGATAATTTTCGCCCCAGGCTACTTGCCGGTGAGACACTTGTGGGTCTGTTCATCGAGGATTTGCCCTCCCAAGGAAACCGCGCCATCACCGCTGACTTTATTGTCCTACTATTTGGGCTGGGGATCGCTCTGCGCATGATGCCGGGACCCGGCCTCGGGAGTTTCTAGAGAATATCGTCATTAATTCTTTCCTCACCGCACGTTGCCCTGCCATCTACTGCTATAATGACCGCCGGAATGGCTCCCCGTTCATTTCGCTTGCTGATTCTGCTTGTGTGTATGGTTGTTGGCTCGATTCTCGGCTTTAACCACGCTGCCGTCGCCCAATCATCTCCCACTCAATCTTCAGCGACGACTTCCAAAATTGTCGAGCTTCACGTGGATGGCGAAATTGAGCCGATCCTTGCAGAATACCTTGTCCGTGGAATTAATGACGCCAACGACCAGCACGCCAATCTGATTCTGATCACCATGAACACGCCGGGGGGCCTGGACACTTCCATGCGCTCAATCATCCAGGCGATCCTCCGCTCTGGTGTGCCGGTGGTCACTTACGTGTATCCCACTGGCTCGCGCGCCGCATCCGCGGGATTCTTCATTTTGCTTTCCGGCGATATCGCCGCGATGTCTCCTGGAACCGAAACAGGCGCCGCGTCGCCGCTGATCGAGTTGGGCGGTCAGCCAGTCAAAATTGACGAAACGCTCCAAAAGAAAATCGTGAATGACGCCACAGCTTACCTCCGCGCCTACACCAGCAAGCGTGGCCGCAACTCCGACCTGGCAGCCACGGCGGTGACCGACGCAAAAGCCTTCAGCGACAAAGAAGCGCTCGACGGCAAATTAATCGATATGGTGGTTTCGTCGCCGGACGAACTTCTCGCGAAGCTCGATGGCCGCACCATCACCCGCTTCGATGGCAGCACGCAGAAACTCGAGCTGCCGCACCCGGTGATCGTCGCCACCGACATGACCTCGCGCGAAAAATTCCTCTCGCGCATCGTTCAGCCCGACGCGTTTTTCATTCTGCTAATCATTGGTGTCCTGGGCCTCTACGCGGAGTTCACACACCCGGGGATGTTCGCGCCCGGCGTATTCGGTGTAATCGCGCTGGTGCTTGCCTTGTACGCCATGCACATGCTGCCGATTAATTTCGCCGGCTTGCTGCTCATTGTCGTCGCGCTGGTGCTTTTTGTGATGGAAGCAAAATATCCAACGCATGGCGTTCTAGGTGTGGGAGGAGTGATCTCCATGGTGCTGGGCGCGCTCTTTCTAATTAACTCGCCGCTCACGGGCGGGGGCGTCAGCCTCAGCGCTGCGCTCGGCGTGGCTATCCCGTGCGCAATAATCATAATTATTCTGATGCGGCTGGTCTTGCGCTCGCGCACCTGGAAGCAGACCACGGGAAAAGAAGAACTGATCGGGGAAGTAGGCGAAGTTACCGAGCCGCTGCAATCTTCGAGTCAAGCGGGCATGGTCTTCGTTCACGGTGAATTGTGGCGCGCCATCACGCGTTACGGTGAAGAAATTCCCAAAGGTACGCGCGTTCAAGTGAAAAAAGTTGCCGGGCTGACGCTCGAAGTTGAGCCGGTGAAGACGCCGCAATCGGCCTCTTCCTAGAGACATCGAAGGAGACAGCGAATGGACTTTGCGACGATCTTACTAGGATTCGCCGTACTGATTTTTCTCTTCTGGCTGGTGAATTCGGTGTACGTCATCAAGGAATGGGAGCGCGGCGTCGTGTTGCGCCTGGGACGTATGCTCCCCGAAGCCAAAGGCGCCGGCTTGCAGCTGGTTTTCTTCCCCATCGACAAGCTCACCCGTATCTCGCTGCGCATCGAAACGCTCGACGTTCCGCCGCAAGACGTCATTACGCGCGACAACGTCTCGGTAAAAGTGAATGCGGTGTGCTATTTTCGCGTAGTGGACGCCAACCTCGCACTCTCGCAGGTGCAAAATTATCTGTACGCCACCTCGCAGCTCGCTCAAACCACCCTGCGCAGCCTGGTCGGCCAGTTCGAGCTGGACTCGATCCTCTCCGAGCGCGAAAAAGTAAATGCCAAGCTGCAACAAATCCTTGACCAGGATACCGAGCCTTGGGGTATCAAAGTAACGAAGGTTGAGGTCAAACAAGTCGATATTCCGGAAAATATGCAGCGCGCCATCGCCAAACAGGCGGAGGCCGAGCGCGAACGCCGGGCAAAAATTATTCACGCGGAAGGCGAATTTGAAGCCTCGCAAAAGCTGGCCGATGCGGCCGAAGTGCTGGAAAAGCAGCCTGCTGCGATTCAGTTGCGTTATTTGCAGACTTTGACGGAAATCGGCGTAGAAAAAAATACGACTATAGTTTTCCCGTTGCCCGTAGACATTATTTCGCAATGGGTGAAACAGGCGCAGAATAAGTAGGAACCATGGCAGGAAGCGGAAAACGCGGCGGTGGCGAAAGAGTCCTGGAAAGCAGGCATCTGGTCGGGCTGTTTCTCGGCGTGGTCCTCTTGTGCGGTGTTTTCTTCACCCTCGGCTACGTGATGGGCCGCAACCAGCTCGGCGGCTCTGTGCACGCTGCGGAATCAGGCATAAAAAACACACCTTCTTCTTCCGCGAAATCCAAAGTTGCCGAGCCCACGGCGGCCGCTCCGGATTGGGATTTCTACGACAAAAACAAAGACACGACTCATCTCGAGCCGCCCACTGCTGCCGTGAAATCGCCACCTGCTTCCAACGCGACGGCGAAGCCCGCTGCGAATGCTTCGGCCCCGGCTGCTTCTGCTGCCAAGCCATCCGCAAGCGACGCAAAGGCCGCTTCACGTTTGCAGCAACCAGCCATTCCCAAGTCCGCAATACTTCTTCAAGTGGCCGCTCTTCGCCGCCAGAGTGACGCACTGGAAATGGCCGAAGCCATTCAGCAGAAAAGGTTCCCCTGCTTTGTCGCCACGCCCAGCTCCGACAACTACTACCGCGTGCAAGTGGGCCCCTATCAGGACATCGCTTCCGCCGAATCCGCAAAACGCTCCCTCGAACAGTTGGGCTTCAAGCCTATAATTAAACGCTGAATGAAATTTAAGCGTCCAACGCGAGTGCTGCTCGCCGTGGCGAGCGGTGCCGCCCTGGCTCTTTCATTCCCTGATTACGACCTTTGGCCTCTCGCTTGGTTTTCCGTCGGCATGCTCGTGCTGGCGTCGGTCGGCTCGCGTCCGGGCGAATCGCCACTCTACGGATTTCTTCACGGCGCAGTCTTTTACCCCGTTTGCGTACCATGGATCGACACCGTGATGCGGCAATACGGCAACCTGGACCTGTGGACCTCCGCGGGAATCCTCGGCTTGATGGCGGTAGCAGGCGGCTTACTGTGTTCCTTGTTTTCGTGGGGCGTAGCCAGAGCGTCCAGAAAAAGCATCGCGTTTGCGTGCTTGCTTGCGCCCTTCCTGTGGGTCGCCTTAGAATTCGTGCGCACGCATTTGCCCTACATCGGTTTTCCCTGGAACCTCGCGGGATACGCCGCCATTAAAAGTCTCGCGCTGCTCCAAGTCACCACGGTAACGGGAATCTACGGCCTTTCTTTTCTGATCGCAGCGTACGGCTCGCTCTTCGCTTTCGCCGTTCTGACGGATACGCGGCGCGCGTGGCGAACAGTGGTCATGGCCACGGCTGCGCTCTTGCTCATCGCGCTGGGCGGCAGGTATCTCGTCCCCAAAGAAACTCCGCGCTTCACGGCGCATCTGGTGCAAACGAATTTTCCGCAGTCGGAGCGTTACCCCGCCGACTGGCTTCAAATCCACGCAGGCGAACTAGATGAACTCGCGCGCATCAGCATTACTGCCGCAAAGCAAAATCCCGCAGGACCGGAATTAATCGTCTGGCCCGAAGTGCCCGCGCCATTCAGCCTGCAAGACCCCGCCTTTGCCGCCCGCGCAGTCCGCATCGCGCGCGAGTCCAGCGCATATTTCCTGGTAGGCGTCGTGGAAGACAGGCAGGATGCACAACGAAACTGGCTGTTCTACAACAGCGCGGTACTCCTGGACCCGCTCGGCAAGCGAATTTACACCTATGATAAGATTCACCTGGTGCCCTTTGGCGAGTATGTGCCGTTGCGCCAGTGGCTCACGTTTGCTGGACGCTTGACCGCCGACATTTCCGATTTCACTCCTGGAACGGTCTATACATTGGGCGAAATTCCGGGAGGCAAATTCGGCACTTTCATCTGTTATGAGGCGATTTTTCCAGGCGAAATTCGCCGGTTTGCAGCGTCGGGCGCGCAGCTACTGATCAATATTTCGAACGATGGCTGGTTCGGGCGCTCGGCGGCGCCGATACAGCACTTGATGATGTCGCGAGTGCGCGCGGTAGAAAGCCGCCGCTGGCTGTTGCGCGATACCAACAATGGTTTCACCGCCGCAATCGATCCGTACGGCCGCATGGTAGCCGAGCTGCCCACGGACGTTCGCGGCGAACTCGATGCTCCGTACGATTTTAAAAGCAACCTCACGCTCTATGTTCGTTTTGGCGACTGGTTCGCATGGCTTTGCGTGATAGCTACCGCGGTGCTTTTGTTTTTCGCCCTGAAGCCGGGGGCGACGTTACCGCTCTCGGAGACAAAAAGGCAAAAAAAGAATGGCTGAACACATCGAAGACCTGCAGCAACGCTACGCCGAGCTTAAGAAACGTATTGAGCTCGTGCGGAGCTTTCTTTGACGCCCGCTCCGCCCGCCAGCAGCTCGCCACATTCGAGGAAAAAGTAAGCGATCCGAATTTCTGGCAGGACCAGGAAAAAGCGCAAGCTGTCTTGCAGCAGCGCAAGCAGGTGGAAGACCGCGTAAACGCGGAAAAGCTTCTCGAAACTAAATCCAGCGACATCGAAACCTATTTCAATCTTGCGCGCGAAGAATCCAACGATGCTCAGCGCGACTCTCTGCTCGACGACGTCAGCAAAGAGATCGCCTCCGCCGACGCCTATTTATCCGAGCTGGAAACAAAGACTCTTCTCGCCGGTGAAAACGATCGGCTGAATGCCATCGTTACCATCAAGCCCGGCGCCGGCGGCACCGAATCGCAGGACTGGGCTGAGATGCTCCTGCGTATGTACCTTCGCTGGGCAGAACAAAAAGGATTCAACGCCACGGTGATCGATTCCACTCCAGGGGAAGAAGCCGGAATCAAAACCGCCACGGTGCAGATAGCCGGAGAGAACGCTTACGGCATGCTCGCCGGTGAAAGTGGAGTGCACCGCTTGGTCCGCATTTCTCCTTTCGACCAAGCCGCTCGACGCCACACCTCCTTCGCCTCCGTTTTCGTCATTCCTGAGATTGACGACAAAATCGACATTGTGGTCAAGCCCGACGATCTGCGCATCGACACATTCCGCGCCGGCGGTCATGGAGGGCAAAACGTCAACAAGGTTGAATCCGCCGTTCGCATCACGCACCTCCCGTCCGGTATCGTCGTGCAATGCCAGAACGAGCGCAGTCAGCACAAAAATCGCGAATGGGCCATGAAAGTTCTGCGCTCGCAGCTTTACGAGCTGGAGCTCGAGAAGCGCAGTGAAGCCCTGCACAAACTCGACGCTTCCAAACCCGAAATCAGTTTCGGCAGCCAGATTCGTTCGTACACCATGCAGCCTTATCAGCTAATCAAAGACCACCGCACGAAGTTAGAGCGTGGCGACGTGGACAAAGTAATGAATGGCGACCTCGACCCTTTCATCCGCGCTTACCTGCTCTACCGTCGCGATAGCGAAAGCGGCAGCGCGGCGACTGTCCCGAAGTAAAACAGGGAAACTTGTTGCCCATTTCGCTATCCGGGTAGTTCCCAGCGGTCATCGCCGGAGCCCGTTTTAGTTGCAATAATCGCACTTCGAGCCCGATTTAAGACCTTTCGGTGCATAAGATTGACACCCCCATACCCCTATGCTACGTTCGTGAGTCGGCCCAAACTGCACGTAGCCGATTTGGCCCCGCAATTGCCCATCAATCCGCTGGAGGATACTTTTTTGGCGCACGCTGACGAAAAATTCCTGTTTACCTCTGAGTCTGTAACCGAAGGTCATCCGGATAAAATAGCCGACCAGATTTCCGACGCCGTCCTCGACGCCGTCATGAAAGACGATCCCATGGGCCGCGTGGCCTGCGAAACGCTGGTCACCACCGGACTTGTCGTCGTGGCTGGCGAAATTACCACCAGCACTTACGTCGATTTTTCCGGCCTTGCTCGCGATGTAATCCGCGATGTCGGCTACACCCGCGCCAAGTTCGGCTTTGACGCGGAGACCTGCGGCGTAATTTGCGCCATCAACAAGCAATCTCCCGACATCGCAATGGGAGTTGATACCGGCGGCGCCGGCGACCAGGGCTTGATGTTCGGTTTCGCTTGCGATGAAACCCCCGAATTGATGCCCATGCCCATCCAACTCGCGCACAGTCTCACCCACAGGCTCGCGGAAGTCCGCAAAAAGGGAACCGTTGATTTCCTCCGCCCTGACGGAAAATCCCAAGTCACAATTGAATATATCGACGGCCGCCCGGCACGTGTTGACACCGTTGTGATCTCTACGCAGCACAGCGACAAAGTTTCTCACCGCGACCTCGAAGAAGCAGTGATGAACGAAGTCATCAGCGCGGTCCTGCCCGAATCCATGGTCGATCAGAAAACCAAATATCACATTAATCCCACTGGCCGCTTCGTTACCGGCGGGCCCATGGGTGATGCAGGACTCACGGGCCGCAAGATCATCGTTGATACCTACGGCGGATACAGCCGTCACGGTGGCGGTGCGCTTTCCGGAAAAGATCCAACCAAGGTTGACCGCTCCGCGTGTTACATGGCGCGTTACGTCGCAAAGAATATCGTGGCCGCTGGCCTTGCCACCAGAGTGGAAGTGCAGCTCGCTTACGCCATCGGAGTTGCCGAGCCGGTTTCCGTTATGGCGGACACGTTTGGCACTGGAACGATTCCGAATTCCCAAATCACTGAGCTGATTCGTGCATTCTTCAAGCTCACGCCCAAAGGAATTATCGAAACGCTCGATCTCCGTCGCCCGATTTTCCGCCCCACTGCGTCGTACGGCCATTTCGGACGCACCGGCCCAGGCTTCACGTGGGAGAAAACAGACAAGGCTCAGGCCATCAAGAAGGAAGCAGGCTCGCGCGGAGTGGTAGCGTCGTCACGCGCGTAATCAGCGCGCGACTCTGAGGGAATTGGTCTTGTGTTTCAGCTTTTCTAGCGGCGAGCTTTGGCTCGGCGCCTTTTTCTAAATTTTCCGCAAAATAAAAAATGAAGGGAGTTCTCGTGGAGACGACTGCACCAAAGATGACCGGCGATGTGAAAGACCTTGCCCTCGCAGAAAAGGGCAAACGCAAAATCGAATGGGCCAATCAGCACATGCCCGTTTTGCAACTCATCCGCAAACAATTTATCAAAGACCAGCCGCTGAAGGGCATTCGCATGTCCGCCTGCCTGCACGTCACCAGCGAAACAGCTAACCTCGCGATCACACTACGCGATGGCGGCGCTGACGTCGTCCTTTGCGCCTCGAATCCGCTTTCCACCCAGGACGAAGTCGCCGCGTCGCTGGTGAAGGATTACAACATCCCGACCTTCGCCATTAAGGGCGAAGACAACGCCACCTATTACGCGCACATCAACGCCGCCCTCGACCACAAACCGCAAATCACCATGGACGATGGCGCCGACCTCGTCACCATCCTGCTCACTAAGCGCCCCGACCTGGTGCAGAACATTATCGGCGGCACGGAAGAAACCACCACTGGCGTGATCCGCCTTCGCGCCATGGCCAAAGACGGCACGTTGAAATATCCCATCGTCGCGGTCAACGATGCGCTCACCAAGCATCTGTTCGATAATCGTTACGGCACCGGTCAGTCTTCGATTGACGGTGTTCTTCGCGCCACGAATCTTCTGATCGCAGGCCTTCGCGTGGTTGTTTCCGGCTACGGCTGGTGCGGCAAAGGTGTCGCTATGCGCGCTAAAGGTCACGGCGCAGACGTGATCATCACCGAAATCAATCCCGTGCGCGCTCTAGAAGCCGTGATGGACGGCTTCCGCGTGATGCCCATGCCCGAAGCCGCAAAAATCGGTGACATCTTCATCACCGTCACCGGCAACAAATCAATTCTCACGCACGATCATTTCGAAAGGATGAAAGACGGCGCGGTCATCGCGAATTCCGGCCACTTCAACGTTGAGATCGATATCCCGGCGCTGGAAAAACTTTCCAGCTCCAAAAAACCGGTCCGCCCCTTCGTCGACGAATACGTGATGAAAGATGGCCGCAAACTCTACCTACTCGGTGAAGGCCGCCTAATCAACCTCGCCGCCGCAGAAGGCCACCCCGCTTCGGTGATGGACATGAGCTTCGCGAATCAAGCGCTAGCATCCGAATACCTGGTCAAGAACGCCAGCAGCCTGAAGCACCAGGTTTATTCCGTTCCCGAAAATATCGACCGCCACATCGCCAAACTCAAACTCGACTCTATGGGCATCCAGGTCGATAAACTCACGCCCGACCAAGAGCAGTACCTGGCCTCCTGGTCCGAAGGCACCTAGAACGTAACACCCGTGAAGATAAGGCCGAGGCTCTACCGCCTAGCAGCTGTTTATATCCTAGGCCTTTATTTATTCCTGCCGTCAATAGCCCTGGCAGATACTGGCCGAATCAATCCGCATCCTGCCCAAACCTTTCGCGGCTGGGGCATGTCCCTCGCTTGGGAGGCAAACGATCTTTACGGTGGCGGACGCCAGCCCGCGCGAATAAAAGATCCGAAAATCCAGAGTCAATATATGGATTTGCTCTTCGGCGATCCGGCCACTGATCTCACGCTCGGATTCAACGTCGCGCGCTACAACATCGGCGGCGGCGACGACCCCTCGCACAAACACATGCGCGCCGACGCGCAAATGGACGGCTTTCAAGACGCCGCAAACGCAGCGTTTAATTGGACGCGCGACGCGTCGCAGCGCCGCATGTTGCAGGAAGCAAAAAAGCGCGGCGCGAATATTTTTGAAGCCTTCTCGAACTCTCCTCCTTACTGGATGACGGTCAGCGGCTGCGCTTCCGGCGCCACCGTGGCGCATCAAGATAACCTGCGCCCCGAGATGTATCAGAATTTCGTGAATTACCTCGCCACCGTGGTCAAACATTTTCGAGACGCGGAGGGTGTGGCCTTCGAAAGTGTGGAAGCGTTCAATGAACCCGACATCGGTTGGACCGCTCGCGGACGCCAGGAAGGGAACAGCGCCTCGTTCGCTTCCCGGAATGCGCTGATTCCCATGCTCGAAGCCCGGTTGAAACACGACGGTCTGGAAACCATCGTTTCCGGCGTGGACATGAACAACGTCAGTGATGCCCTCGACGGCGTGGCCAAATTAAATCCCGCCGCGTTTGCCGCGCTGGGACGCATGAACACCCACGACTACCACTCTGGGACCGCCGATCCGGCAAAAATGCGAGAGTCCAAATCCATCGCCCAGAAGGCTCACAAGCCCGTCTGGATGAGCGAGGTCGGATGCTGCTTCAAAACTCAGGGCGATGGAACGGACATGTGGGGTGCGCTCTTCCTGGCCGACACGATGCGCATGGATTTGCGCGACCTCGGCGCGGAGAATTGGGTGCTTTGGCAGCCGGACTGGAGCGTGATCGCGTTTGATCCAAATGGCGGAGCGGCGCAACTGAAAAAACAATTCTATGCCATCGCCCAATACTCGCGCTTCATTCGCCCAGGCTTCCAGATTATTTCGGCGGGAGGCGCCTACAACACGCTCGCGGCCTACTCGCATTCCTCAAAACGCCTGGTGCTGGTCACGACCAATTGGGATGCCGTCTCCAAGAACGATCTGGATCTGGGCGCTTTCGGCGGAATTCCGGCATCGATCACCGTCTATCGCACGACTGCCGACGAGAACGTGAATTTCAAAGAGGGAAGCACCAAGCTTTCCTCCAAAAAGCACATCATCGATGAGTTGCCAGTTCGCTCGATCACGACCTACGTCATTGACGGCGTCACGCCACTATCCAGCACCGCGTCGAGCGAGATCGAAGGTCTGCATCAGATCGTTTCGCAGGGAACCAAACTGTGCATGAACATCACTCGTGACTCGACGAAAAGTGGAGACGGAATCATTCCGTATCCCTGCAGCGCGCTCGGCAACATGGAGTTTAATTTTGTAGATGAAAGCGGCGGCTTTTATGCCATCCAAACAGTGAACGGCGCGCAGCGTCTGTGCCTCAACATCACGGACGCTTCCAAGTCGCCCGGTGACGGGAAAAAAGTTGGCGGGCCGGGAAACTTAATGCAGTCCAACTGCAGCACGGGCTCGGCGCCCGGCAACGAGCTCTTTGAAATTGTCGACCTGGGCGGAAACAAGGCGCAAATCCGCGTAAAGAGCAGCGGCCTTTGTCTTGAAGATCCTGGCCGTGGAGGCACCATCCGCCAAAACCACTGCAACAAATCAAACGCCAATCAGCAATTCCGTCTTGAGTAAGAATCGCGGCACTCTGTTTAGCCGTTTAGGCGCGCTAGTCGTGGCCCATTGATTCCAGAAATGTTGCGGACGGCGCGAAGAATAAATTTCCAGTGACGGCGCGGCTGTACTCGAGCAGGCGGTCGTAGTTGCCCGGCGGACGGCCGACGAACATATTCTCGAGCATCTGTTCCAGAGTGCGCGGAGTACGGCAGTAGCCGATAAAATAGGTCCCAAATTCACCTTGCGCGGCGCTGCCGAACGGCATGTTGTCGCGCAATATTTTCATCTCTTTGCCGTTCTGTTCAATCGTCGTCAGCGAGCTGTGCGAGCAGGTCGGCTTCACTGCCGCGTCCAATTCAATATCGGATAGCTTTTTGCGTCCGATAATTTTTTCCTGCGCCTCGGTGGACAGCGCATTCCATCCATTCATATCGTGGAGATATTTCTGCACCATCACGTAGCTTCCACCGGCAAACGCGGCATCCTCCGCGCCTACCAGCGCGGCATCGGCCACAGCTTCGCCTCGCGGATTCTCCGTCCCATCCACGAACCCGACCAGGTCGCGGTCGTCAAAGTTTTTAAAGCCGTGCACTTCGTCCATCGGAGAAACGGCATTTCCGATCCGCGCCATGATCTGTGTCGCAAGTTCGAAGCATAGATCCATGTGCCTCGCCCGTATGTGGAACAGCAAGTCGCCCGGCGTGGACACCGCATGTCGCGCCCCGACACGAATCTCGCGAAACGCGTGAAGCTCCGCCGGCCGCGGCAGCCCAAACAGCCGGTCCCAGGCGTCGGACCCAATCCCCATGATGCAGGACAGCCCCGCTTCAATGTTGCGATACTCCACCGCACGGAAAATCCCGCTTAGGTCTCCGCAGAACGACCGCAGAGTCGCGCGAGTATCGGTCCCCTGCTTTAGGGTCACCACCAAAAAGATCGCGGCGCGCGTGAGCGGTGCAACGATCGGCTGCCCCACAACACGCGACACGCTCGTCGGATTAGGCTCCATCGTGTTTCCTCCGCTTGTGCTTTACTCATGCCCCGGGCTGGTCCGTCGAGAGATGACCGCCCCCCTCGAAAACTTCGCGAGAGGGTATACTCCGCCTTGTGACCATTGCAAATAAATATTTGAAGACTAGGAGCAGTCATGGCCGCACAAACGGACGGAACAGTAGGAGCCGGAGCATACTTTGTTGAAGCGTCAACCTTGGCCGCTGCGTTTTCCAACCCGCTGCATCTCGATCTGATTCAAGTCGTAAACAAAGACGGTAAAGTCGTCTGGAATCTGACCGCGAATGGTTCCACCAACCTAAACCCGGCTTCCCCCGCTACCGCTGCGCTTCTAGGAAAATTTGTCGGCGCCACCTTCGCCCAAGCTTTTGCCCAGAATCCGCTGCAGTACGATGTTTTTCAAGTTATAGGTCCCAACGGCGCAGGCATCTTTCATGTCGATTACACCGGCGCGGCATACTCAGATTAATCCAAGCCGCAGCGCCTGCCCAATACTTGGCACCGGCGAAACTTAACGCTTCGTAACAATCAGGAACTCTTCTTCTCCAAAATTTCAAGCGGGACGCCCAAACGTGTAAATTAAGGAGGAATGAACTATCGGAGATTCAGTTATACGCCGTGGCGCATCTTTGCTGCGTTGCCCGCAGCTCTCCTAGCTCTAATATTCGCGTCGGCGGCCGGCGCGCAACAGTGCACCGTAAAGCCCGGGTCAATCCCGCAGGGCCAGACGGTACGCCTTCGCTGCGAAGTCCCGGCTGCCACTGCGCGCCTGAACGCTCGAACCGTGCGCCTTTTCAAACAGGGAAGCGGCGATTGGCAAGGCTTGATGCCCGTAGCCGTGGCCGATACACCCGGCACCTACCCAATCGAATTTCTCGCAGCGGACGGCAGCACTCTCGCCTCCGTTAACCTAACCATTCGCAGAACTATGTTCCCCTCGCAAAATGTGGTCCTCGCGCCGCAAATCGAAGCGCTCCATTCCACCGCCGAAGAAATGCAAACTCTCACAACCTTCCGCGATTCGGTATCCGACGTGAAATACTGGGAAGTTCCGCTCGTCCCCCCGCTCCCCGGTTGCGTCATATCCCCCTTCGGCGTAAAGCGCCTTCATAACGGAAAGCCCACCGGTGAATTTCACGCTGGAATCGACCAGCGCGCCTCCGACGGCACTCCCATTCGCGCCGTGGCGGCAGGCGCCGTCAAAATTGTGCAGCCCTTCAACGTCCTCGGGGGCACGGTGGGCATCGACCACGGTCAGGGCCTCGAAACCATGTATCTTCACATGTCAAAATTAAATGTAGAACTGGGCGCTCATATAAACGAAGGTGACGTCATCGGCTACGTCGGCGCCACCGGCCGCGCCAACGGCCCCCACCTCCACTGGGTTATTTACGTGAATGGCGTCCCACAAAATCCGCAGCAATGGGTCACACTAAAATCCTGCGCTACAGCCAAAAAGAAATCCTAAAGGAAATCCCGGGTAAGCGCCGCGACCTCATCAGCTGAAAGCTGAGAAGCTTTCCCGCCTTCATCTCTCGGCTGGAGCAGAAAGATTACGCAACCGCCGAGAAATTCTCTCTCCGTGTAGTCGATCTGAACGAAAAGGTTTGGAGAAAGAAGCGACAAAGTCGCCAACAGCCTTCTGATGGCCGCCAGCGTGTATATGGTGCGAGAAGATTACAAACCAAAGCAGAAACGTATCTTGTGCGCGCGTCGAGCATCGACGAATCATTATTCGGCCGCGACGGCATAAATATACTCATGCCTCTTTTCAACGTCTGCACTCTCTACCACAAATGGGGCAAGCCTGACCAGCTGGAGCCTTGCGATCGCCAGCTCCTCGCAGTGCTCGAAAAACAATTCGGCTCAAACAGCCCGGAGGTTGTCAGCACTTTGACCAGCGAAGCGCAAGTTCTCCGCACGTTGGGACGGCCCAAAGAAGCTGAAAGCGTTGAAGATCGTTTGGCATCTATCCGATCCGCCACCATGGTTAGACCCTGACGCGAGTCCTTCAAGAAAGGAACAACCTCGGTGTGGTACTAGCCCGTCCACACACACAGGTCCTTGAAATTCGTACAATCGCGTGCTACCGTTCGGCGTGATTAAATTAGAAAATTTTAGACCGCTTCAGCAAACATCGACGCGGCCTACCCACCTCAGTTTCGAAAGCCCTTGGATGCGCGGAATTCCTTCTGCGCTTTTTAATCGCGAACTGACGATGCGACGAGCATCGGCATCCCAAGCGAGCAACGCGACAGGAGGGACCTGTTCTGCAATTTCTAGTCACGAACACCAATTATTAGAACTGTCTCTAACCTGTAGAAAACAGACAATGGCACCCCGCTCTAATCGCGAACTTCCAACCAATCCAAACAACAATAAAGCTCGCTTGCCCAAAGCGTTTTTTGTGGCCGGTCTCCTTGGCGGATACGCCGGTTGGCCCAGTTCGCAGATCCTCACTAGCCACTGTTCCGTATTTCTACTCGGTTCTGCCCTAAATATAGAAAGCGACGTAACTCTCTCGAGACAAACGATCCAAGAATTTCTAGCCGGGGCCACAACCACCTATGTCCCGATCACCGATCAGTACGATTTATATTCAAAAATAATGGCGCATCAGGCGAGAAATCAGAGAGCATCGTGAAGAATTTCGCCATCAAACTTCTGTTAATCCTCGTTGCAGCGATCACATTCGCAGTCGCAATCATCCCATCTGCGCTGGCTGCCGATAAACATCCTTTCAACCTCGACGATTATTCCGCTCTGCGATCCGCGCGTGCCGTAGCCGTCTCACTCGACGGTAAAACGATTCTCTACCGCGTCTCCTGGGACGGCACTTCCGGACCGGTTGACAAACACGAATGGCGTTTGATCGATCTCAACGGACAAAACTCCCGAAAACTCGACTTGCCGGAACATTTTGAGCCGTCAGGCTTCACAAAAGAGGGAGCGCTTTACGGGATTTATCCTGTCGGCAAATTTCCGCAACTCGCAATCGTCCCGCTGCAAGAAGGAAAACTCGTACAAATCCTCTCGCTTCCTTCCGGAATCCGCTCGGCGACAATTTCGCCCGATGGCGCGCACTTCGCGGTACTCGCAGACCCGCGAAAACCAGATCCCCTCGCAGCCGTACGCACGGTCGCTTCTGCGGATGAAACGAGCTTGTACGTTGTCAGCGTCAACGGCGCAGACGGTGGGTGGTGGTGTCCGTCGTTGACGGACGTTACCGACATTGCCTGGTCCTTCGATGGCTCACAAATCGCCGTGATCTCACAGTGGACAAAAATCGGGCACCACGAATTGCATTCGTTCGTGGATATTTGCAGCGCCAGCGGTCCCCGCCGCCTCGCGGAAATCCCTGACGGAACCAGCGGACTGGCTTGGACCTCAAACGGAAAAGAACTCGTCTTCGCCAGTACCACCACCGCGGTCCTGACTCCCGAGCACATCTGGACCATCCCAGTGAGTGGCGGCCAGCCCGTCGACCGAACTCCCGACCTGGCCTTTACCGCTGTGACTCTCGAGGGCGATCCGCACGGCAATATATGGATCGAGATGCATAAAGGCGTCGTCATCGAGACCTATTCCTACCGCGATGGAAAACTCGAGCCTGCCTATCACTGGCCGGATGGCATTATTCAGGGCTTGCCGGTTTATTCAAAATTTTCATCCGCGCCCGAAGTGTTGGCATTCAATGTGGACGATCCGTCGCACGCCACAAATATAGCCGTGGTTTCTGGCGATCAACTTCAGAAAATCACGCATGAAGGCGATGACACGCTAGCCAACGTAAACCTCGGTGAAGTAAAAACCGTGCATTGGACTTCGAAAGATGGAATTAAGCTGGAGGGAATCGCCACATTTCCGGCGGAGTATGTCGCAGGCAAGAAATATCCCTTCGTGGTTTTGCCGCATGGAGGGCCGGAAGCCAACGATGCCTTCGGTTTCGATTTTATCGTTCGCTCGATTTCGGGGATGGGCTACGTGGTTTTGCAACCGGAATATCGTGGCTCAACAGGTTACGGCGCTGATTTCTTAGCTGCGATTTATCAGCATTTCGGCGACCGGGCCTATGCCGATGTCGACAGCGCCACCGATTTCGCCGTCGCCCAGGGGTGCGCTGACCCTAACCGCCTCGCCATTTTCGGCTGGAGCGCTGGCGGATTCATGACGGCGTGGACCGTAACGCAAACAAGTCGTTACAAAGCTGCAATTGAGGGCGCCGGAATTACCGACTGGCTCAGTTTCATCCCCACGAGCGACCTGTGGCAGGTCGATTACGATGCACGCTTGCAGGAAAAAGATCCCAAGCCCATGCTTCAATTTTCCCCAGTGATGTTTGTAGACAAGGTCACCACGCCTTTGCTGATTCTCCACGGCGAAGCGGATGCGCGCGTGCCAACATTCCAAGCCCGCGAATTTTACGTGTTACTCGCCGAGCGCGGAAAAACCGTCCGCATGGTCACCTATCCCGGCGCGCCCCACTTCCCCCAATTAGCCGAACAGCGCCGCAATGTCATCACGGAAATAGGCGATTGGCTGAAGCGCTACAACCCCTGACAACTCCCAATGTTTTTTCTGCCACTCCGCAGCCAGCGCAACGCAGCGATGATCGCCAACTTGCCCCCTCGCTCGATTTGCCGCTGCCGCCTAGTAATGGAACCGATAGCGAAACTCGACATAGATTTCGCGCGGATCGTTAAAGTGAAATCCTCCAAACGTCAAACTGCTGTCGAGCAACACGCGCCGATTCGTGACGTTCAAAGCCGTCAACGACACAGTGTACTTCTCGCGGAAACTTTTCCCCAACGAAATATCAAATGTGGTGTGCTGCGGCAAAGAGACCCCGGTATATTGCGGAAGGCTGCCTCCATTGGTAAATCCCGACCCGTAGTACACATTGGTCGAAGCGAACGATTGCCAGGGAAGGCTGGCGTTGAACCCCACATTGAGAGTATTTCGCTGGTCGTGATCAACTCGTCCCAATCCAGGCGGTATATTCAGTGGGCATGATGGCGTGTTGGTCGGGCAGACCAACCCTCCGGTTATGGGTGAGGATGCCTGCGCAATTTGATTTGAGTAAGCCAGGTGGAACTGCCCGCGATGCCAAACACGCGGGGAGCGCAATGTGAGCTCCCAGCCTTGAATGAGCGCGTGGTCCCACGTAATCGGCCAGAAGATGTTTGATTCTCCAATATTATTGTGATCGAGCCAATTCCTTGCGCGAGTTTGAAAAGTATCAGCGTCCAGAGCCCAACCGCGATATGGAATAGTGACGCCGAACTGATATTCGATATCCCGCTCGCCGCGCAGACCACTGAAGGTCAAGTTCTGGCTGTTAGCTAAATCGAGCAACGGACCAGTAGCAGTCAGCAGAGGAGGAGCCTGATAATATTCCCCGTAAAACCCGCGAAAAACCCAGTTCAGTCGCGGGATTCTGACGGCTACTCCGACGCGCGGGTCCGTAGCATTCTCCACAATTTCCGGATTAGTTCCGATTGGCGGTGAGTAGAAATGCGCTTGTCTAAGCCCCGCGATTATCGTCAACCATGAGGTCACCTTGAATCTGTCGCTGACGAATGCTTCGGCTAACCCACCGGTTATGGCAGCGGTAGATGCGGGAAAGTTTTGACAGGATGGATTGTTCGGAGGCGTGCAGGTGGTGAAAACGTTATTGAAATAATTACTCTGGTGCTGAGCGAATCCGTAGAGGCCTACTTGAACGCTGTTTTTCCAAACAGTTGCACCCAGGGTTGCTTGCAGGCCTGCATAATTCGAAGTCTGGCGCACATCCGTGATTACTGGCACATCGTTGGGCGATGCGTTATAGCTGGCCTGGTTGTAATGATAGAACGGTGAAATCGTCATGATCAGATTTGGATTAAAAGTGTGAACCCAAGAAAAGGTGACGTAAGCATCGGGTTCGCGTTCACTGTCGCGAAGACCGTAGCTAGGAAAGACCTGGTTTCCCGGTGAGTTGGGGTTCGGGTCGATGGGAATTTGGTAGTAATCCTGCCTTAGAGAAGTGACCACTCGAAACTGGTTCGTTGGATTCGGATTGAAAATCAGGGACGCGAATCCTCCGTAGCCATTCTCCGCATCGTGAACAACTTGACCGATCGGAGCCTGCAAGCCGTAGTTGCTGCGATTGCCGTTGACGCTTACGTAGTAAGCGAAACGCTCGGTGTGGCCGCCGAAATTGAGTTGATCGTTTGTTTGATACCAATTGCCAAAGCTGCTGACGAGTTCACCTTCATTATTTCGTTCGAAACCGCTTCGGGGCACGATGTTAAAGATTCCGTAGGTGCGGTCTCCGTAGTCGGCGTCGTAGCTGCCTCGCTGAACTTCGAGATAATCGATGTCCTTGGGATCGATTTGAGGACCGAGATTGGCGGCGATGTTTGTGTTGGGTACCGGCACACCGTCAATCAGCCAGTCCACTTGGTGGCCGCCACGCATATGTAACATGTCATGGGTCACGTACGCGGCAGGCACGTAATCGGTAATCATCGCGAGGCTATTGGTGCGGTCGGCGCCGGGAGTTTGAGCTATGTCGTCCCGATTGATCAAAGTGGTGGGGGTAACGGAATCCACATTGGCCACTTGTGCTTCGCTGACAACTACCGTCGTTTGATTCACGCTCGCGATAGCTAACTGAAAGTGGAGAATGGGAGAGGAGCTTGATGCGACTGTGACAGTTTGGGCCACGGTCTGAAATTTTAGTTGAGTGGCTGTAATCTTGTAATCGCCTAACGGGACGTTCGTGAATAAAAACTCACCGTTGTCGTTCGTTTGTGTAGTTTGGGACCAGTCCGACGTGATCGCCTCTAGCTTAACTGTCGCTCCCGATATTGGACGATGCTGCGGATCGTGAACAATACCTTGAATCTTTCCGAAAATAGTCGCGTATGTGGAAAAAACTGAGGATAGACCTAAAGCGATAAAAAGACAGAATACAAGCTTTCGCACGATAATCCTCCATCGAATCTGGATTTTTGGATTTATGGAATGAGCAAAACGACGCTTAGAGTCGCGGAGGTTGAAGCGGAGTTGGCAGAAAGCCAGAGTTTGCAAGTTCGCCGTACTGGCTGGCGATCGCGCGATTAACGTCAGGAGCGCCAATGAACGCAATCGCCGAGGGGGTAGTGGGCGCTACAGGGGCGATAAGACCGTAGTCGAGACCGTGATGGCCGGGCGTCATAGTGCATTCGATGAAGTGTCCGGCTTCGCCGTGGTGGCACAGCATCTTTTCGTGAAGCGCGCGAGCGGCGTGAGACCCATGGGTAGGACAACACATTCCGGCGCAACCCGACATACTTCCTTCCGCGCTGCGGGCCAGCAAAGCCAATGGTGTGGCGAACAGAGCAACGATGACGAGAATGGCTTGAGCGCGACGCATGTCGAGCCCTAATCATAGCGCAGCGAAGATGCGGCGCACAAGGCGCATCGCCTCCGCCGCGAACGGTATTCAAGTATTTGAGTTCTGAAAAACTTCGCGGTAGTCTGTGCGAATTATGCTGCCGTTCAAGCTTATATACGATCAGCGATACGATTTGAACCTGGGCTCTCACGTTTTTCCATCGCAGAAATATCGTTTGGTGCACGACAAGCTGCTGGCGGATGGAATCGCGACGCCGGTCGATTTTCTAGCGCCAGAGCCGGCCTCCGATGCAGACATCCTGCAAGTTCATTCACAGGACTATGTGTACAAGCTCAAACACGGCTCTCTCACTCCCACGGAAATTCTTCGTATGGAGGTTCCTTACTCGAAGGAGCTGGTGAACGCCTGTTGGTTTGCGGCGGGCGGTTCGATTCTGGCGGGACAACGGGCGCTTGCGGATCGATGGTCGGCGAACATCGGCGGCGGTTTTCATCATGCCTACGCCGATCACGGCGAAGGGTTTTGTGTGATCCACGACGTAGCGGTCGCGATACGCCGATTGCAATTCGATCAGGCTATTCAGACCGCCATGGTGGTGGACACGGACGTGCATCAGGGAAACGGCACGGCGTCGATATTCGGCGGCGACAGAGATGTTTTTACCTTATCGATTCATCAGGAGCACAACTATCCGTATCCCAAGCCGGCTTCTACCGTGGACATCGATCTGCCGGATGGAATCGGCGACGATGACTATCTCGCTATTCTTGAAAAGAACTTGCGCAAGGCTTTTCGCGATTTTTCGCCACAAATACTTTTCTATATTGCCGGTGCAGATCCGTATCGCGAAGATCAGCTAGGCGGCTTGGCTTTGAGCATGGAAGGTCTGAAGCGTCGCGACGCCCTGGTTTTCGATTATGCGCGTCGCCACAGGGTTCCGGCGGCGATTACATTGGCCGGAGGATACGCGCGCCGCGTTGAAGACACGGTGCGGATTCATGTGAACACAATCCTGGCGGCTGGCGATGCCGCGCAACAGGATTTAAGGCGCGCGATGCAAGGCGCCTGAATAGTTCTTTAGTTTGCCGATGGCTTTGTTGGGTTGAGAGCTTCCTGGATCGCCGAAGTGAGAGATTCTGTGAATCCTTCCGGGGGATATCCATCCATGCGGAAAGCGATTTTCCCGGCTCGGTCGAGAACGATTACGGTCGGCAAAGAATTTACGTTCATAAAATCATCCAGTCCATCGGCAAAGACCACCGGCACATTCCATTTCTCCTTGTCCAGAAATCCCGGCACCAGGCTCTCATCTTCATCCGTATTGACGGCGTAGAACGCGAGATTTGTGTTGCCCGTATAGTTTTTCGCGATTTGCACAAATTCCGGTTCCAGTTCGCGACATGGGCCACACCAGGTTGCCCAAAAGCTTAGGACGATGACTTTGCCTTTCAATGGCGATAGAGGAAGAGAAGAGCCATCGAGATTGCGCAACACAAACGCGAAGGAATCCTTGGCACCCTTGTTTCGCGCCCAAGGTGCAGCGGCAGGAGTAGTGCCAAGACGGTCATACGCAGCCAGGATTTGCTCGCCGAGACCTAGATCGGTGCCGTGTACTCGCCGCCAAACATTCCCCAATTTCATCCTTACTTCCCGACGATCGACTTTCCCTGATGGGCCCTCTTCAGGAAGGACGAAAGCCAGGGAATATTCTTCAATTGCTTTGGCATAATCATTTTTCATTTCAGCGATTTCGCCGAGTTGTTCCGCAGCCATGGCATTGGGATGCAGCGCATAACTTTGTTGGAAGTCTTTAGCGGCGGCTTCATAGTTCATTTGTGATTTTTCGATCTGGCCGCGCAAGCTATATAGAGCCGTCCGGAAGCGATCTTGCTGCGTTTGCCAGTCCTTTTGCGATATCCGCGCAGATTTTTCCTCTGGCGGAGCTTTCTCGATGCGATCAATCACACGCGTAGCGTAGCCGGCGGCGTGAGTGAGACTAGCCTCGCTGCCTTCCTTCTGTAATAGCCCGATTGCGAGCAGCATCATTTCAGAATCGTCAGGATGAACGGCCACCAGCCTTTCGGCGTAATCGAGCGCGCAGGCAGTATCCTGGAGTTGCTGGCAAGATTCGACGAGCGCGCGATATACGCCCGCTTTTCGCGGCGCGTTGGGAAATCTGACCAAATAATTTTTCAAGTTACGCACAAGAGCTGCGCGATCGTTGCCCGCGTCGGCAATGGCTTTCTGCAATTGTGCTTCAGCGTCAGCGTCTTGCTTCGAGTTATTGGCGGTTGAATCCTTGGGTTGTTGCGCGCTGGAAGGCGGTTTTTGCGGAAACGCTTGCGAGCTGAACACCAGCGAGATCGCGAGAATTGGAATGATATGAATTAAGCGCATTCTGTATGCTGCAATTCTAGCGCGAAAGAACAAGGCAGTGTTTCGAATCGTAATGGCCGAGGGTTTAGTGGAGAGAAATGTCGCCGGAAGATGTCTGGATTTCAACGCGAGCTTGGCCGTCTCCAATTCGCGCGCGCAATTCATGCTTGGCCGCAGTTCCTTCCATCATGATAGGAATAGCGGCATCGATTTCGCCCGACTTTGAACGCGCGTAAAGGCGAAAGCTGGCGTTCGGCGGCACGTGAAGCACTACTTCGCCCGACACGGTATGAAAATCCCAGTAGTTTGATTCCCCAGGATTTCCTTCGACGTCAACGTCACCAGAAGCAGTACGCACGCGAATGTCCGCCGATGCTCTCTTGATGGTGACTTCTCCACTGCCAGTGCTTGCTTCCAAAGCTTGAGAAGGATTGGTTATTTCGATCGAGCCGGAACCTGTTTGGATGCGGATTTGACCTCCCATGGTGTCGAGACTGACGTCGCCGGATCCAGTGTTGACTTGTACCTGACCCTTTACTTTAGAGAGCACGACATCTCCGCTGCCACAGACAATCTGAACGTCTTTGTTAATTTCTGAAGCGTGGACATCTCCGGAGCCGCTGGTGAAATTCGCGGGCCCTTCGATCCCTTGAACTTGCAAATCTCCGGAGCCAGCGATGCTGCGGAGCTGGGTGTCTTGCGGCACGATGATTGTGTAGTCCACATCCACGTCGCCTCCGCCCTGTTTTCCACCTCCGATGCGAATCAGGCTTCCTTCCTGTGAGAGCGGCGGATTTGCTTCGATCTGCTGCAAGCGGCGGCGTCCACTTTCGGAGGACCATGCCTTGATACTAATATCACCATGGATGCGAACTTCGCCCGGGGAACCCGCGGCAATGTGCGCGTCACCTTTCCCGCTGGTGAGTTCCAAACTGACTGGGCCGTTGACGGTGAATTGGCGGTCGAAGCTGCCTTCCACACCTGAATGCGAGACGCAGCCGGCGAGCGCGTTCACAGAGAGTATGACGATTGCCAGCCAGAGTTTTCTGGTTGTTTGCGTCATTTCGATTTGTTTTCGGCTTAGAAACAAATGATTACCGAGCACCCTTCCTATCAAGTTATACGAAAAGGTGCAACTGGAAGTTCCGTGAAAGTACGCTGGCGAGAGATCAGTCTTCTATTGGTGAAGCGTTAGTCATCTAATTTTGAGCAAAGAATTGAGCGAGCCCTGGCGATATCCTTCGAGATCAATGGTCACCATGGCGAAGCCGGCTTGTTTTACACCGGCGAGAATTTGGCGAGTCATTGCGGGTTCTAATCCACGCGACAATTCATCCGGAGCAAACTCGATTCGCGCGAGTTCGCCGTGAGCGCGGACGCGGAATTGCCGAAAACCGAGATCGCGCAAGCCAGATTCGGCCCGATCGACCCTATCCATTAGCTCCGGCGTCACTTCGGTTCCGTATGGCACGCGCGAGGAAAGACACGCGGAAGCTGGACGATCCCAGGTGATGAGCCCGGCACGTTGCGAAAGCGAGCGGATTTCGGGCTTGGATAGAGCTGCGTCGAGGAGAGGCGCGAGCACGCGGTGTTCGTGCGCGGCGCGATGGCCTGGGCGAAAATCGCGTGTGTCGTCGGCGTTGATTCCATAAGCGATGGCGCGGAAATTGCGGGCGGTTGCGAGCGCTTCCATGCGATCGAAGAGCTCGTCCTTGCAGTGGTAGCAGCGGTCGGCGTTGTTGGCAACGTAGAGCGAATTTTCGAACTCGTGGGTCTCGATAAATTCATGGCGTATTCCGCTTTCGCGCACGAATCTTTCGGCTTGCTCGCGATCGTAGCGAGAAAAACTTGCGGAGAGAGCCGTAACGGACAAAGCGCGATCAGCTAGGGCAGTGTGCGCAGCCCACGCGAGGTAGGCCGAATCGGCGCCACCCGAAAAAGCAACCAGCAGGGAATCGAGCGACCGCAAGGAGTCCAGCAGGCGCCGCTCCTTGGCGATGGCGGCTTGATCTGATTGAAACGGTTGCGTCGCTGTCGGTACAGGCGGAATTGGCTCAACATTCATATCAATTGGAGTATAGCTTAAATTGGTCTACTGAAAATCCAGAAGCACATCGACTTTATTGGTGCCGGGATTTTCCTGGAGGAACCGGCCGATTTTTTCGTAATGCACCGGGGTTCCAGCAAAGGCCTGTTTCACGCCGGTGTCGAGGAAATCTTCATAGGTCTTTTGATTGAAGACCGCGTCGGCGGGAATACGCCATGCAGCACGAATGCGTTTTTCTCCATCGATAGAGAGGCCGCTGAGCACCAAATTTCCCATACGGTACTGCGGACCTTCGGTAACGGTCACCGTAAACGCGACGCGTCCGGCCGGTTCGTCAAACTCAGTCCGGGGTTCTAACTTGGTGTCGAGGTAGCCGCGTTGGCCGTAAAGAGATCGCGCCGCGTCCCATAAAGCGGTGATTTTGTTGCCGTCCGCAACTTCGCCGGGCTTCAGAGTGATAAGTGAATTTAACTCCGCTGCAGAGACTACGGTATTTCCGTCCCAGGCAACGCCGCCCCATTTGAAGGCGGGGCCGGGAGTGATTGGTATGGCGACGACAACGGCGGTCAAGCCAGGTTGCGCAGCGGCGCTGGAGACTTGGGCAGTAGGCGAGCCGAATTGCACGTGCAAAAATGCGTGCGTCAAATAGATGGGGCGCACTTGTTCAAATTCGAAAAGCTCAAGGGCGCTTCGCGAATATGGTCTACCTATTAACTGGCTCGTGCTTTGTTGCGCGGCGAGATCGTTGGTGGCGAGCGCGTCGGAGAATTCAACGGCCTTGACGGTGATGTCCGCGTTTTCGACGCGAAATTGCATGCGCGAGCCACCCAGTGGGAAATTAACAAGCGTATGCGAGACAGTTCCCAACACTCCACGTGATTGAACCAAATTTTCCAGAGTGGTGGACATGGCATTGAGAATCGCGCCGCCTTGTGGAGCGCTACCATCAAAGAGGGGGACCGAACGTTTGAGGGCGGCGGTTAATTCATCATCCGTGAACCAGGGGAAATTATCGAATGTAACGGCGACGGTAGTCGCGTCGGAAACGTCATACATCGCCCTTACTCCTGATTCCACAGTGGTGAAGTGATATTGCACGTTGGAAAAAACGCCCAGCGCTGCAAGCTTGTCGGCTGCGGCTTGAAGATCTTCGCGAGTGATGATGTTGCCGGCGCGCAAGCCAACTGCCGCGGCAATCTGCTGCGAACTGAATTTCTGCGAGCCGGAAATTTCGACGGAATCCAGATGAGAGGCGCCGCCTTTCGAATGTTGAGATTGCGCGACGGGTACACGGAGGGCGCCGAGGGTCAGGATCAGGAACAATGCTGTGCAAGAGAAGTTCCGCCGAGATGCGCACGGAAAAAGGTCCATGCTTATCATTTCCCAATTTTAGAGTACCGCGGATAAAAGTGGAAGGCGGGCAGCCTTATTTATTCAACAGTGACAGACTTAGCGAGGTTGCGCGGCTGATCGACGTCGCATCCACGGCGCACGGCAATGTGATAGGCCAAAAGTTGAAGCGGGACGATTTCGAGGATCGGCGCAAGAAGTTCGGGAGCAGCTGGAATTTCGACAATGTGGTCAGCGGTATCGCGGGCGAGCTTGTCCCCTTCGGTTACGATGGCGATTACGATTCCGTCGCGCGCTTTCACTTCCTGCAAGTTCGAGATTGTCTTTTCGTAGCGGATCATCGAAGCGGGATCGGATTCGTCACGCGTGGCAATAATGACGACGGGTAAATTTTCGTCGATCAGCGCGTTGGGGCCGTGCTTCATTTCGCCGGCAGGATACCCTTCCGCGTGGATGTAGGAGATTTCTTTGAGCTTGAGTGCGCCCTCCAAGGCGATTGGGTAGTGGATGCCCCGTCCGAGATACAGAAAATCAGTGTGGCGGAAGAACAAGCGAGCGAGTTCTTCGAGCGCCGCGTCGCGTTGCAGAATCGATTCGATTTTGTGCGGGACGCGCGTGAGTTCTTGCATCAGGCCTTGCGCCGAAGCCGGCGTCAATTTGCCGCGCACTTGCGCGAGATACAAAGCGGTGAGCATCAGGGCGGTGAGTTGGCCGGTAAATGCCTTGGTGGAGGCCACACCGATTTCCGGGCCTGCGTGTGTGTAAATGGTGCCGTTGGCTTCGCGCGTTAGCATGGAGCCTACTACGTTGCAGATCCCAAGAACTTTGGCGCCTTTTTGACGCGCTTCGCGCTCCGCCGCTAGCGTGTCGGCAGTTTCTCCGGACTGGCTGATGGCAATGGCCAGACTTTTGCCGTCAATGATCGGATCGCGATAGCGAAATTCACTGCCGTAGTCCACTTCGGCGGGCATCTGCGCCAACTTCTCGATCATGAACTTGCCGGCTAACGCGGCATGCCAGCTGGTGCCGCAGGCGATGAGCTTGACGTTATGAAAATTCCGGAATTCTTCTTCGGTGATGTCCATCTGATCCAGAAAGACTTTTCCGGTTTCCTGCGAGATTCGCCCGAGCAGGGTGTCGCGCACAGCTCGCGGCTGCTCAAAAATTTCCTTCTGCATGAAATGTTTGAAGCCGCCCTTTTCAGCCATGATCGGGTCCCAGGTTACGTGTTGAACGGGGCGATGAATCGCATGGCTCTCGAAATCCATCAGGCGGACACCTTGCGGGGTGAGCACGGCTACTTCGCCATCGCCAAGGAAGAAGACATTTCGGGTGTGTTGCAGGATTGCGGGAATGTCGCTGGCGACAAAAAATTCATTTTCACCAAGGCCTACGACGATGGGCGGACCGAGGCGCGCGGCTACGATTTTCAGCGGGTCACGTGTGGACAGCGCAACCAGCGCGTAGGCTCCGCTCATAACTTTCACGGTTTTCAGAACGGCTTCTTCCAGAGAAAGTTCTTTTGAATACTTTTCGATCAGGTGCGCGATGATTTCGGTGTCCGTTTCGGTGACGAACCTGTGGCCTTCTTTGATCAGTTGGTGCTTCAGTTCGAGATAGTTTTCGATGATTCCGTTGTGGACCACAACGATTTCGCCGGTGCAGTCGCGGTGGGGATGGGCATTCTCTTCAGTGGGACGCCCGTGCGTGGCCCAGCGTGTGTGGCCAATTCCGTAAGTTCCCTCGAGCGGAGTGATGCGGATAGACTCTTCTAGATTTCGCAACTTGCCAGGCGCGCGGCGAATGTTCAGGCCGCCATTTTCTCCGACCACGGCGATGCCGGCTGAGTCGTAGCCACGATATTCGAGCCGTTTTAGGCCGTCGAGTATTAGCGGCACAACGCGTTTAGGACCGATATAGCCGACAATTCCGCACACGGTGTGAACTCCTAATTGACTACAGAGTCAAAAACGGGGCAAGTCCAACCCTCTTAGGTTAGCACAGATTTTGATGAGGCAAACGCCGGCAGCGATTCGCGTGTAAAAAACGGTACCAGTACGGGGTCACTCAACGATATCGAAACGGAATTCCTCAATTACGGGGTTTGTGAGCACATCTTTGGCGATTCGTTCGACTTCTGAATGGGCTTCGTCGCGGGACATTCCGTCTAGCGCGAGCACGAAGAATTTTCCCTGGCGGACATCCTTAATTTTCGTGTGACCCAGTGATCCGAGCGCGCGCTGTATCGTTTGACCTTGAGGATCAAGGACCGTCGATTTCAGCATTACCCAAACGTGTGCTTTCATTCGAGGATTATACCAGCCCGGCGGATTTCACCGCCCCACGAAAATCAACAAGCATCTGACGTTTGTCTTCTGGCGCGAGAAAAGCGGCGAGAAAACTTTGTTCCGCGAGTTGGACAAGTTGTTCCTTCGATAGGCCCAAAGACGCTGCGTGAGAGTACTCAGACAGCAGATCGGTGTGAAAGAGGCCGGGATCGTCGGTGGATAGAGTAACCGGCAGTCCGAGTTTAAGAAACTTTGGCAAGGGATGGTCACTCACAGTCGCGGCCGGATTTCCGGTTTGTTTGGCAAGCGCACCGGTCGACAAATTGCTGGTCAGGCAATTTTCCAGCACCACACGCCCGGTCGTGGCGAGCGAGTTTGCCAAAGCTTCATCGCGCATGACGGCAATTCCATGCCCGATTCGCTCTGCCCCTAACAATTCGATGGCTTCGCGGACCGAATCCGGGCCTCCGATTTCTCCCGCATGACAAACGGTATGCAATCCTTGCTGGCGCGCGTAATCAAATGCGGGGCGGAAGTTAACGGTTGGAAAAGCCAGTTCGTCACCACCCATTCCGAGCGCAACAACTCCGCAGGACTGGAGTTTCGTGGCCCAACGCGCCACCTCCATCGCCGCGTCGTGGCCGAATTGACGAGTGGCGTCAAAAATCCAGGCCGTTTTCAAACGGCTGAAAGGAACACTCTGCGCGACCTCGCGGATCGCCTGAAAGTTTGCTTCCACATTCTGCGTGCGGCGAAGCATTACGCCGGCGGAAATAGTTATCTCAGCGTAAACGACATTTTGCTTCACGAGTTCTTCCGCAAGGATTCGCGTGATTAGGGCGTAATCTTCAGGATCGCGCAGGAATGAAGTGACCCATTTGAACGTTTCCAAGAATCCACGGAAGTCGGAATAATTGTAGCGGGCAGCGACGTCTTCCGGAGTGAGAGATACGCCGTGACGCGCAGCAAGCTGTATGGCTGTCTGCGAACGAATAGCTCCTTCGAGATGCAGATGCAGTTCAGCTTTTGGGAGATTGTCGATCGGTGTGGGGCGTCTGGTTGTTTCCGTAACCATAACTAGCCTTACTGCGCCGGAAGTTGCGGACGCCCGGCGTTGATCCACGCGGTCATCCAGTATGAGCCTACATCAGTGGCTGCGTCGGAAAGCTGACTTGCCAGCAAAGTGCCGGCTTGCGCATAAAAGCGGTCGTAATATTCGTCGGTATAAGCGGTTAAGCCTGTGTGAGCGCGACGATCCGCGAGAAGCACGCTTTCAAGCAAAGAGTGAGCCGTCAAACAGATCTCAAACGCGTGGTCGGTGGGATCGTGGATGAAAACAGCCTCGCCCGGCTTTACAAAGAAAAAAAGTTGATAGCGATCGACCAGCCCGGCGCCAAAGCGATCGTTGACTCCGGGCTGGCCAGTGAGTTTCCCGTCAAAGTTAATTGTTGTTTTGAAGGGATCATGTGCCGCGGTGACGTAATGAGCGAGCATGGCCGCGGATAGTTTTGCTTCGTTCCAGTTGTGATCGTGGAAAGCGTCCGTCAAGCGCTTGCTATACAGCCCTATTTGCCAAGGAAGTAGGCCGTGTTGCTCGAGAACGCGGCGATTGAATTTCAAAAGCGCGTGATTGTAGTCACGAGGAAGGGCGGAAAAAGGAAACGGACCATAGTGGTCAAGTTCTATGAAGTCCGGGGGGCGGGGGTGTTCGAACGGAATCACACTTTTCGGCACTGCCTCTTGAAGATCGGTGACGTGCTGCACCAGGAATTGCCGATTCGCTTGGAAAAAAAGCTGCATTTCTTCCGGTAGAGTATCGACAGCTTTATTCGCCACCAGGCGATCACCATTTTCGCCCCAACTGAAAGAAGTTGGCGAACTGAATCCCAGAATCAACGCTATAAGCGCCACTGTCGCGAATAGCCGTATGCGCATTATCGCTTTTTCTCCGCAGCCGCTTGCAAGGCAGCGTTCGAAAGCTGACTGTGCTTATGTCCGTAGAAATAATAAAAAATCAGACCGATGATCAGCCATACGATAAAACGAATCCAGTTTGTGATGGGCAGTCCGGCCATCAGTAGCAAACAAGTGAGAATGGTAAGCACGGGAGCGATCGGACCACCAGGCGCCCGAAACGCACGCGGGCGCTCAGGTTGAGTGTAGCGCAGAATTAAAACACCTCCTGCCACGAGCGCGAACGCAAACAGTGTGCCGATGTTGGAGAGATCCGCTAGCGTACCAATGTCCAACAATCCCGCGGGAATGCCGACCAGAAACCCAGCAACCCAGGTGGAAAAATCCGGAGTACGGAATGTCTTGTGCACGTGGCTGAAAACGCCGGGCAGCAATCCGTCGCGCGACATCGCAAACCATACACGCGCTTGTCCCAGTTGAAACACGAGGAGAGAAGAGATCATGCCGAGCAATGCCCCGAGCAGGACGATCACTTCCACGTTGCCAAAGTGGAGCCGTTTCATTGTATTGACCACGGGAGCCGCGTCGTCCATGAGCGTGTGCCAAGGGACCAGGCCGGTCAAAACGACGACGACCGCAATATAAAGAATCGTGCAAATTACGAGGGTGGCGATGATCCCTATCGGCAGATCGCGTCTCGGATTTTTGCATTCTTCCGCGGCGGTCGAGACCGAATCAAAACCAATGTAAGTGAAAAAAACTATGGAGCCGCCGGTGAGAATTCCGGGCCATCCGTTGGGAGCGAACGGATGCCAGTTGCTGGGATGAATAAAGTGCAATCCGAATCCGACGAAAATCAGGATGGCAAGAATCTTCAGCATTACCATCACGTTGTTGGCTTCGGCTGATTCGCGAATCCCGCGGACCAAAACGATGGTAAGCAGCATTACGATAATAAAAGCGGGCCAGTTGAAACCGAAATGCCAGCCAGGGCCGTAAAGCGGATTACCTTGCAAGTCACTCAAACCGCTGGGGAGATAAGCTGGAACAATCCAACGCGTGGAAGGGTGAATTCCGAACCAATCCAAAAGATCCACGACGTGAGCGGAGAAACCAACGCTGACAGCCATGTTTGAAACTGCGTACTCGAGGATTAAATCCCAGCCGATAATCCAGGCAATCAGTTCGCCCATGGTCGCGTAGGTGTAGGTGTAAGCGCTGCCGGCGATGGGAATCATCGCAGCGAGTTCGGCGTAGCATAAGGCCGCAAATCCGCAAACTACCGCGACCAGAACGAACGAGAGAGCAATCGCAGGGCCCGCGCCGGGACGTCCGAAAGACGCGGAGTGATAAATCAGATATTCAAGAAGCGGCGCGTTGAGAACGGATTTGAATTGAAGCGTTTGCCCGGCGATGGCGGTTCCAACGATGGTGAAAATTCCGGAGCCGATCACGGCGCCTATGCCTAGTGAGGTAAGGCTTAGCCAGCCGAGGGATTTCTTTAAACGTTTTTCGGGGTCTTCCGAATCGGTAATAAGCTGGTCAATGTCTTTTTTGCGAAAAAGCTGTGCGCCCAATCGCCACCTTCCCGGGTGTTAGAGAAAAACTTTACCTTGTGCAGTGGATTCGCGCAACCGCTCCGCCCGCCATCAAGTAAACGCGATACTCCTTGGTCGGGCGGCAGCGCGCACACATCCTACAGCAGACGGACTGAGCGGCTGAGAAGAATTCTTTATCGCTAGGCAAGTTGGAGATTGGCGTAACGCTCGATAAGCTTTTTTGCTCCGTAGTTCTGGAAGCTTACGGTTAACTTGCGCTCTTCGCCCTCACCTTCAATTTCAATGATGGTTCCAACGCCGTATTTGGAGTGGCGGACGCGCGTACCGATCAGCGGATCCTTCGAACCACGCGGGGGCTTGGGTGTTTGGCCGTAGGAAGTGCGGCGTTTTTCCGGCCTATAAGAGTAACGCTCGGCGTAATCGGGATCGGGTTCATAACGGCGTGTTTCACCGGGCTCGGCGAGCGAACCTGATACGGCTTCAATCAGTTCGCCGGGAATTTCGGCAAGGAAGCGCGAGGGAAGAGAGGCGCGCAATCGCTCTTCACCATAGCTGCGGCGGTAGATGGCTCGTGAAAAACATAGTGACTGTTTTGCACGCGTCATTCCGACGTAAAACAAGCGGCGCTCTTCCTCGACGTCGGCAGTTTTGTCGACCGAGCGGCTGTGAGGTAGGACGCCCTCTTCGAGCCCGGCGAGAAAAACCGCATCGAATTCCAGGCCTTTGGCGCTGTGCAGGGTCATCAAGGAAACTGGAATCGTCTCGTCATACTCGTCGGAATCGGCGACGAGGGCTGCGCGGTCCAGGACATCTTCTAATGTCTGGCCTTGCTCGGTGGCTTCGGCCATGGCGTTGGCAAGTTCGCGCAGGTTGTCCGCGCGAGAAGTGTGCTCGAGATTGTCTTGCTGCTCGACCCAATCCAAATAGCCGGTTTGCTCCAGAACTCTTTCAATCAAATGCGACGGAGACATGTCGGCGCACTCTGCTTGAAGGTCCTCCATCATTTGGCGAAAGTAATGGAGCGCTCCGCTGAATTTTTTGCCGGTAAGGAATTCACCGGAGCGAATCACATCCCAAAGGGACTGCTTGGTTTCCCTGGTCCGCGACTCCAGCATGGAGACGGTAACGGCGCCGATGCCCCGAGGAGGCACGTTCAGCACACGCAGAAGGGCAACGTCATCCTCGGGGTGGAAAAGCAAACGGACGTAAGCGAGAGCGTTGCGTACTTCGGCGCGTTCGTAAAAGCTGAAACCCCCTACGACGCGGTAGCGAATTCCGAGGCGGCGGAGAACTTCTTCAAACGATCGCGACTGCGCGCCTGTGCGGTAAAGAACGGCGACACGCGCGTCGGGATCGCTGCGCACGAGCGTCGCGATTTCTCCGCATATGAATTCTGCTTCAGCGGGAGCGTCGGGGGCCTCAAAGAAACGCAACTTGCTGCCGGCGCCCAGAGTGGCTTGAAGCGTTTTGCCCAGGCGGCCTGTATTGTTTTCAACGACGGCGGCCGCTGCGTCAAGAATGGTTTGCGTGGAGCGATAATTTTCATCGAGACGAATGATTTTCACATGGGGCAAATCCTCCGTGAAGCGCTTCAGGTTCCCGGCTCGCGCGCCACGCCATCCATAGATGGATTGGTCTTCATCGCCTACCACGCAGACGTTCTTTCGAGATCCGGCGAGGAGGCGCACGATTTCTTCTTGCGCGCGATTGGTGTCCTGAAATTCGTCAACCATCAGGTATTGAAAACGGGAGTTCCAGGCTTCGCGAACTTTGGGGTGCTCGCGAAGAAGTTCCACGGCGCGCAATAGAAGATCGTCAAAATCCAGAGCGTTGGCGTTCCGCAGCATGGTTTCATAAGCGCGAAAAATTGCGGCGACGTCTTTGCGGTCCGGGTCGCGAGATCGTTCGGCTTCCGCTTCCATGTCGTCGGCGGTAATGCCGTTATTTTTTGCATGGCTGACTTGTGCGCGCACGCTGCGCGGAGGGTAGTCTTCCGCCGAGAAGCCCAACTGATCCATGGCCCGTTTTATTGCGGTTTTCTGGTTGTCGTCATCGTATATGGCGAAATCGCGAGGGAGGCCCAGATTCTTCGCTTCACGGCGCAACAGGCGCGCGCAGAAGGAATGAAATGTGGAGACCCAAACATCGGAAGCATCACGTCCGCTCGAACGCAATAGGTCGATGATGCGCTGCTTCATTACCTCGGCGGCTTTGTTGGTGAAGGTGACCGCGAGAATCGCATTGCCGGGAATTCCTTGTTCGAGCAAGTGGGCGATACGATAAGTGATGACGCGCGTTTTGCCGGTGCCCGCGCCCGCCAAGACAAGCAGCGGACCTTCGGTGGTGAGCACGGCTTCCCGCTGGCGTTTGTTCAGAGAATTCAGAAGAGTCATGGAGAGTCGTGGAGCACTCAAGTAAAGAATTCTATCTGACCGCAGATGAATCAGCAATTTTCGAATCGTATGTGCGTGAGGGTGCGGGTCGTTTACGGATTGCCCGAGCTGGCATAGAATTAGCGCGCCTGCAAACTTCTTTTCGAAACGGGAGGCGCCATGGTCGCCCGCGTAACGCACTATCGCATTCGTGAGGGAAAAGTTGACGAATTTGTAGCTACGGTGCGATCCCTTACTGCCGCGATGGACAAACTGAAGGGATTTCGCGTGCTTTTAGTTTTGCATGGCGAAGATAAATCGAGCCGCGAAGCCATGGCGATTTCGGTCTGGGATTCGACGGAGGATCTTCGTGACAGCGATAATAATGCGTTCTATTACCATTTGATTGCGCAAGTGCTGAGTTGCTGTGAAAGCTTTTCTCCGATGCACCAGCAGGAGGTTATGGTGAGTAAATTTGCGAATGCTTGAGACAGTCGGCGCGTACTGGCGAACACCTCGAACCAAGTCTGTTACAATCCCTGCGATTTGACCGGGAAGACTTCCAGATATGCACCCACATAAGCTGCCGATTTGGTTGCAACATCTCGTTGAGACCATGGGTGGTGGGGGACTCTTTCTGGTCGCGTTCCTGGATTCTTCAGTGCTTTCGTTTCCCTTGGTTACTGATGCATTGGTGATTCAGCTTTCCTACGTACATCCGAATCGAATGCCGTATTACGCAGGAATGGCTTCTATCGGATCGATAGCGGGATGCATTTGGCTATATTTGCTTGCAAAAAAAGGCGGTGAAGCATTTTTTCATCGGCACGCGGGGGGAAAAGCGGGGAAAATCAAAAACTGGGTTGACCAAAATGGATTTTTAAGCATTTTCATCCCCGCGATACTTCCGCCGCCGCTGCCGTTTAAACCGTTCGTTCTCGCAGAGGGAGTTTTTCAGGTACCACTACGGACGTTTGTACTTGGGGTTTTGCTGGGCCGCGGGTTGCGCTATGCCATAGAAGGAGTGCTTGCTGTTCTGTATGGTGATGCGGCGCTGGATTTTCTGCTGACGCATAGCAAGGCGTTCGCGCTCTGGATTGTCGGGATCCTTATTGTGCTGTATATCGTGACGCACTTGACGTTTCGCGACGCGCCTGCCAAAGAATAGGAATTGCGTTGAACAATCGAACGAAAACTCAGGGACTTTTTGATGAGGCGAAGCGCAGCTCTTCGTTTTGGATCTGAAGGTTGCGGTTGAAATCCACGCGGGCGACTATATTTTCGGGGCTTGTATCATTCGGCACGAAGCGCAGGTCGCGCAATTCGAAGCGAAGGCCATCTTCGACGCGGATAACGGTTGCAAATGGGATGCGAGCGTAGGCGAGGAATGTCCTGGAGACTTGGGTATTCTCTCCTGCATCGAGCGCGGCGGAAGGTACCGGCTTATAGCGAACGAAACTGCGATCGGTGTCGAAATCACGGCCCAGGAGTAGAGAAACTTGTAACTCTTCAACGGTGGCATCCGTAGAGACCACTCCTCGCCAAGTGAAAGGCGCGGCAAATAAGGGGAAAGCCGCTGATGAGACAGGCGGCCTGCCGTGGTATTCGCGGGAAGCTAGCAACTCTAGCGCTTGCCTATGCAGGGCCGCTTTAGCTCCGACGTAAAGAACCAGAATCGCGAGAGCAATGATTGCTGTTCCACGACCGCGAGACCGCTTTTTTTGTTCGCCTATTTCCTCGCTGACTAGCTTAAGCAATTCTGGTAACAGAAGAGCAGTTGCCAGCAACGCCAGAATCCACGGGTCGAAACCAGTCATTAACTCGCGGCCGATCCAGCCTGCACGGAACGGCCAGAAAAGTTGAACGCCGATCCCGCTGACCAAATCCAATAGGATGTGGCTGCCCGCGCCAATCACGCAAACGAGCAATGCGACACCAAAGGTAAATCCCGGCCGCAGGGCGTTCTCCGTCCGTGGTAGATCCTTCGACTTAGGCGCCTTGTTCAGGAAGAAAAATGCTGCCGCGGTTGCCAACGCGATTAGCGCGGAGCCAATCAGGGAATGCAGAAAAGTGCGATGGATGCGCAAAAATATGGCTGGTCCGGCGAAGTAGCTTAAATAATCCAAGTCTGCCGCTACCCCAGAGAACAGAAGCATTGCAGTACCGTATCGCGGCAAGTGATTTTTGCCGGCACGCGCCAGTGTAAGCGACGCCAGCGCGTGTGTAATTGGATCCAGGCTGCGGCCCTCCCAGGGAAAGTTATGCTCGCAACGCTGCCGGAGTGACGATGGACAGCGCATTTGGAACGATGCGAAAAATCAGAGGCAACCGGCCGATGGGTTCGCCATCCACCTGAGCGTAAACCGCGCCAGTACCGACCGGTTCGCATGTGATCTCGGTCGCTTTCCAAGAGTCAATTCCGCGCATCTTGCGGAGTTTCCCAAGCCAGAGCGCGGGCAAGCAAGTGAGATAGCGGAAACGGCTGCAAGTGGAATTCGTGACCATCTCGAATGAATCTTCGAACAAACTTGCACCGGTGGTTATTTTGAACGGCCCTCCATAATTTACGGTTCTGCCCACGACGACAATAGAAGCGCGGCGCGTTTGCCCGTCGCAATGGACGTTCATCTCGGGAAAACCGTAACTGACGAGCTGTTTGAATCCCTGGACCCAATAGGCAATCACGCCCGCGCGCTTTTTCAATCCTTCATCGACGGCGTGGACAATTGCGCCATCAGGACCAGCCCCCCCGACGGAAAGGAAGTAGCGACCCTCATTGGGAAGACTTGCGGAATGGTTTCCATTCGCAGGTAGGGCAACGCCGATGGCGATCCGGCGGACGACGCCATCCGCAATCAGGCGAGCTGCGTGCGGGATGTCCCAAGGGATTCCCAACTCTTTAGCAAGAATATTGGCTGTTCCGGCGGGAAGCAGAGCGAGTGGGACCTGGCTTCCGGCAAGCCCGTTGATGATTTCGTTCACCGTGCCGTCGCCGCCGCAGGCGATTACCATGCCGCGATTTTGTTTGACCGCGTGGCGCGCGAGCTCTTTAGCGTGACCACGCGCCTCGGTAGGTGCTAATTCAACCTTGATGCCTGCTTCTTTCAGTATGCGAACGCTCTGCTCTATCTCGGCGAAACGGCGGTTGCGACGGCGCCCGCTTGTCGGATTATAGATCAGCAAAGCGTCAGTGATGCCGTGGGCCATAGTCCTATCCAATTATGAGAGACAAGGGCGCATTGTATAATATTTGGATGCTCGAACCGACTGCATCCGTCCGGGGTTTCCATGTCCAAGAGTAGCGAGGTCGCAAAAGAGATTCAGCACCTCCGCGAGGAGATACGCCACCACGATTATCTGTACCACGTGGCGGACGATCCAGAGATCTCCGACGCGGCGTACGACCGTCTGATGAAGCGGCTCAAGCAGTTAGAGGCCGAAAACCCCAAGTTGGTTACTCCGGACTCCCCCACGCAGCGATTGGGCGGCGTTCCGCGCGAAGGATTTCAAACAGTTCAGCACCGAACGCCGATGGTGAGTTTGGACAATGCGTTCTCCATGGAGGATTTAGCGAATTTTGACCGGCGCATGCGGCAAGCGACTGGCCGCGAAAAAATTGAATATACGACGGAACATAAGTTTGACGGGCTAAGCATGTCGTTGATGTACGAAAAAGGTTCGCTCGTTCGCGGTGTAACGCGCGGTGATGGTAGGACGGGGGAAGACGTGACGGCTAACGTGCGAACCATCCGGACGATCCCGTTGACCTTGGATCCAGCGCGGCTGAAGAAGGCCGGGCTGCCGGGCACTTTCGAAGTTCGCGGCGAAGGCATTATGACGCGCAAAGCCTTCGAGCGATTAAATGAACAGCAGGATGTGATCGGCGGCAAGCGCTATGCGAACGCGCGAAATGCGGCGGCGGGCTCCGTTCGGGTTTTGGACCCTAACATCACATCTTCTCGACGGCTCGATTTTTTCGCCTACTATTTATTGGTGGATGGGCGTCCTCCAAAGAAACGGCATTCTGAGATTTTGGAAGCGCTTTCGAATCTGCGGTTCCAGGTTAGCGAGGATTGGGAACTTTGCGAGTCTATCGACGCCGTGGACAAATATATAAATAAATGGGAGTCAAAGCGCGAGAAGCTTCCCTTCGAGATCGACGGAATCGTGGTCAAGGCGAATGAGATCGCGCTGCAGAATGAAGTGGGCTTCACCGCGAAGTCGCCGCGCTGGGCAATCGCTTATAAATATCCGGCGCATCAGGAAACCACGCTCGTGAGGGACATTCTTGTGAGCGTGGGAAGAACCGGTGTTCTAACTCCTTTCGCGGTCTTTGAGCCGGTGCAGATCGGCGGAGTCACCGTGGTGAAGTCCACGTTGCACAACATGGATGAAGTGCAGCGGTTGGGAATTCATGCGGGAGATACGGTGTTGGTGGAGCGCGCGGGCGAGGTAATACCTCACGTGCTGAAAGTGGTGAAGCATGGAACGGAAGAAAAGGAATTCAAAATGCCGGACAAATGTCCGGTGTGCGGGATGCGTGTGCATCATGTGGAAGGAGAGATCGCCTTTCGTTGCGTAAATGTCTCTTGCCCGGTGCGCAGAAGGGAATCGTTTCTCCACTTTGCGGCGCGGCATGCGATGAATATCGACGGCCTGGGTGAGAAGATTATTGATCAATTGCTGGAGAAAAATGTGGTGAAGGATTTTGCAGATTTGTACAAGCTCGAGCTGGAAACACTCGCCGGCCTGGATCGTATGGCGGAGAAGTCCGCGCAAAACCTGATCGACGAGATTGCGGCAAGCAAAAAAAACAGCTTGGCGCGGCTGATTTATGCCATTGGGATGCCGTTTGTGGGAGAACGCACCGCGCAGTTACTCGCGGAACATTTTTGTTCCATGGACAAATTGGCATCAGCTTCCGCGGAGCAATTAATGGAAGTAGGAGAAGTGGGGCCGAAAGTCGCGGAAGGTGTACTGGAATTTTTCTCGGAATGGGCGAATCGAAAGCTCATCGAACATCTGAAAGCAGTGGGCGTAAATATGAAGGAAGAACGCGCTGCTCCGATTAGCGCGAAATTCTCCGGCAAAACATTCGTTTTTACCGGCACGCTGGCGAATCGCACGCGGGAGGCTGCTGAAGCACTTGTGGCCGCGCATGGTGGGAAAGCTGGCGGATCGGTTAGCAAGAAAACTAGCTACGTGGTGGCGGGTGCTGATCCCGGCTCAAAGCTGGCGAAGGCGCAATCTCTGGGCGTTTCGATCTTGGATGAGAGCCAGTTCGAGAAACTAGTTTCCGCGAAATAAATGCGGCAGGTATTTCCTTCACGATAATCGTTCCGTTCATCGCTCATTGTTGCCCGCCATGTGACAGCGTATAATTGGCGTAGCGGGTGAGCCGGGTGATCGCCGGTCCGTTTCGGCGAAAGCGGGATGGACGGGAGGAAAGTCCGGACTCCACAACCTTGAAGCTGCCACTGGCAGCCTCTCAGGGTGAAGGGCAACGCGCCTGGTAACGCCAGGGGGCCACGTTCAAGGCGTGCGCGAGCATGTCTGGAGCGGCTACGGAAAGTGCCACAGAAAATAAACCGCCGGTGAGGCTTGGACTTCGGCGGTGGGCCGCAGGTAAAACCTGGGGCTCGCCTCTAACGGTCGGCGCATTTGGCAAGGGTGAAAAGGTGGGGTAAGAGCCCACCGCCCGGGTGGCAACATCCGGGGCACGGAAAACCCCGCGTGGAGCAAGGTCAAATAGGAGGGGAGGGCTGGCCCAGCCCGTATGCGAACACTCGAAGGAGTGTTTGCTGCGACCCTCGGGTAGGCTGCTTGAGTCCCGGAGCGATCCGGAACCTAGAGGAATGATCACCGTGTCGCGCGTTAAGAATCCTGATGCGAATTAGGATTAGCGACGCGCGGCGGACAGAATCCGGCTTACAGGCTCACCCGCTAATTCTGTTATAGTTATCGCATTTTTTACACCCTCACCAATTTGTCACCGCCATTCTTCAAAGATTAGCTGATTCGGATTTCCTCTTCGAGATTCCGACTGAAGGCGAGATTCAATACGAATTGATCGAACAGCCAGTGGGTTCTTTAGTGGATATGTTCTTTCTGTTCCTGTGAATAGGTGTTCCGGCGGAGCATTCCATCCAAGCCTTCAGCACTATCGAGTGCACGCCTCACACGCTCGCGAAGCTCCGGAATAAGTGGCGCGTAGTGCCTTTCTAGTATGTCGACGGTAATTCCAACAAGTTTGGCGACGCTGTAGGGGTTCACACCGCTAAACTTAGTTTAAATATATATTTAGTACTAGTTAGACCACTAATATCCTCTACTTCGTAGAGGATGGCTTCGCCGTACTCAACTCATCCAGTTTCTTCTCAGCTAAGGCAAGTATCTTTTCAGAACCAATTTCACAGGAAACCTTATACACAGGGACACCTATCTTTTTCAGGGCAATGAGTCTCCCCGCGCCGCCTTGGCGAATCGGTTGCCTAACAGAAGCTTCCCGATTCGTTTATTCGTTCCAGATGGCGGATTACTCTCGCAAAAGTACCGACCCTGCAATCGTTCCTGCCCTAGTTTTCGATATTTCTTCTTCCAGCGTAGCGACGCACCAGAAAATTATAAAATTTACGTTCCCGATGGGTTTTCTAGCTCAGTCAAATGCCGCTAGGCGCTACGGAGAGCCGCTAGGGCCGACGCTATCGGATGGATGCGGTGATAGCGCAAGGCGGGAGATTTGACAGTCCCAATTGGGACGAAAGGGAAAGGGTGGGGCGACCACCCAAATAACTTGGCGCATAGTTTTGCGATTGATGTGGCACGCGGAGACGATCTTCGGTGGTGAATTGAAAGAAAAGCGGGGAACCTTACTGCGCTCCCCGCTGTCCGTGTTGGTTGTATTGTTTTAGTCTTTGCCGGACGCGGCCGATGTCTGCGGACTGCCTCCGCCATTGTCGTAAATGTTCAGCGTAGCGGGATTGGCCGACCCGGCGCTGCCCGCCGGCGAGTTGAACTGCACGGTGATCGTGCAGTGTTGGGTCTGCGTGAGCGTTACCGATCCGTTCAGACAAGTGCTATAGAGCGGGCTAACGCTATACGGGAGTACGACGTATTGCGCAGCGTCCGTGCCGCTCATTGACGGGGCGGGGCTGAAGGTCAACGGTACCGTTCCCTCGTTAGTGACTGTCACCGATAGAGGTTTCGATGTACCTCCCGTCACTGTGCCGAACGCCAGCGACCCAGTGATCTTGACCTCCGTGCCGTTTCCGCTCAGCGGGAGCACCAACGAAGAGTTGTGAATGTCTCCCGTGAACGACACGGTCACGTTGCCGGTGATCTGCCCAAGCGTGGTACCAGGAGAGCACGCCACGTTGAAGTAGCAGAATTTATTCTGCGTCAACATTAACCCATTGCTGCATGGGTCGGTCGTAATTCCCGTCTCGTCCACGGAGAAGTTGGCGCTCGGCGTGATGCCGCTCAACGTCAACGTGCCGGTTCCCGTGTACTTGAAGGTGATTTTTGTGTTCGCGCTAGTCGCGTTGATTAGGGTGTTCGCAAACTTTACCGACGCGGGAGTAAGTGATTCATAGCTGGTTCCCGATCCGGTGGCGGCGACTAATTGCGGGCTAGTAGGATCGCTATCCTTTATAACTAGTGTGGCTTTTTTCAAGCCAGCGCTTTGGGGGTTAAAGTTAACGCTGATTGTGCAAGACGAAATCGTGCCGGTGCAGGTGTTGTTTGTTATGGTGAAGTCCGTGGTATCACCGGAAAGTGCTAGCGAGCTATACGTCGTGCTGCCCTTAATGGTTACACTCTTAGCGGTGGGTGTACCGATCACGTGGCTGCCAAACGAAAGTGGAGCGCCCGTGATCGTGAGGCCCTCTCCCGTTCCTTGCAACGCGACCGTGGTTGTGGTGTTGAGGTAGCCGTTGGTAGTGACGGTCAGCGTGCCATATCGCGCACCGGAGTGGGTCGGCATGAAGTAAACCGACACGGTGCACGTCGTTCCGTTGGGCAAGCTTCCGACGCAGTTGTCCAACTCGGTGAAGTCTCCGCTAGTGCTGACGTTTGTGATTGATGCAGGCCCAATGCCACTAAGAATAAGATCCAATGCGTCGCTAATCGTGCCCACCGGCTGTATCTCGAAAAGGAGGCTGCTGGCGGAACGCCCTACCGCAGCAAACGCGTTGATCTTGCGAATGCGGTCGTTGTACGTGTCGGCAATGAAGAAGTTGCCGGACGTGTCTTCGAAAAGCGCAGCCGGAAGGTACAACCCAGCATCAATAGCGGGACCGCCATCGCCACCGGAGCCACCGCCAGTACCGGCGAACGTGGTCATTGTGCCAGCAGCGTCCACCCATCGAATCCGGTTATTGTTGGTATCGGCGATGAATATATTGCCGTTGGCACCCGCACGGACTGCTTCAGGGTAATACAAACTGTTCGCCGTGGCTGGGCCGTCCCCGCTGAAACCTCCAGTTCCGTTGCCAGCGACAGTGTCGATCACTTTGGTTACAGCGTTCACTTCGCGAATTCGGTGGTTGTCGGTGTCGGCGACGTAGAGGTTCCCCGCGCCATCCACCGCAGCAGAGAAAGGGGCGTACAGTTCGGCGCTGGTGGCAGGTCCGCCGTCACCACCGTATCCTTGGTGGTTGTTTCCGGCGACCGTATAGATGTAGCCCCCTGTCTCGCCTGTCGGCGGAATACAGGTGAGCGTGCCCGTCGTCGCGCACACGATCTCGCGTATCACTTGATTGGAAGTGTCAGCGATGAACATGTTGCCGTAGGTGTCCAAGAACACGTCGTTCGGGTGATTAAGGTGAGCGCCGGTCGGTAGTCCGCCGTCCCCGCCGTAGGCGCATGACAGTGGTATTCCAGCAAACGTGCTGATGTTGCTAGACGTGTTCACTTCGCGGATGATACAGTTATCGGTATCTGCAAAGAAAATGTTGCCGTTGTAATCGCGTGCTATGCCCGCCGGATAGTTAACATATGCGCTCGTGGCCGGGACGCCGTCACTCCCATAGCCAGCCGTTCCTTTTCCTGCAAAGATATTGACGTCGCCGCTGGAGTTCACAAGTTCGCGAACAACTTGGTTAGCGGTGTCAGAAATGAAGATATTTCCGGACGGATCCACCAATACGCCTGCCGGGTAATATAGAGTCACGTTCAGCGCTGGGACACCATTGACCGGCGATTCGTCGCTGGTGCTGCCATTTCCTGCCACGGTGTAGATGTTACCTGCTGTGTCTCCGGTCGGGGGCGTGCAGGCACCGCCGAGCGAGCAGGGCACTTCGCGGACACCAACAGTAACCCCATTAAAACCGTTCGTTAAGAAAAGATCCCCCGCGCTATCCACTGCGATGCCGATAGGGTAACCTACACAAGCGCTCGTGGCCGCTCCACCGTCGCCTGAGGTGCCATTGCACGTGCCGTTTTGCCCAGCGACAGTATTGATGTGGCCGCCCACAGCAATCAGTCGGATGGCATCGTTCCAATAGTCTGCGAGCCAAACTTGCGTCCCCGCGCTGTTGACGGCGAGTTCACCATAACCGAGCGGGTTTATTTCCGCACTAGTCGCCGCGCCGCCATCGCCAGTGCCGCCGCAGGTACCAGCCGTACCTGCGATGGTCGTGATGTTGCCCGTCCCGTGATTCACTTCATAAACAACACATTCGTTGACATCTTCGAGAAAAATATCGTCGGCAGAGTCCACGGCCACGGATAACGTGTAGGAAAGGTCACAAGAGGTAGCGAGTGTGCCATTCGCACAATAGGCGTAGCTTCCACCATTTCCAGCCACCGTGCTGATGGTGCCACTGGAGACCGTGAGTTTTCGAATGCGGGCGTTATTCGCGTCGGCGATAAAAACATTATTCGAGGAGTCGACGGCCAACTGCGACGGATAATACAACCAGAACGAAGTGGCCGGACTACCATCGCCGTTGTAACCCGCATTGCCTACAACACCTGCCACGGTCGTGATCGTGTTAGTAGTGTCAACCTTTCGGATTACTTGGTTGTACGTATCCGCAATGTACACGTTGCCGAGACTGTCCACCGTCACACCAAAAGGGGTGTTCAGCATGGCCTGCGCCGCTCCGCCGAAAACCCCGTCGCCGCTATAACCCTGCAAACCATTTCCGGCCACCACGGTGAGGAAACCCGTGCTGTCCACCTTGAAAACTTGGTGCCGATTCCTGCTGGCAAAATAGTAGTTTCCGTGACTATCGAGAGCGACCTGATACGGCCCATACAAGTCGGCGTCAATGGCAGGGATGTCGTTCGGCCCGCTGCCGCCTACCACCGTGTTGATTTGATCCTGCTGCGCTCCCGCGCTGAGAGTGAACACAAGTACCGGAAAAAAAATCAGAAGGAACATGCGAAATGGACGCATCAATTTTTCTCCCAGGAATTTCGTCGTTTTTCGTCAGACAACGCCTAATACGCTGTCACTGGCGGCAACATCGGTCGCCGCGATAGCTGTACGTGCTCGCGCAGAGTGCGCCCAGAGTCCTCATAGATCACGACGACCTGCGGGCTGCCATGCTTGCTCCAACTCTGAAATTCCATCTTTGACACGCTGAATTTCCCGCTGACGATTACGTCATGCTTCGCAGGTATCGTTTTCACCGCGCTGAATTCGCCCAGCTTCGCGTGCGACTCTGCTTCCAACAGCGCGATGACCGGTGCGTTGATGTCGCCCAGATCGCTGTAGTTGAAAACCAGCACCGTCATCGTGAACTCGACCTTATCGCCTCGCTCGCTGACGTTGCTGAGCGCATAATAACCGGCGAAGTCGCGTCCATCCTTGGCCAGTACTGCGAGCGCCAGACATAGGAGGAGACTGGGCACACAAAAGTACTGAAACGCCCGTGAAGTGCTTCGTCGCATGGTTCCTCCTAACTTTTCACTGGGTCCCAAATGTATAAACGTGACTCGACAGCAAAACCATTTTTCATCGCTCAGGCTTCAGGAGAGAGAGAACGAGATATCCACTACGGTCTGGCGGGGACTATACTCTCGAAGAACTCAAAGTCAAGCCCGAACTCGGGCTTTCGGTCAGTACTAGTCGTGGTGTTACCGGGCATTACATCGTTGTTACGGCGGGAAAGCATTTCCTAACGCTTCGACCGGAGTTTAGAAAGCCCACTATGTCACTGCCTATTAGGTTCGCGGGACTCTTTTTGGCGTGTGCGCCGCTGCACCCTTGGACAAACCCGAACTAGCGTCCGAACATCCATCGTTTCGGATTGTCACCACGTTGAAGAAGTTGTTCGTCGAGTTCTGGCTCCCCGGAACGTCGTTCAAGCCAGTCTCCGCATCGTCGATTGTGTTGCCCCTCACCGTGCCGGTATTGCAATTGAACTCGATTCCGCTAATTGCGACATGCGCGATCGTATTTGAATTTACAGTAGCCCCGGAGGTGTTGAAGGCAAATCCAACGGACGTCTCGCGTATCGTGTTATTGGTGTACGTTCCTGCGTTGAAGTCCACTATGGCGGACTCCCAATTTGTGATTACGTTGATCGAGGCAGTGAAGGATCCATTTTGACCAGTCAGGCCCTGGGCATTAAACGATCCTGCGCCCGGACCGGTAATGGTATTGCTGGTTATAACGCCACCGGAGAGG